>CAZSXS010000048.1:0-27874 GCA_964611385.1 uncultured Defluviitaleaceae bacterium
TTATACGACGATGCGGCTTAATTTCTGTACCGATCTTTTAACTCACAAGCTATTTTGAATGGTCATTATTAAAAGCGTAAGCACAAAATAGTGATACAGGCTATACAAAACAAAAAGGCGATGTATATTCCCCGACAGGGGAAGCACATTGCCTTTCTGTTTAATCTGCACATCTTTATCTTGTATAATCAATATTCCCTTAGTTGTTTACAGAACTCATCTCTTTTGTCCACGCTTTGAATGCAATACATAAACTCAACTCGCCATTACGCATAACTGCTGTCACTTTACCTCCCATTTTATCCGCAAGTAAAGCAACAATTGACAGCCCAAGTCCCGATACCTTATTTCTTGAGCGATCAGCGTTATAGAACCGATCAAAAATCCGCTCAACATTTATTTCCACATTTTCTGGCACAGGATTTTTCAAAATCAAATTCACTACGTAATCACTTTGGCAAACACTGATTTCAATGTCCCCAGAAGAATGACTGATACAATTTTGGATCAAGTTTTGCAAAATTCGCATACAATATTCGCGGACAGCATAGATGAAAACAGGTTCTTCCTGTCGATAAGAAACAGCAAATCCCTTTTCCTCAATTTGAGGTACATAGTCCGAAAGACACTCAGAGAGTAGATTCGCTAGGTTCATCTTTTCCAAACACAGTGCACGGTCACTTGTGGAGTAATACGAATATTCCCAAAACCGTTCCAAGAGCAGTGCCATTTCATCCGACTGTCTAAACACAGCTCCAAATTGTTGCTTTTGTTCGTCTGTTAAAGCATTTTGCTCTAACAACTGCAAATTGCCTTTGATTGCGGTTAGGGGTGTTCGAAGATCGTGTGCTATATTGGCAATCATTTCTTTAAATTCTTTTTCCTTTTGTATGTAGGCAATTTTTGAACGCTCAACTTCCTGCAAGCATAAATTGATGCTTGCAGTCAAGCGATTTAGTTCTGTACTAAACAACTCAATAGATAGCGGCTGGTTTGTTCTTTCAAGCAGCCTTTGCTCAAGTTCATAACGGATCTTACGAATCTGCCTATTCACAAGAAACAAACGAACGACAATCACAACAAGGATTATCAAAAGTACAAGGAGTATAGATCCACTCATTTCAACTCTGCCTTACGAAACAGTGAGTAGGTGATAGCCACAGCGCATACGATACAAATCGTACTAATGACAACTGCCTGTATAAGCACGAACGGCTCGTAATTCGCAATGGCCATCGTCTTAAAGAGACCGACTGGGGTTTTTCCAAGCAAAGCTCCAAAAGCCGGGTTGGATACGCCGAACGACATAAGCGCAGAACCTCCAAGCACCACCAATACATAACTAATACCAATAACGATAATGGACTTCCGCAAAATAAAGGCCATGAGTATAACGATGCTGTTCACCGCAAGCCCCACAAGGATAATCGATGTAAATGTAGCAAACATTTTCACCAACATGCCTACCGTGACAACAGGGGCAAACTCAATGAAAATCCCTTGCAGGATTGCACGTCCGAGTGGATACGGTAGATAAACAATAAAGTATGCGATAGCAAGCGCAAACACCTTACTGATCAGAATAGTCGCTCTGCTATGACCGGCTGAGATTTCAGTTTGCATCGTTCTATTTTCAAAGTCATTACAGATCAATAGACCAACTACAATCATGCCAATCATTGCGATGGTGGGCATATCCCGTAGTGATGAAAAGAAAGCGTCGTATCCACTTAATGCTATTTCCAATTGCTTCGCTAACTGCGAATCAACATAGCTTAGGCTAGATAAAGATGATACAACGGAAAATCCTAGCATAAGCAAAAAAAGGATTTTTAAAGGTAGCGATTTTTGCAACTTTAACAATTCACATTTAACAAGGTTATACATTATTGTCCCCTCCGATTATACTTATGTAATAATTTTCAAGCGTATTACCCTCTATAGATAAATTTGTGACAAGAACATCACTGTTCTTAAAAACAGCGGCAACCTCCTGTGTCCTTCCTATATAATCAAAAAGCCGTATCGACTTATCAGGCATTACCAGATAATTTTTTGTTCTGAGTTCTTGCTCAATTAGACCTACAGCCAGTTCCGGCTTGTCAGCCCGTATGAGCAAATATTGTTTACACTGTCCTTCAAGCTCCTGTGCTGTAATTGTTTTTTTGATTACTCCACGATCAATAATAATATAGTCAGTCGCTGTCTGATACAACTCAGGCAAATTGTGGCTGGACAGCAGAATGGTTAAGCCTCTTTCTGAACATAGACGTTGCAGTAACCGTCGCACATCAACTACACCCACTGGGTCAAGGCCATTGATTGGTTCGTCTAAAATCAATAGCTGAGGACTTCCGATCAAGGCAAGCGCTATCCCCAAGCGCTGTTTCATCCCTACTGAAAAATTTCGAGCCTTTTTCTTTTTCTCATCCTGTAAGCCTACAAGCTGGAGTAAGCTGTCTTCCAGTTCTTGATTTGGTATGCCTTTTATCATACGGTGAAGTCTAAGATTCTCTTTGGCCGTCATGGAAGAATTGAGGCCCGGCGCTTCAATCATAAAACCGACACGCTGACGTGCCTTTTGAATTTTTTTGGGCTGCTCATGACCAAACAGACGTATGCTGCCACTTGTGGGAAAACCAAGTCCGGCTATCAGTCTCATAAAGGTTGTCTTACCGGCACCATTCTGGCCAATCAGGCCATATATCTTCCCCGATTTCAATGTTACTGTCACGTTGTCAAGGGCTTTTACACCTTGATAAACCTTCGTTAAAGATTGTGTTTCTAAAATACAATCACTCACCTTAATCCCCCTTCTTTTATTTGGCGTTGTTTTGGGCACAACCCTGGTACGAAAGAATGCCGTAATGCAACCTTTCTACTTTCTCTAATTTTGATGATGATAAGAGTCTGCAATAAAAAGGTTTAGAAAAGGTTAAGATTAGTAGAAAGTTTGTTATACTCAGTCTCTAAAACATTTTCTAAGCCACCTTCATTCAACATTAATAAATTCTATTGTTTTGTGTGGCGGCTTTGCAAAGCTGAACGACAGAGTATAGAAAGATTTAGAAATCCAGACATTATTCCTTGAAGAGTCGATAACCCAAGCCCCAAATGGTTTCAATATAGTCATCCTGCGCATTGACAGCTTTCAGTTTTGTTCGAAGATTACTGATATGTGTTTTCACTGCATTATCATCACCTACATAATCCTCACCCCAAACAGATTCATACAGGTTGGCTTTGGTGAAAACCTTTTGTCTGTGGGACATCAGCATTTTTAAAATTTGATATTCTCTGGCCGTCAGATCAATCTGACTGTCACCTATAGCTACGCGTGTTGATTGTTCATCAAGTGTGATATCTTTGTAGCGTAACACGACCGGCATATCCTGCTTGCTTTTAGAGCGTCTCAAATTGGATTCTACTCTCGCCAACACTTCATCAATATCAAACGGTTTTGTTATGTAATCATCCGCTCCCAAACGCAATAAATCAACCTTAGTGCTTACCATACCTTTTGCTGAAATCATAATCACTGGAATATTTGAAAAAGTTCTCAATTCTCGTAGAATTTCATCTCCGCTTTTATATGGCAGCATGATGTCAAGCAGCGCTAAGTCGTACTCATTCTTTTGCAAATGGTTTAGTCCTTCTACTCCATTGAAAACCGAGATAACCACATACCCTGCTTTGCTTAATACGTCTTCAAGCACCTTAGATATATCTCTATTATCTTCAATTATTACTATTTTTTCATTCACTGCACCCAATCCTTTATTTAAAACTTCTTTAATCATTAAACATACAAAAATAAACAATAAAGGGACTGTTGGAAAACAGCCCCTTTATTGTTTAAATTATAGACTTTATTTGTGTTACTGGAAAATTACTGAGTTGCTCTACTCAGTACCTACCTGTTAAAGGTATCAACATAAGCTTTGTTAATCATATCTAAAGCTTCTTGCAAGCCCATGCCTTCAACAGTCTTAAGAACATCACTTTCCCACTTCGCAATGTCAAGCTCACCGATAATAACCTTCATGGAAGCTTCTTCAATGTAAGTGTTAATGGGTGTTACAAGGTCATTGTATTTCTTACGGTCAGCATCGGAGGCAAACTTAGCACTATAGGTAGGCTCGCCGTATGCTTTGTTATCTTTGATCACTTTGGTTGACTTAGCCATTTGTTGTCCGTTTAACTCATAAATATCTCTGGCCTCTGAGGACAGAACGCTAAACAGGTTCTGCTCGTTTAAGCCGTGGTTGTCGATTGTTCCGCTTGGATTCGCTGGGTACTTGATATCTGAGTTCAGTTGAGCCTTACCGTTGGCATCTCTGGTAAAGGACTCACCCTCAATACCAAACATGAAAGCATCTACGCCTTCTGGAGAATAGGACCAGTCGATAAACTCAACAAGTCTATCAATGTGCTTAGACTTAGAAGAAATAACTCTAACACAACCATAGTATCCCTTAAGAACAGGTGTTCCGTAACGTTTGCCGTTGTACTCAGGTTGAACGATCGACATGAAGTTCCAGCCTGGCTCTAACTGAGAACCGTTTGTGGCAATCGTCTCGTCACCGGCTTGTGGATAGTCAAAGGTTAAAAATGCCTTGCCTGTAGCAAACTTTTCTGTCCATTGCTCATCAGAAAGAGTAGCGAAGTCTTTATCAAGAAGTCCGTCTTTGTAAGCTGATTTTAAGAACAAGAGCGCTTCTTTATAGCCTTCGGTAGCAGGGCCAAAGATGTATTTGTTTTCGTCTAAGTCAATGCCGATGCCAACAGGCGCATTTCTAAAGTAAGCTTGACCTGAAATTAAATGACCGATTCCCCATCTGTTTGTGTAGGGTGTTGAGTCTGGGTAAATTTCCTTAAGCTTCTTCATAACATTATAAAGATCATCAAAGGTCTTAGGCATAGCGATGTTATTCTTTTCTAAGATGTCAACACGAGCAAGCCAGGTTTGATCCATTCTAAAGTCCATGTCATAAATACGGGGAGCGCCGTAAACCTTACCGTTAGGAGCCTTTATAAGGGCGTTGGCTGGGGGATAAGCATCCATCATCTTAACGAAGTTAGGCATTTTTTTGTCATCCATGTACTTGTTCAGTTCCACAAATGCGCCTTGTGGGCCATATTGATCAGAGGTTGCGGAGGATCTAAGGCTCATTAAATCCGGAATTTCATTGGAGGCAAGTGTTGTGCTGAGCTTTTCAGTATAGCTTGCCAGTGGAACAGGGATAACCTTAAACTTAATGTTTTGTGCTTGTTCGATGGCCTTAAACACCAATTCATCGCCTGTGTACAGGTATGAGGGTGTGCCAAAGAAATATGTAGGCGTAATTAATTCTTTACCGCCTGTTTCGCCTCCTGCTGCGGGTGCCGGGCTTGCAGTTTGGCATCCGGTGAAGACTGGAAGAGCAAGTGCTGTTAATAAAACTGAGCTAATTACTTTTTTGAACTTCATAAAATTCCTCCTGAAATATATATTTACTCTTTAATAGAGCCAATCATAACACCCTTTACAAAGAACTTTTGTATAAAGGGGTAAACGCAGATTATTGGCAAGACCGTGATACAAATAGCGGCGGACTTCAAGCTTTGCGTAGAGGAGGCTCGGAGTAGTTCGTCGGTAATGCCGGTACCTTCAGCACCTTTGCTAAATGTCGAGCTAACTAAAATAATTCTCAAGATCATTTGAAGTGGGAATTTTTTGGAATCATTTAAGTAAAGCAGGGCTGAGAAGAAGTCATTCCAATAAGCTACAGCAGTAAAAAGACCAATGGTAGACAAAACAGGCTTAGAAAGGGGTACAACAATTCTCCAAAGCACGGTCCAGTCATTGGCACCATCAAGGTATGCTGATTCATGAAGGCTTTCCGGAATGGATTTAAAGAAGGAGCGCATAATAATCAAGTTCCAAGCGCTTATAACGCCTGGTAGTACCATGGCCAAGCGCTTGTCAATCAAGTGCAGGTTTTTCATGGTTAAATACATAGGGATCATTCCGCCGCCAAAAAACATGGTGACAACATAAATTTTTGAGATAAAGCCGCGAATGTTGAACTTGTTTCTTGAAAGGGGGTAAGCAGATATGGTGGTAAACAGGAGTACCGCTATCGTACCAGCAATTGTATACAAGATCGTGTTAAAGTAAGAGGACTTAAACAGAGGATGGATTACCATCTGAGTGTAGGCTCTTAGGTCAAAACCAATAGGATAAAGCCATACTTTGCCGGCTATAACGGCAGCAGGGTCACTGAACGAGGTCGAGATAACGTACAAAAACGGATAAAGCATGATGATATTTAATAAAACCAAGACCACAATTATAAACAGATCTAAAATATGATCGGATAACGTTTCCTTCACTTTGCTTTTCAAAATAATTCCTCCTCTACCATAAGCTCTCTTGTAATACCTTACGAGAAAATAAATTAGCACCAACCAGTAAGATAATGGATATGATACTGTTGAATAAACCAACGGCGGTAGCATAGCCAAAGTCGGCGTCTAAGATACCCTTTCTGTAAACGTAAGTAGAAATGACATCCGCTGTTTCATAAATAGCGGGGCTGTACATGAGGAATATTTTTTCAAATCCGACCGATAAAATCGCACCGATGCGTAGCGTAAGAAGGATGGCAATCGTGGGAATCATGCAGGGGATAGTGATGTGTATAATGCTTTTTATACGAGTAGCACCATCAATTTTAGCGGCCTCATACAGCTGAGGGTCGATACCGGTTATTACCGCTAGATAAACGATACTACCATAGCCAACGCCCTGCCATATATCTGAAGCAATGTACATGGTTCTAAAGTACTTGGAAACATTGAAGAAGGCGACGTTTTCTCCTCCCAAGCCCATAATAATTTTATTAATAATTCCACCGTCAGATGCAAAAATAGATTTTAAAATACCAACCACAATAACGGTTGAAATAAAGTAAGGCATATATGTAATCGTTTGAGTCGCACGCTTAAACACTTCATTTTTGACTTCATTCAGCATGATTGCCAAAATGATTGGAGCTGGGAAAGCCCAGATGATGTTATAAAGTCCAAGTAAAAAGGTGTTTTTGATCAATCTAAAGAAGTAGGGATCTTTAAAGAAACGAGTAAAATTGTCGAAACCAACCCATTCAGAGCCTTTCATTCCCAAGAACAAGCTAAAATTTTGAAATGAAATCAAAATTCCGTACATAGGAAGATACCTGAACAACACTAATAGAATTAAGCCAGGCAATGACATAAGCAGCAAAATCTTGTTGAACTTCAAATCAAGTACGAACTTATGAAGCAGGCTTGATTCTTTTTTAAGTGCATTACTGTTACGAACCACAGAAACAGGTTTCTGAATTTTTGCAACATTTTTACTGTCACTCATTTTAACACTCCTTAATAATAATTTTGTATAAATTAGTACCTTAACTTTTGAGCAATGGTAACACAATCAATTTCGTTTGTCAATAATGTCTTAAAATATTTAGAAAAATCAATTTTGATTATGAAATAAAGCATTCAGCAATCACATCTTATATAAAAGAGCATAAAAAAAACATGATGTAATACCATATTTAGAGCGTAATCACAGTTTAGGAACTGATCAGTATTCATAACAAGACAACTATTTGAAATATACTTCGATATCCTTTGAGATAACGAAGTCCAACTATTCACCTTTGTTCAGTGTCTTGAATCTTGTATGCTTATTAATTACAGGTGGAAACCGGAAGGTTTTTTACAACATTTTATTCAGCCCTGTTTTATGAAAATTGAATCATTCATATACTAGGGAGAAAGAAACAAAACCTTTCAATTTGAAAAATTCTTTGTTATAATCAATCAAACTTATTTGCAAAAAATCGGAGGTAATCATGATTAAAAAAAATGTATGCGTAGTATTCGGCGGCGTGTCCACCGAGCATGAGGTATCAAAGGCGTCGGCAGCAACTGTCATTTCAAATATTTCTGAGGAAAAATATAATATCATTCCCTTGTATATAACGAAGGATGGGCGTTGGCTCTTGTATGATGGAGCCATAGATAATCTGAAGAACATTCAATGGGAGAAATATGGGACGCTTGCAGTACTGAGTCCAGACCGTAAAAATGGAGGCCTCCTGCGAATCGTGGGTGACAAGGTAAAGACCATCCCCTTGGATGTCATCTTCCCTGTCCTTCATGGGCGAAACGGAGAAGACGGAAGCATACAAGGACTCTTTGAAATCACTGGGATCCCTTATGTTGGTGCCAGTGTGTTAGCCTCAGCGCTATGCATGGACAAAAGCTACACAAAAATAATCGCAGAGAGCCAGGGTATCTCGCAAGCAAAGTATCAGGTGTTTAAAGCCGGTGAAACAGTTAAAAGCAAGCTTGGTTATCCTTGCTTTGTCAAGCCAGCCAATGCAGGCTCCTCTGTGGGTATCTCCAAAGTCAACAATAAAAAGGAACTGGATAAAGCAGTGCAAAACGCATTTCAGTATGATACGAAAATCATTATTGAAAAGGCCATTGTCGGTCGAGAATTGGAATGCTCCGTTTTAGGAACCGGAGGAGAGGACACAAAGGCTTCCTGCGTTGGTGAGATCATTCCAGATGCAGAATTCTATGACTATGATGCAAAGTACAACAATGCAAACTCAAAAACAATCATTCCAACAGACCTCTCCGAAGAAACGGTTGAAGAAATTCGTCAAAAATCCATCGCCATTTTCAAAGCCATGGGCTGCTTCGGGCTGTCCAGAGTAGACTTTTTCTTGGAAGAAGACGGAAAGGTAGTCTTCAACGAAATTAATACCATGCCGGGTTTCACCGCCATCAGCATGTATCCCATCCTCTGGCAACAAAGCGGAATTAACCTTCCGGCCTTAATCGAAAACCTGATCGAAATGTCCTTTGAGCGGTCAAAGCCAGAGCTAAGCGTTTACGAACCAGAGAAGGTGAACTGATGGACAATCGGGCAATCGGCATATTTGACTCTGGCATCGGCGGCCTTACGGTTGTCCGGGAAGTAAAAAAGCTCTTAGGAGCGGAGGATATCTGTTATTTTGGTGATACGGCCCGAGTGCCCTACGGTTCCAAGTCCCAGGATATCGTTTTAAAATTCAGCAGGCAGATTGTGAACTTTCTGATCAGCCGGGACGTGAAAGCCATCATCATTGCCTGTAACACCGTAAGCTCCAACTGTTATGAGGCCTTGTCCAAGGAATACGACATCCCATTCCTGGAGGTTGTAAGCCCCGGAGTTGAAGCTTGCCTTGCTGCGACAAAAAACAATAGGGTTGGCTTGATCGGAACCGAACGGACCGTAAAAAGCCAAGCCTATGAAAAGCTGCTGAAAAGCACAAGGCCTGAGATACAAGTGTATTCCCAGGCCTGTCCTCTTTTTGTTCCACTGGTAGAAGAAGGCTGGACGGACAATCAGGTAACAGCACTCACCATCCAGTCGTATATCAGCGGCCTCTTGGATCATGGTATTGATAGCCTCCTTCTAGGTTGTACCCATTACCCATGGCTGACCGATGCGCTACAAAAGGTGGCTGGTTCTGTACATATCGTGAACCCTGCCATAACCTGTGCCGTAAAAATGAAAACCTTGCTGGAAGAAAAAAGCCTGCACAATGAAATCAATCTTTTAAAAAATCAGAAACCTCAGCACACATACTACGTCAGCGATAGCCCTGAAAAATTTAATCAGATCGCCAAGCTTTTGTTGAATGAGGATTTGACGGCGGAAAAGATTGATATAGAAGGATATTAATAGAAGAATATTCATGTCAACAGGTAGAGATTTTTGCCCCCATAAAGAGTTCAAATTTTGACTTTAGAAAGACACTTAGTTGATTGCGACAGAAAATATGAATAATAAAAGGAGAAGTTATGTTTATTGATTTTCATTGTGATACCCTGCTCAAACTCAAGCATACAGAGCAGGAACTTTATAAAAACACCTTTCATGTGGATATTGAAAAGATGCGCCAGGCGGATTGCTTGGCCATCTTTTTTGCTGTTTTCTTTGACCGGTCGCTGAATATCCCGCATTGGACGCTGTTCGACCAATTATACGCCATTTATCAAAGGGAGCTTGCAAAAAATGAGAAGCAGCTTTCACAAGCTCGGAATGGGCAGGATTTAAAGATAAATAAGCAAAAAAATAACATCTCCACCTTCTTAACGTTGGAAGACGGAGATGTTTTGGATGGTAGCTTGGATAACTTAGAAAAACTACATAAACTGGGGGTAAGACTCATTACCCTTACCTGGAATTATAAAAACTGCCTTGGCTCACCGAACTCTGCTGACAGTATCACTATGGCTGAGGGCTTGACGCCCTTTGGCTGCTCGGTAGTAGAAGCTTGCAATTCCTTGGGCGTTCTCTTGGATGTATCCCATCTTTCCGATGGCGGCTTCTGGGATATTCAGAAGCTCTCAAAAAAGCCATTTATCGCCTCTCACTCCAATTGCAGAAGCTTGACACCCCACAGGCGCAATTTAACCGACGAGATGATCAAAGCCATAGGGAATGCCGGTGGCTGCATTGGCTTAAACTTTGTCGATCTCTTTACGAAGGATGATTCTGGTTATACCATGGAGCATATTGTAAATCACTTTAAGCATGTTAAGAATGTCGGAGGCATTGACTGTGTGGCCATAGGATCGGACTTTGACGGGGCAGATGCCTTTATCATTTCTGATATCTCGCAAATGTCTAAGCTGTTTGATGCCCTTCTAGCCAACGGCTTCACTGAATCCGAAGTCGAGAAGCTCGCATATGGAAACGCCACTAGGGTTATTGACGATGTCTTGAAATAAGCTAAAACGCCATACGAACAAAGCTGCTCTTGCTGGGGGTGGGAAGGTTTAGTAGTTCTCTTCCCAAGCGTATATAGTAACGGTAATTTTCAAGGGGCACACCATTGGGGATTCGATGATCAATTGCAAAGATCGTCCCTCCCCCTTTGGTCAGCTCGCAAATCTTGTACTCAAGCTCTTTCCGAATGTCTTCCTTTGTTCCTCGCAGGGCGTACTTATTAATCCCGCCTTTGACAGCTAGGCGGTTTTTGAAGCGCTTGCGGGTTTCCACCATGTCCATATCTGCGCCCGGCTCAAAGGGTAGCATGAGATTAATGCCCGAATCAATAAAGTCTTCTATGACCGAATTCATGTTGCCGTCACTATCCTGAGAAAAGATTTTTGCTTTATGGGCTGATAGAAAATCCCAGATTTTTCGGTAATAGGGCTTGATGAACTCCTGTATCTGTATGGGTCCTGCCAACGGCCCGGATTTTCCGGCCATATCCTCATGGACAAACAGATTATCAATCGGCACTATGTCCACAACCCGCTCAAAAACTTTCAAGGCTGTATCCGAAATGGTATCCAGCATATCTTTGATTAGCTCAGGCTGTTCATAATAAGCAATGCAAAGCTCCTCTTCGCCCAGCAGTTGCCTTGGTTCATCGAAGCCGCCGGGAATCGTGGCTACAGTCAGATATCCTTTCTCATGCTGCTTTTTGAGGGCATGTAAGGCTTCCTTATCAATTCTTTCTTCCGTGAATTCATACCATTTCTTAATTTTCAGCCAGTCCTCTTCACTCTTCACCGGGTAATCAAGGGGAAGCGGAATGGTAGCACTATTTTTGATCAGCTTTTGCTTGCGGCCTTTTGTATCTATGGAAATGGTATAGTCACGATTATCCTCAAGGATCAGGGGCTTGATTCCCGTTATGGCACCTGTACGAACCGGCACATCGGCTTTCAACACCGAATCCCAGCCAAACTGCGAAAGGCTGACTTCGTCATCCGTGGCGCCCTGGCTTCTCCACTCTTCCTCCAATCCTAATAATAAACCAAACAGTTCTGTAAACATTTCCTTGCCCGTATAGTCAAAAAGCACATGGGCAATATATTCTTCTCTTTTCCAAATCATATTGACACCCCTCCAAGGATATGATACTCAGTCTCTTAAACATTTACCAAGCCGCCATCATTCAACCCAAATAAATTCTATTGTTTTGGGTGGAGGCTTTGCAAAGCTGAACGCGACAGAAAATAAACTTATTTTATTTTAAAAAAAGACGCTTTTCAATGGATTATAATTCAAACATGGACAATAGTTCATAGATTTTTGAGCTTATACTTAGGTCAAAGGGGAAGAACAATGCAAAAGGAATTTCCAGTTGTTGAGTATGTGGTTTACCGGGAAACGGATCAAAACTGGCATATCAACACCAGAACCATCCACAATCACGAGCTGGTCTTCATTGTTTCCGGCGTGGGTGAAATCAGCATCAATCAAAAAAAATACACAGTAAAGGAAAATGATCTGGTTTATTTCTATCCAGGACTAAAGCACAGTCTGTCCGTTACGCAGGAACCCTACATGTGTTTTTACGGGGTTCATTTTTCTTTGTCGCAACAACACCAAAAGCTCAAGCTGCCTGAGCTGAGTAATTTTCAAAGGCAGACCTTGATTACTTCTTTATTATATAAACTGAACAAGGCTTGGAAGGAGCAAGGGTATTTTTCATCCTGGAAGTCCGACCTGATTCTGAGTGAAATCATACTGAACATCTATGAGGACATACAAAACCAAGCCTCCCCTAGCAACTTTAACAAGATTACCGAAGTCATCAACTACATGCACCAAAACGCCCACAGGCCGCTTAGCTTAGAGGAGCTATGCAAGCTAGCTGGTATGGGCAAGACCTACTTCATCAAAAATTTTAAGCAAGTCACAGGCTGCACGCCCATTGATTATTCTATCAGGCTACGGCTACAAAGTTCAAAGGCCTATCTGGCAGAGGGTGGGCTTAACATAAAAACGGTTGCGAAGCTTTGCGGGTTTGAGGATGAATTTTATTACAGCAAACAATTCAAGAAACACTTTGGGATTCCACCCTGCAAATTTATTGAGAGCTAATTTAAAGTATAAAACTCCATTTGGTATTGGCCAGCAAAGGCAAAAACCGAATGGAGTTTTTTATGTAAAAATGCGTAAAACTGCTAAATAGGGCTAAAAATAGAACAAAATATATTTTTATGCATAAATAAATAAAATTTGTAAAATAATAAGTACTGTAGCATGTTAAGGATATTAACTAGGCTTAAAATATATAGAAGAAATACAAATAAAAAGGAAAATACAAATAAGGAGGAATTTTTGTGAAAGCAACCGGCATAGTAAGGCGTATAGATGATTTAGGGCGCGTTGTCATACCAAAGGAAATCAGACGCACCTTAAGGATCAGAGAAGGCGACCCATTGGAGATCTTCACAGATAAGGAAGGCGAGATTATCCTTAAAAAATATTCACCCATCGGCGAGCTGGGGAACTTTGCAAAGGAGTATGCGGACAGTCTGGCTCAAACGTCCGGCCATATTACCTGCATTGTAGACAAGGATCAAATCATCGCAGTATCAGGCGGTTCCAAAAAGGATTTAATAGAGAAGCACATTTCAAAGGCTTTAGAGAACGCTCTTAGCCAGCGGAGTGTTATCACTTCCAGCAGAAGCGAACCAAACTTCGTACCGATTTTGGAAGACGATGACGAAAAAATATATCAAAGCGAGCTTATAGCGCCCATCATTTCGGAAGGAGACGTTCTTGGTGCAATTGTTTTTCTCTCCGACAAAAAAATGGGCGAGGTCGAAGGCAAGCTTGCACAGACGGCATCCGGGTTTTTAGGAAAGCAAATGGAGCAATAGGAAAAGATAAAACCTTGGGGGGGAAGGAGGGAAAAACTTTTTTCGCCGTTTGAAAAAAGTTTTTCCCTCCTTCCCCCCAAGCCCCCCTTTCTCCCTTTTCAAAAAAGCCGGACATAGGGGGATGTAGCCTATGGGCTGAAATGTTAAGATGCTTTGAGGTAACGGAAATTCCCTTCCGTACTAAGTCCCTCTATCTCGCTTTTCAGAAAAGCCGCATAGAGGATAGAGGTATATGAAGAACTCTCACAATGTCATTGCCTTGCTTTTTGTGATGTCTTATAATGAGTAAAGCTTTTATTCATGTAAAAGACTAAAAACATAGGAGGGCATATGAAATACGAGTACAGAGTAGATGACTTTATGGAATTTTTATACCAAAGCACGGTAAGAGACAACCCCCTGGAGCTATGTGGTAAAGACGAGTTTTACCGACTTAAGGAAGAAAAGCGCAAGAAACTGAAAAAAATCCTGGGTTTGGATACGCTATATGACTTAAGGCAGCATTATGCTTTTGAGCCTTCGGTGCGGGTAGTAGCAGAGGATACAGCCTTCGGGTTTGGGGTACAACATTTGGCTATGGAAGTTTTGCCAAAGCTTACGGTTCCGGCCTGTATTGTACATACTAAAAAAGCTTCCCAAAAAGCCGTATTATACTGTCATGGCCACGGGGAAGGTGGATTCTACGATTGTATTGATGAAAACAGCAAAGACGCTTACCATAAGAACATCCCCATCAAGCTTGCTGAAAGAGGATATACGGTTTTTATGTTTGAGCCTGTAGCCTTTGGTGATTTGGTACTCGAAAACTACGATTCAAAGGAAGTTTCCTCTTGCTTTTCCCTAACGACCAATCTATCGCTCTTTGGGATCACAACCCTAGGTCTTCGCATATTCGAAGCCCTGACTTTGGCCGATTACATGAAGAAAAACGCTTTTCCAATGTATGCGACCCTGGGCATATCTGGAGGTGGAACCTGTGCTTCCTTTTTAAATGCTGTGGACGATGGCAGCGTTGCAAACGTGATCAGCTGTTATGCCAACCTGTTCAAGACCTACATTATGCAAATGCATCATTGTATTGACAACTTTGTTCCCAACATCCTGAGCATTGGAGAAATGCCTCATGTGATTTCCCTCTGCGCCCCAAAGAAACTGTTTATTACAGCAGGAACACAGGATCCCATCTTCCCCTTGGAAGGTACCCAAAAGGCGGTTGCTATTCTTTCCGCGATTTACCAAAAACTGGGGCATACAGACAATTTCGGCTATGACTATTTTGAGGGAGAACATGAGTTTGACCTTGGCTTTATTGATTGGCTGGATAAGACAGTGTTTATGGAATAATTGGCTGGACAAGATAGTGTTTATGCAATAATAGAAGGGAAGAACTTTTTCGCTGCTTGAAAAAGTTCTTCCCTTCCTTTTGGTCTTACTTTCCTTGTTTTTCAAACTCGTCTAACATGGCTTCAATGTTTTCTGGTGGAACATCAAAGGGTAGCGCATGGGTGGGGCCGATAATGATTCCCCCATTTGGGAAGGCCTTCATGGTGTTTCTAACAATTTGACGGATTTCCTCTGGCGTTTTGGAGGGAAGGTCAGCCTGGGTGCTGATGCCGCCCCAAATGGCTATTTTTTTGTGCAGATAGTTTCCGTAATCCAGTCCATAGATTTCTGGCTGAAAGGTTTGGTATATGTTCAGGCCGATTTCGTACAAATCTTCCATGACAGGCCGAATATCCCCGCAGCTATGCTGTGAAACATAACGTCCGGCAGCATGAATTTTGTCATACATTTTTTTCAGATAAGGCTTTATAAATTCACGCCAGTGAGGCGCACCCATAATTAGGCCCTGCTGTTGTCCCCAGTCGTCACCGAAATGAAAACAATCAAAGGGGTATTCTAAAGCTATATCCAAAATCTGTAAGTTGCGCTCACAGATGGTTCCGATCAGTTTATGGACAAATTCCGGCTCTTCAACCATAGCGCAGAGCAGGTTTTCCATACCCGTCAGAGTCCATGCCCGTTCAAAAAGGGAAAAGCCAATCATAGCCACCTTAAAGTTATCCGGGTCGCTCTTGACTAAGCGTTCCATTTTTTCCCGAATAAAGGCTTCATCAACCGGCGGGAAGGTATAATGTTCAAAAGAAGCTTCATCTTCAATGAGCAAGCCCTCAATGACTCCGATGTCCTTATCTGCTCCGCTTTTATTCCAAATTACACCGAACTCGTCCATATCCCTATCTGGAGAAAGATTTTCCTGTGGCTTGTTCAAGTCCACCGAGGTGATGGGGCTTTTGACGCCATGCATGTAGTCCTTGTTTCCTGTGTATTGAATCATATTTTCAACTGCTTGCTTACCAAAAGATACCTGATAAGGAATTTGATCTGTAGCTTCAAAGTTAATGGCTTTTAAAATTCTTTCTTTGTTTGTCATACTAAGTCTCCTCTTCCTGCATTTTTGTGACAGTGTAGCATAAAACAGTGCTTGGATTCATATGATTTTATGTGAGTTTTTGTACTTTGTTTTGATTTTTTCCATAAAGAAAGAGCAAACTATTTCCAAAGGACATGCAGTACCCTAATTCGACTTAAAAGTATCTTTACCCGTAACTTGCTCTATATAAATTTTGCACACAGCCGTGCGGCTAAGAGAACGAGGGATGGCATTGTTAAATTCGTTTCATCAATAACCTACCTTTCTAAAATTCTTCCGTCAGTAGAGATGGTGACAACCTGCCAGGGGATTAACTTACCGCAGTTCTGGAGTGCCGCTTTAACAGCATTTTCGATACCCCCACAGCAAGGCACTTCCATTCGTGCCACGGTTACAGATTTTATCGTATTCATCTTTAAGATTGCGCTTAACTTTTCAGAATAATCACCCTCATCCAATTTGGGGCAACCGATGATCGTGATCTTGTTCTTCATATACGCAGCATGGAAGTTCCCATAAGCAAAGGCTGTACAGTCAGCAGCCACGAGCAAGTGCGCATTGTCAAAGTAAGGCGCGTTTGGCGGTACAAGTTTAATTTGCACAGGCCATTGATTCAGATGCGTTTGCAAAGGGTGCTGCAAAACCTCAGCAGCATTACAGCCTGTATCAGAGCGCTGAATGGATTTTGAATGCGTGCCAGGGCAGCCACAAGCCAACTTTGCTGGCTGCTTATTTTCTGTATTTGCTGTATTTGCTGTATTTGCTTTTACAGCCTTTTCGTCAAAGACTGCCGCTTCCCTCTCCTCAAAGGATATGGCGCCGGTGGGACATACTGGCAAGCAGTTACCAAGTCCGTCACAGTAATCATCACGCAGTAGCTTTGCTTTGCCATCAACCATGCCGATTGCACCTTCATGACAAGGGTTTACGCACAGGCCACAACCCACACATTGATCTTCGTTAATTTTTATTATTTTTCTAATCATTCATTTGTCCTCCTACTTGTTGGTATGCCCCTATTATAGTAAAATAAAAGCCGTAAGTATGTTGTAAAAACAACGAAAGGCGAAAATGAATGAAAAAAATATTTGATGTGATTCAGCATAACCCACTGTTCAGTGGTATAGGCTTCAATGACTTTAAAAGAATGTTTGACTGCATTGAAGCCAGAGCTGTCCAGTATAAAAAAGAGGATGTAATTTTGCTGTCCGGTGATGCAGTTCGTTTTGTGGGACTGATCTTATCCGGCAGAGTTAAAATTGTGAAAGAGGATGCAGAGGGCAACAGTACCTTGCTTACCGAGCTTACGACTTCGCAACTGTTTGGTGAAGTGTTTTCCTGTGCCGAAATCAACCACAGTCCAATAACTGTCCAAGCAGCAGAGGATACAGAGGTGTTGTTCATCAACTATAAAAGAGTGATACACACTTGTTCATCCGCTTGTGGTTTTCATTCAAGACTGATTGAAAACATGCTAAAAATTCTCGCACAGAAAAATCTGATGTTAAACCAGAAGATAGAGATTTTATCAAAACGTTCCATAAGGGAAAAGCTGCTTCTGTTCTTCGACATTCAACGGGGTACGGCAAAAAAATTCACCATCCCCTATAATCGTGAAGAATTGGCTCAGTATCTTTGTGTTGATAGGAGCGCTCTATCAAACGAGTTGAGTAAAATGCGCAAGGAAGGCTTGATCCGGTTTCACAAAAATGAGTTCGAGACCCTGTAAACAGTCTCGAAACTGTTTTCCAAGCCGCCATCGTTTCAATCCGGTTAAATGTTTGGGTTTGTGTGGCGGCTCTGCAAAGCTGAACGTGACTGAGCTTATACTCAGTTTCATAAAATATTTACCAAGCCGCCTTCATTCAACCTTGATAAATTCTATTGCTTTAAGGGCACAACGCTTAATGGTACGTCCAGAAGTTTAAAATCTAAAGAAGTATAGCACAAATGAAAAACAAATACATCTTTTTCATTCATTTTTCCGCTTTCTCTTCATTATCTCTTTTTCACTCTCTTACGCTATTCTCACCTCGCCTTACCTCACCTACCCTACCCTACTCTTCTCTTCTCTTTGTGCAGTTGAATAGCACCTTGATTTTTCTATTCAGATACATTAGTCCTCAATTTAAAATCTCCATACAGCCAAAAAAATACCCCTTCATCAAATTATAGTTAATGAGGGGTAGAAGCACATAACAATCTTTACGTTGTTTTTGTGTTTGAGGATTCCAAAGAATAGACTTAAGGGACTCATCCATTCTTATTCTGTTGCTTTTAGACCAAGATACTGTTTGAGTGAGTCCCTCTTGTAAAATTGGTGAAAAGGGAGCACAACAGATCAATCAATACTACTATCGACCTTCTTCTCATCAATTTCCTTAACTATCCTATCTACAAATGCGTCTAAACTCACGCTACCCTCTTCACCCAGGCGGCTTCTGACGGAAACACTATTGTCGGCGGCTTCCTTCTCGCCCACTACAAGGATAAAGGGCACTCTTTCATTTCTGGCTTCACGGATTTTGTAGCCGATCTTTTCGGAGCGTAGGTCGGATTCCACCCGAACTCCCCTACTCCTTAAAGCTTTTTCAACGACCTCGACATAGTCGTGGTACTTTTCGGAGATGGGCAGGATCTTGGCTTGTACTGGAGAAATCCAAGTTGGTAAGGCCCCGGCATATTTTTCAATCAACATGGCGAGGGTTCTTTCATAGCAGCCGATGGATGAACGGTGAATAACAATGGGATACTTCTTGCTGCCATCTGCATCAATATAAGTCATTCCAAAACGCTCTGCCAAAGAAAAGTCAATTTGAACGGTTATGATCGTGTCCTCTTTGCCATATACATTCTTAAACTGTATATCCAGCTTGGGTCCATAGAAGGCGGCCTCTCCCGGTGCTTCCTTAAATTCCAAGCCCAACTCAAGAAGCAGGTCTCTCATTAAATCTTGGGTCTGCTCCCAGATTTCCGCATCGCCTATATATTTGTCTTTGTTGTCCGGATCCCATTTTGAAAAGCGGTAGGTTAAATCGCTGTCAATGCCCAGGGTTTTTGTCAAATAGTAGATCAGGTCTACAACGCCTTTAAACTCATCTTTCAACTGATCTTTGCGGCAGACCAGATGCCCTTCTGAAAGGGTAAACTGCCGCACACGGATCAAGCCGTGCATTTCGCCAGAGGATTCGTTTCTGAACAGCGTCGAGGTTTCACCATAGCGAATAGGTAAATCCCTATAGCTGTGCTGCTCGGCATTATATACGGTGAACTGGAAGGGACAGGTCATCGGACGCAGGGCATAAAAATCCTTGTCTTCTTCGAAGATGAACATGCCGTCCTTGTAGTGATCCCAGTGGCCAGAAACCTTGTAAAGCTCGCTCTTGGCCATAAAGGGGGTTTTAGTAAGCACATAACCTCTCCGCTCTTCCTCATCCTCAACAAAGCGTTGTAAAATTTGAAGAACCTTTGAACCCTTGGGCATTAATAAGGGCAAGCCTTGACCGATGATGTCCGAGGTTGTGAAATATTTCAGTTCACGGCCAAGCTTATTATGGTCGCGCTTTTTAGCTTCCTCACGCATGGTTAAAAAGCTCTCCAAATCTGCAGCCTTGGTAAAGGCGGTTCCGTAAATTCTGGAAAGCATCTTATTTTTCTCCGACCCGCGCCAGTAGGCACCGGAAGAACCAGCTTCATTGGTGAGCTTGAAAGCTTTAATGGTCTTTGTATTCAACAAATGAGGCCCAGCGCAAAGGTCAACAAACTCCCCTTGCTTATAAAAGGACAAGACCGCATCGGCTGGAAGGTCGTTGATCAACTCCAACTTGTAAGGCTCATTCCGTTCCTCCATAAGCTTGATGGCTTCTTCCCGGCTCAGTGTAAAACGTTCAATGGGCAATTCCTCTTTGATGATTTTCTTCATCTCCGCTTCAATCTGGCTGATTTCGGCGGCACTGAAGGAAGTCTCGCGATCAAAATCATAATAAAAACCTTCCTCTGTTGAAGGCCCGATGGCAAGCTTCGTATTGGGGAAAAGCCGTTTGACTGCCTGGGCAAGAATATGAGAGCAAGTATGCCTGTAAGCCGACTTCCCCTCCTCGTCCTCAAAGTTAAGGATGCTTACGCTTGCGTCCTTATCAATCACAAAGCGCAGATCCACAAGCTGCCCGTCCACCTTAGCGGCCATGGCATTTCGAGCAAGTCCCTGGCTGATGTTCTTTGCAAGGTCCAATGCAGACATGGCCTGGTCATATTCTTTTTTTGTCCCGTCTTTGAATGTAATGATCATGTTTACCTCCGAATTATGTTTATACTCTTACTGTAGTGGCTACCCCTCCACTCCTCATCAAGGATAGCATATAAAAGCTCATTGCGCCAGCCCATACGGGAGTTTCGTTTCTTGATAAACTCCCCTTCCCTTCTCATTCCGTTCTTTTCCATGACTTTGTAAGAACCGTAATTTTCACTATCGCAGGTGGCCCAGACTCGATGGAGCTTAAGCCTTTCAAAGCAGTACCAAAGCAGCGCTCCGGCTAGCTCCGTGCCATAGCCTTTTTTCCAATGATTTTTGTGTATCATCCAACCCAGCATGGCTTCCTGATTCTGAATTCTCGATATTTCGCAGTTACCAATGACAGAACCTGTTTCCTTTAGAATTACCGTAAAATTATATTCTACGCATGGATCTTCGTTAAACTTTTCTATGACGAACCGAATAAATTCTCTGGTTTCTTCCTCGGTATTGGGCCCAAATAAATTATATTTCAAATTCTCGACATTATCAACACAAGCATGTAAAGCAGCAAAATCCTCCTCTTGTACAGGACGCAGGAGTAAACGCCCAGTTTCAAGTTTGATCATAACACCAAATCCTTTATCTAAAATCTTTCCCTATCTAAGTTTCTGAATTGAATCGCCTCACCCACATGCCGCACACTGATTTCCGGCTCCCCGGCTAAGTCGGCAATGGTTCTGGCAACCTTAATGATTTTGTGATAGCTTCTTGCTGTTAAAGATAATTTTTGGAAAGCCTGACTCAGCAAGGCCTTGCAATCGTTGTTCAGCTTACAGAATTCATCAATCTGAGGTGCGCTCAGCTCCGCATTGTTGCAAAGCCCAAGGGCTTCATATCTCTTTTGCTGGATAGCACTGGCCTTGCTCACCCGCTCCTTGATGGTTGCGGATTTTTCGCCTGTCTTTTTGCTTTCCAGCTCTTCGTATTTAATTGCATCTACATACACATGAAGATCAATCCGATCCAACAAAGGGCCGGAAATTTTCTTCATATAGTTAGACACCTCCCAAGCTGAACAGTTACAGCGACTGAGATCTCCATAATAACCGCAGGGGCAAGGATTCATGGCGGCCACCAGCATAAAATTTGTAGGATATGTTAGCTTGGCGCTAGCTCTGGACAAGGTTATCTTTCGTTCTTCCATGGGTTGACGAAGGGTTTCTAACAGACTCTTTGGAAATTCTGGCAGTTCATCCAGAAACAAAACCCCATGATGAGAGAAGCTCATTTCACCAGGAGAGGGAACATTCCCGCCTCCGGTAAGCGAAGTGATAGAGGCCGTATGATGGGGGGCCCGAAAAGGTCGCTCAGAAAAAAGATAGAAATCATCCTTCAATAAGCCTGCAACGCTATAGATCTTTGCCAACTCAATGCTTTCCTCAAAGGTCATAGACGGCAAGATCGTCGTAAGACGGCTGGCCAGCATGGTCTTGCCGGCACCCGGAGGGCCTATCATGAGGACATTATGGCGACCGGCAGCTGCAATTTCTAGCGCTCGCTTAGCCATAAGCTGTCCTTTAATATCAGTAAAATCCCATTCCTTATCAGAACCCTGGGCTTTACGAGACTTTGTTAGGTAGCTGTCCCGCTGAAACACGGTAGGGCTTATATCAGCCTTCCCCTTCAAAAAGTCGATCAACTCGGCAAGGCTGTTCACCCCAATGACCTCCATGCCCTCTACCAAAGAAGCTTCCTCACTGTTTGCCACAGGAACCACACATTTCTTATAACCGCTTTTGAAGGCCTTATGTATAATGGGTAACACACCCCGAACCTGCTTGATATTTCCGTCCAGAGAGAGCTCTCCCATAAAGAGGGTATCCAAAATGCTCTTAGAAGATACCACCTCCATACAAACGAGAATAGAAACCGCAATGGGCAAGTCAAAGGAGGAGCCACCCTTTCGAGTATCCGCCGGGGCCAGGTTAATGGTAATCCGTTTGGCTGGAAATTCCAGTCCCTTTGTATTTTTGATTGCGACTCGTATTCGTTCTTTCGATTCTTTAATGGAGGAATCAGGAAGGCCTACGATATCCAAAGCCGGGATACCGGCAGTCAGATTGGCTTCTACAACCACAATAAATGCATCGATTCCTAAAAGTGCGCCGGTAATGGTTTTTGATAACATGAATACCTCCTTATTACTGTACCACGAACTACTGTACTACAAAAAGGCTGTAGCGAGCAACTACAGCCTTTTTGCATCCAAAACCCTGCAAGGTTCAGAACATATCGGTAACGTTATCAATCATTTGATTGGCTTTTCTCATGGCTCTTCTTCCGTCCTTCATCATGCGTCTTCTGGACTTGGAATCAGACATCGCCCATGTTATACCAGTTGCCCCTATAACTGCACCTGCAAATAAACCAAAAGTAAATCTACTCATTTATTTCATCTCCCTATTTTACTTAATATAAACCAAAGTTTGAAGCAGCCTATCCGGTGAAATTCTCACTCAGCGCTCCACCGGATGTATGCCTACATTTTTAGTATTATTAATAAGCGGGGAAAATATTTAAGTTAAATCATGGATAAACAAACCGCTACGCAGCTTAGGCTCAAACCAAGTAGACTTCGGCGGCATAATCCCGCCCACATCGGCGATTTCCATTAACTGGCTCAGTTGCGTGGGATACAGAGCAAAGGCCACTGCTTCGCTCTCGGTGGTTTGATCGACTCGCATGGACAATTCCTGCAAGCCTCGCATACCACCCACAAAGTCAATCCGTTTATCCGTTCTTAAGTCTTTAATGTTTAAAATGGGATCTAAAACTTCGTTTTGAAGGATGGACACATCCAGGCTTTTTATCGGATCACTGCTGATGACGTGATCCTTACAGCTTAACTTATACCAGGATCCGGCTACATACATACCGAAACTGTGTAGGCTTTCCGGCTTGTAAGGACTTTCTTTCTTTTCAACATCAAAAATCACTTCTAACTTAGCGATAAATTCATCCACACTCAAACCGTTCAAATCCTTGACAATTCGGTTATAGTCTAGGATTTCCAATTGGTTGTCGGGGAAGATTACGGACAGATACTGATTATATTCCCCATCTTCCGCAGTTTCATTCCCGGCAGCTTGCCTCCGTTGAAGCGCAACCTTCACTGCCGATGCATTTCTGTGGTGACCGTCGGCAATATAAAAATTTTCCAAAGCTTCAAACTGTGTGACAAGGCTATCAATGGCTTCCGGTTCTTCGATGATCCAAATGGTATTTTGTACAGATACACCAAAATCTTCCGCAACAAAGTCCTCAACAGGCTTCTTTTGTATTTGCTTTTCAAGAATGGCAGAGATTTCAGCTTTTGCGCGGTAGGTTAAAAAGATGGGGCCTGTATGCGCGTTACAGTAGTCAAGATGCTTGATTCGGTCTTGTTCCTTGTCTTCGCGGGTCAATTCATGCTTTTTAATCTTTTCGGATAGATATTCATCCACAGAAGTACAAGCCACAAGCCCTGTTTGGCTTCGACCATTTAAGGTTAAGCGATAGATATAAAGGCAAGGCTTTGCCTCTTTCACATATACGCCCTCGTCCTTCATCTTTTGAAGGGTTTCCTTTGCTTTTTCGTAGACTGCGGGGCTGTACGGAGAGAGACTGGGATCCAGGTCGATTTCCGCCTTATCGACATGCAAGAAGGAAAGCGGATTCCCCTTCACCATTTCCCTAGCTTCTTCGGTATTCATCACATCGTATGGAAGGGCTGACACCTGAGCGGCAAGCCCTTGTTTAGGTCTCCAGGCACAAAAAGGTCTTATGATCATATCACTCTTACCTTTATAATACCGTCGATCTTCAAGAGTTCATGCTCAAGACCCTCGCTGGTGGCATTATCGATGTCAATGATGGTATAGGCATACTTGCCCTTGCTCTTGTTAATCATGTTTGCAATGTTGATGGACTTATTCCCGCAGGCAGTAGTGATAGGGCCAACGATGTTGGGTACGTTTGCATGAATGACGCAAATCCGAGTCTTTCCAGTATACTCAAGCTCGCAATCCGGGAAGTTTACAGAATTTTTGATATTACCATGCTCCAGATAATCTTTCAGCTCAATGGCTGCCATTACGGCACAGTTATCTTCGGATTCGGGGGTGGAAGCGCCTAAGTGAGGAATGGTGATGATATTTTTAACGCCCAGCACCTCGTCAGTGGGGAAATCGGTAACATAAGAAGCAACAATTCCGTCCTCCAGAGCGGCAATGATGGCTTTATTGTCCACCAGCTCTGCCCTAGCCATGTTGAGTATACGTACACCCTTTTTAATCTTTGCAAATACTGCCTCATTAAACATGTTCTTAGTATCGTTAAGTAAGGGTACATGAATGCTTATGTAATCACATTGTTCATAGATGGTGTCTAGCTTTTGCGTATTGATAATCCGTCCGGAAAGCTTCCAAGCCGCTTCCACAGAGATATAAGGGTCATAGCCGTAAACCTCCATGCCTAACTCTAATGCGGCATTGGCTACCAAAACGCCAATGGCACCAAGGCCGATAACTCCAAGCTTTTTGCCTTGGATTTCGGGGCCTACAAATTCACCCTTGCCCTTTTCTACCAACTTGGCAACGCCTTCGTTACCGGCCAAGGACTGTGTCCAGTTGATTCCCTCTGTGATCTTTCTGGAAGAAAGCAGCAAGCCCGCGAGAACCAGTTCTTTCACGGCGTTGGCATTAGCCCCGGGGGTATTGAAAACAACGATGCCTTTATCCGCGCACTTGTCTACAGGAATATTATTGACTCCGGCTCCGGCTCTGGCAACAGCCAGCAAGCTTTCGGGAAGCTCCATTTCATGCATACTGAAGCTGCGTAAAATGATACCCTCAGGATTTTCCAAGGAAGAAGAAACCTCGTATTGGGTTTTGGGTAGATGCTCTAATCCACATTCTGCAATTTTATTTAAAGCAAGAATCTTTGTCATTTATTTTCCACCTCGAATTTCTTCATAAAATCAATCAATGCGTTCACGCCTTCCATAGGCATAGGGTTATAAATGCTTGCACGCATACCACCAACGGAACGATGACCGCCTAGGTTTACCAGACCAACTTTCTTGGCTTCCGAAACAAATTTTTTGTCCAGCTCTTCGTTGCCAGTAACAAAGGGGATGTTCATCAGGGAGCGATCTTTTTGAACCACAGTACCCTTAAACATGGAAGAGTTGTCTAAATAATCATAGAACTTAGCTGCTTTTTCTTCGTTAATCTTTTGCATGCCGGGTACGCCACCTTGGGCCTTTAACCAGTCAAAGACCAGCTTGGCAATATAAATACCAAAGGTGGGAGGCGTGTTGTACATGGATTCGTTTTCGACATGAATTTTATAGTTCATCATGGTAGGAACGGAATCATCAGCACGACCAATCAGGTCCTCACGAATGATCACTACGGTAACACCAGCCGGGCCTATGTTCTTCTGAGCACCAGCATAAATGAGGCCGAACTTGCTTACATCATAGACCTCGGACAAAATACTGGAGGACATGTCCGTGACCAAAGGCACATCGCCCGTATCGGGTAATTCCGTATAGCGCGTGCCGTAGATGGTATTATTGACCGTAATATGGAAATAGTCGGCATCCTTACTGAATGTAGATGGATCAAGCTCAGGAATATAGTTGAAAACCGTATCAGCGGAGGAAGCAATCACATTGGCTGTACCGAATTTTTTGGCTTCGGAGATCGCCTTAGAGGCCCATTGACCCGTGTTTACAAAGTCGGCCTTTTTATTTTTGAACAAGTTAAGCGGAACCATGGCAAATTGAGTGGAAGCTCCGCCTTGCAAAAACAGCACTTTGTAATTATCCGGAATATTCATTAATTCGCGTAAGCCTTTTTCAGCTTGCTGGATAATTTCTAAGTATTCTTTAGATCGATGACTCATCTCCATTACTGACATTCCGGAGTTGCCATAAACGACAAGCTCTTTCTGAGCCTTTTCTAAGACTTCGAGTGGTAATGCAGATGGTCCTGGCGAAAAATTGTAAACTCTTTCCATAGTATCCTCCTAATAGTTTGAAAATTTTTACAGCCATTATAATTCAACAAAAAAGTATCGTCAATCATTACATAGAAAATTCCAGCTAACGATTTCAAACTTAAAAAGCTAACGTTTTAGCCTAAGCATATCAAATTCCTGAACCTCACCTAGTTTAATTTTCAAGAGTTGCTGGGCATGAGGGGCAGCGTTCACCGGAATCCCTTCACAAGTATACATATCCTCTAGCAAAATTGATATATTTTCTCCTTTTTGCTTCAAAATGTCTAAGGTATCCCCTACTACAAATTTGTTACGCTGCTCAACCAACGCAAAGCCGCTCACAGGGTCATAGCCTTTGACTATGCCTACAAAGTCCCAGTCTTTGGTATAGGAACCGGATGCATAATTATGCTCATTCTCATTAGGCTTGCCGCAATAGAAGCCAGTTGTATAGGAACGGTGGCTGGTTTTCAGCAATTCGGCCATGTAAGTCTCTTTCTTGCTTTCATACAAAGCAGGCGACGCAAAATAATCATCAAGGGCTTCGCGGTAAGCCTTGACAACGACGCCAACATAATAGGGTGTTTTCATACGGCCTTCGATCTTAAGGCTATCCAGACCAGAAGCAAGCAATTCGGGGATATAGCGTATCATACAAAGGTCCTTAGAATTAAAAATATAACTCCCCCGCTCATCTTCATACACTGGGAAAAGCTCTCCGGGCCTGGTTTCTTCTTCAATAAGGTAGGAATCTGAATAAAGCTTATACTTAAAGCGGCAAGGGTGCGTGCATTCGCCCTTGTTGGCATTTCTGCCGTTCATATAATTACTGATAAGGCAGCGGCCGGAATAAGAAATGCACATAGCGCCATGGACGAAAGCTTCCAGCTCCAGTTCTGGCGGAATTTTTTCACGAATGGTTTTTATTTCGGAGAGGCTAAGCTCTCTGGCCAAGACGACCCGTTTGGCTCCTTGTTGGGCCCAGAAGGTAGCGCTTAGGTAATTGGTATTATTGGCCTGGGTACTGATATGAATTTCTGTATGCTTAAGCGTCCTTTTTGCGGTCAAAAAAATACCGGGGTCAGACACGAGCACGCCATCTATCCCCAGTTTTTCCAAGCAACTCAAATATTCATCTAAGCCTATCAAGTCATCGTTATGGGCAAAAATATTCACGGTCACATAGACCTTAACGCCCCGTTCATGGGCATAGAGCAAGCCCTGTTCCAATTCTGCGTCTTCAAAATTCTTAGCCTTTGCCCGCAGGCCATAGTTTTTCCCACCAAGGTACACCGCATCCGCCCCAAAGGCGACGGCGACCTTCAACTTTTCCAAATCTCCTGCCGGTGCCAGCAGTTCTGGTTTTTTCATAGAAACCTCCTTAAAAGATTAAAACCGTGGGGGGAGGAAGGGAAAAACTTTTTCAAACGGCGAAAAAGTTTTTC
>CAZSXS010000049.1:0-27770 GCA_964611385.1 uncultured Defluviitaleaceae bacterium
CATCAAAAGCATACAGTAGACCAGAGTTCCAGAACAAAACTTTCTTGTACACCTTCTCTGGATGCAAAGACCTTACCCGTTCAAAATCATTTTTTTCAAACACATCCAACTTACCCACAGGATTCAACCCAGTCAAGATCAAATCGCAGGCAAAAAAACCAATCAATAAGAGTATCACAAAGCTATAGCTCTTGATCACAGTACCTATATTCAGTCTCTTAAACATTTACTAAGCCGCCCTCATTCAAACTGGATAAATTCTATTGTTTTGGGCAGCGGCTTTGCAAGGCTGAACGTGAATGAGCATAGCCGCTGACTTAGCGACTTATTCTTATTTATATCATCGTTCGTAGCCTTCCTATCGCACCCTTGCACATCATTTTACCTTGTTCGACACCGATTTAACGGTTGTTACTATATCATGACTTTTTCTGGAATGCAACCATAAATTCCATGTTCGGCTTTTTTGAAGGGAGAGGGAAAGGGGTGTGGAGAAAGGGAGAGGGAAACTTTTTTCGCCGTTTGAAAAAAGTTTCCCTCTCCCTTTCCCCACGGTCTTATCCTTACTTCTCCCACCATGAGCGGTTGTTTAGGTACCACTTGACTGTGCTTTCAATGCCTTCGTAAAGAGAGTGCTTGCATTCCCAGCGTAAGTCGCTCCTTAGCTTGCTGCTGTCGAGTGCGTATCGGAGGTCGTGACCAAGCCTGTCGTTTACCTTGATGATGCTGTCCTGGGGCTTGCCTAGGATCTCCAATATCATCGCTGCCATTTCCAGATTGGTCGTCTCTTCTCCGCTGCCGATGTTGTATACCTCGCCTAGCCTTCCTTCAAAAAGAATCTTTTCTATGGCTGAGTTGTGATCGGATACATGTATCCATTCCCGTATGTTGGTTCCTTGACCATATATGGGTATGGGCTGCCCGCTCAAGGCCTTCGTTATGCATGTCGGGATGAACTTTTCTTTGTACTGATATGGCCCGTAGTTGTTGCAGCACCTGGTGGTAATAACTGGAAAGCCGTAAGTCTTGTAAAAAGCTCGCGCCAGTAAATCTGCCCCAGCCTTGGAGGCCGAATAGGGACTATTAGGCTGTAGGTTCGTTTGCTCTGTAAATAGCTCGTCAAGCGTCTCCAGGCTCCCGTATACCTCGTCTGTCGATACCTGTATAAACCGGTGCCCTTCATAGCCTTTCTTGCTCCAAAGTGTATGTGCGCAGTGCAGTAAACTTAAAGTCCCTAGTACATTAGTCTCTCCAAATTCCAATGGATTGTCTATGCTCCTGTCCACGTGGGACTCGGCTGCAAAATGGATGATGCAGTCGGGACTGTATTGCATGAGTACTTCGTTTACTTTCTCTCGGTCGCATATATTGCCTTTGATAAATACATACCTTGGATTCGCTGAAATCGCCTTGAGGTTTTCAAGATTACCCGCATAGGTCAAATTGTCGTAGTTGATGACCCTGTATTCCTCGTGGTTTTGTAAAAACGAGTGGATGAAATTGCTTCCTATAAAACCCGCTCCGCCAGTGATTAGCACTGTCTTCATTGCCTATATCCTCCTTTTCTCAGGCTTAATGCTATACTCAGTACCATTAAGCTTTGCAAAGCCGCCGCACACAACAATAGAGGTTAAATGAAGGCGACTTAGAAAATGTTTTAGAGACTGAGATAATACTCATACTTCCATTTCGCATCCATCCCCTATCAAAAACGATAGCTCCTGCGCTTCTGTTGCTGCTTTTATTTTTGACCCTTTGCCTATCAGGCTTGCGCTTATTTTCTTGGGAATATTGATCATTTGTGTCTCATCCATAATAATGCTGTTTTCCACTTGACAGCCTTCTATCACTACGCCCTGCCCGATGGAGGTGTTGGGCCCTATATGGCTGTTGCATATCACCGTGCCCTCTCCAATACTTACCGGCCCAGTGATGGTGCTGTTGATGATTTCCACCCCTTCTTCTGCCAGTAACTTTCCTTCCAGTTTGGCGTTTTCTTGCTTGATGCTTTTCTTGCTTGTGCTTTTGATTTCGCTGAGCATTAGCCGATTGGCTTCCAGCATATCTTCCTTGTTCCCCGTATCCTTCCACCAGCCCTTAATCTTTTCATAGGTGACTCGGCCTCCCATGTCTAGCAGCTTTTGTATAGCATCGGTGATTTCAAGTTCCCCTCTTGGAGAGGGTTCGATCTTGTCAATGGCCGTAAAAATTTGTTTATCAAACAAATAAATGCCCGTAATGATTAAATCACTGACAAACTCCTTTGGCTTTTCTACCAGTTTGATAATGTTCTTATCTTTAACAACTGCTACACCAAATTGGGAGGGATTCTTCACCTTGTATAAAAGCAAAGAGGCGTTTGCCGCCTGATTGCCCTTTGTAAGCGGCTGATCGGGATTCAGACTGCGGCTTTGGTAAAAGGCATCAACAAAGGTATCCAACTCCATGCTGAAAACGTTGTCACCCAAGATCATCAAAAAATCATCCTCACCAATAAAGCCTCTTGCCATGTTCACCGCATGGGCAAGCCCCAGGGGAGAGGCCTGATGAATATAAGTGATCTTTACCTTCCACTTCTCTCCGTTCCCTATTTCTTTTTTGATTTCTTCATGCGTGTCTCCCACGATTATCCCGATTTCCTTTATGCCCACCTTAACAATTTTTTCAATCACATGGATCAAGATCGGCTTGTTTGCTAATGGCAGTAACTGCTTTGCATTGGTATATGTGAGCGGTCTGAGTCTTGAACCTGTACCGCCGCTTAAGATCAAAGCTTTCAACATCATTAACTCCTTATTTTACTTCTATACTTATACTTATACTCATACTCAGTCACGTTCAGCTTTGCAAAGCCGCCGCCCAAAACAATAGAATTGATCCAGGCTGAATAATGGCGGCTTGGTAAATGCTTAAGAGACTGAGTACATAGACATGCCTACAATATAAGGTATTCATGATATCAAAAATGGTGCGGGAAAACGCTAAAAATCTGTAACAAATAGTACAACCTTTCATATTATGGTATTGCAACGAATTTTTTGAAAGGAAGATCAAAATGACTCCCCCCTTATTAAGCTATGTAACATTTAATCGTTTGGGATTAACAATACAGAATTTGAATGCCATATTGGAATCTACTGATGACTTTGAAATGCACATTATCGATAACAATTCCAAGGATGGTACCTGGGAATTTCTGAACAGTCTGAAGGATAGCCGTATACACAGCGTGGCACAGATGCCAGTCAACAACGGTCAAATCTATGCCATGAACCTGAATCTGCTTAAAAGACGCCCCGATCAGTATTTTATTACGGTGGATAACGATGTCTATATTGAAACAAAAGATTGGATAAGCCGCTTTATGCAAGTGTTTGACGCATTCCCCGAAGTTGGACTTCTGGGTGTGCCAAAAGGATCTCCCTATCCAAAGTTCTTTCCGCCGGTAAAGCAAAACACAAAGGATACTGTATCCTATTTTGAATTACTAAACATTGGACCTATGAAAGATCAACATTATTTGCCGGGCTGTTGTCAATGCCTCCGACCCGAGCTCATTGATCAAATCGGCTTCTGGTGTGAAGAAAGTGGTTTCGGAGAGCGAGAGCTATCCTTGAGAGTGAATGAATTTACCTCCTTCAAGGTCGGTTTTGTCTCCGATATCCAAGTCCGTATGCCTCAACACCTTACCTGTGAAGCGTGCCAGTATAAGGATAGTTGCAAGCTGAACAAGAAAACAGATACCTGCTTTACGATTTACAATAGAAACAATGTAACAGATGCCTTCTATCAAAAATACAAATGGAAATTTGAGGAAGTACTCAATGATATGAGAAGCGGTGCAAGAAGTGCTTGTCGTGCCACTGCATTGAAAGAAATTCCAGAAGGACAGGTATATAACTTGAATTGGGCCTTGGAAAACTTCAGATATTTCATCGACAATACAAATTAAGCAAGCTGATTATTAGTCATTGAAGGGAAAATGAACATGATACACGCATTTGAAAAACCAATTTATATCACTCAGCCGCTCCTGCCGGATATGGATGCCCTGGGCGAAAAGCTCAAACAAATCTGGGAAAGCCATCAGCTTAGTAACAATGGAGAAATGGTTAAGACATTGGAGAAGGAGTTGGCCACTTATTTAGGCTGTGAGTACCTGTCCGTCTTTTCAAACGGAACGGTCGCCTTGCAGCTAGCCTGCCGCTTGCTCAGGCTATCCGGTGAAGTGATTACCACGCCTTTTACTTTTGCAGCAACCGTCCATTCACTTCGCTGGTCCAATCTTGAGCCTGTTTTTTGTGATATTGATCCAGACACCTACAATATCAACCCGGATGGGATTGAAGCCTTGATTACGGAAAAGACCACAGCCATTCTGCCGGTTCATGTCTTTGGGACACCCTGCGACGTGGAGCGAATCCAAAAAATCGCCGACAAACATGGCTTGAAAGTCTTGTACGATGCCGCCCATGCCTTTGGGGTAAAGGTTCAGGGCAAGCCCATCTCTGCCTTTGGGGATTGCACGATGTTCAGCTTTCATGCAACGAAGATTTTTCATACCATTGAAGGCGGTGCCTTAAGCTTCAAAGACCCTAATCTAAAGGAAAGGGCAGACTCTCTGAGAAATTTTGGCATTCGGGACCTTGACACGGTGCTGGAGCCGGGTACAAACGGAAAACTGAATGAGATACAGGCGGCCGTCGGACTCTTAGTATTGAAGGCCGTCGATGAGGAAATTGCAGGAAGAAAAGAAGTTACCAATCTATACAGAAGCCTGCTGAAAGATATACCTGGGATCGTTCTGTTAAAGGACAGGGATGGGTTTACCCACAACTATCCGTATTTTTGTATCCGGGTGTTACAGGAGGAGTATGGACTTGGAAGAGATGCGCTGTTCGAAAAGTTAAAGGAACACAAGGTACTGGCCCGTAAGTATTTTTATCCTCTTTGCAGCAATTTCCAGTGTTATAGCGATTTGCCTTCTGCTTCAAAGCATAGACTACCTGTGGCAAACGAAGTGGCGGATAGCATTCTTGCCCTTCCGCTGCATGGAAGAATGCAGGCAGACGAGGTTGCCTTAATTTGTAAGATGATCAAGAGTCGCTTTAATTAAATTGAATGGAACAAGGTACGGAGGCAATATGAAAGATATTATTATTTATGGATCAGGTGGGCTTGCAAAAGAGACCGTTGAGTTGATAGAGGATATCAACGAAGTGAAGTCAGAATGGAACATAAGAGGATACATTGATGATACGAAAAGCGAAGCCGGTGAGTGGGTCAACGGATACCCGATCTTAGGTACCCAGGAGATTTTAAAAACAGTGGATGAGAACACCTATATCGTCATAGCCATCAGCGATCCCCCGACCAAGGAGCAAATTGTTACGGCGATCCAAAAATACAAGCCAAGGTTTGCGACCCTGATCCACCCCTCTGCCAAGATTGCAAAAAACGCAAGCATAGGTGAAGGCTGTATCATTAGCATAGACTGCGTGGTCTCCGTGAATGTAAGCATCGGCAATCATGTGTTTATGAACATGAGAACCGTCATTGGTCATGATTCTACAATCAGTGATTTTTCATCCTGCTTGGTGAACTGCATTATTGCGGGAAATGTGAGCATACACAAAGGTGCTTTGTTGGGTTCGGCTTGTGTGATTATGGAAAAAAAGGAGATAGGTGAAGGCGTTAAAATTAGTATGGGTTCGGTAGTTAATTTTGATGTAGAAGATAATATGGTCGTCATGAGCAGGCCATCAAAATGCATGCGATTTTAACAAAGCAACAGCAAACTAATTAAAAGAGGTTCGTGTATGAAAGATATAGTAATTATAGGAGCAGGCAGCTTTGGAAAAGAAGTAGCACAAATGATTAGTGATATTAACGCAGATAAGAAGGAATGGAATCTGCTGGGCTTTGTTGATGAAACGGCTGAAAAAATCGGCACCGTAATTGATGAGTACCCAGTGCTGGGCAGCTTTGACTGGTTTGAAAAAAAGAAAGGCTCTGGCTTGTACACGGTTTGCGCCATCGGAAACCCGAGGGACAAATACACGCTAATCAAAAAAGCCGAAGCCTTTCATGTAGGCTTTGCAAACTTGATACACCCCAATGCAAAGATCAGTAAATATGTTCAGATGGGAACCGGAAACATCATTTGTTATCACTCGTTTATTTCTGTTCACACAAAATTTGGAAACCATGTATCCATTAACCCCAACTGCGGGATTGGTCATGATAGCTCTGTGGATGACTATTCTGTCTTATACTGGGATGTGACCCTGTCCGGCAACGTTAAGATCGGGGTGGGTTGTGAGCTTGGTTCCAAATCGGTGGTCATCCCATGGAAAAGCGTAGGAAACTGGAGTATTTTAGGCGCCGGTGCTGTCGTAGTAAAGGATATTCCGGAAAATTGCACGGCCGTAGGTATACCGGCAAAGCCAATCAAATTTAAACCAAACGAGAGGATTGATAAAAATGAGCAATAACTTACCGCCATTAATAAACTTTGTAACCTTTAATCGTATGGGGGTAACCATTAAAAATTTAAAGCGGATCCTGGAAACCGATGAAGATTTTGAAATGCATTTAATCGACTGTAATTCAAAGGATAACACCTGGGATTTTTTACAGAGCCTGGAGGACCCTCGAATCAAGTCCAAAACCCGGTTTACCATCAACTTGGGCCCCATCTATGCGGTCAACTTTAACCTGGCCAAAATCAAGCCCAACCAATATTTTATTACCATCGACAGTGATGTTTATATCAAAACCGATCGCTGGATCTCCAAGTTTATGGAAGTGTTCAATGCCTTTCCTGATGTGGGAATGTTGGGCGTCATGAGAGATAAGCCCTATCCCAGGTACATGCCTCCGATTATCCCCAGAATCAACGAGGATGTATCCTTTCTCCAGCTCAAGAACGCTATCGTAGGAGAGGACATGGATTTTGTCCCTGGACATCTGCAATGCCTGCGGCCGGAGCTGATCCAAACGATTGGGTACTGGAGCGAAGAAAACGGGTATGGTGATGCAGAGCTTTCACCCAGAATCGTCCATTATACACCGTTCAGTGTAGGCTTTTTAACCTCTGTTGAAATTGACATGGCTCAAACCATTCCCTGCGATGAATGTCAGGGCAGAGCAATCTGTACGCTAAACAAGAGCATTAACCCCTGTTATGCTTTAAGCAAGTCCTCCAACAAGAATGAATCTTTTGCCAAAAGGTTCAGATGGAAGTACCTGGATACCTTCAAAGAAATGCAAGAAGGGAAACGTACAGCCTACTGCGCTTCGGTACACGACCCAGTATCTATGAATAACCATCTTTATAACAATGTCTGGGCAGCTGAAAACTTTGATCATTATATTCAGAATTCTAACTAATCAACACTGCTCAAAACAGGCTGAATCTTAAATACAGCGTAGAAGATATCTGTACTGTAACAGGCATTAACGAGGAAACAGTTCGCAGACTACTGTAACATAAAAAACCACTGTACGATGACTGAATCAGTCATCGTACAGTGGTTTTTTATTAGCGGTTTTTAGAAAGTGCTTTTAACTGGCTCAATATTTCTATAGCATTGTAGTTGGCATTTTCATTCAAACTAATATCAATCGCATCTTCTAACTTCTTAGCCGTATCTGATACGATGGAGCTACTGGTTCTTTTACTCTTTTTTGCACCTGAATCTACAGCCTTGCTTCGTTTTGTTTCCTCATTTAAGGAAGTGATGCTGGGTTTTTCAGTCTGTAGATTCTCTTCGTAAGTGCTCTCCTGCAAAGGCCAAGGTTGCTTCGGCTTGTCATGACAAGGCCAAGATTTTTCATGACAGCATTTCTCATGACAAGGCTGAGGTTTTTCATGGCAGGGCCAGGGCTTTTCGTGACAATGCTTCTCTCTACAAGGCCTCTCGTGGCAGGGCCAAATCTGCTTATGACAGGGTTTCTCGTGACAAGGCTTTTCGTGGCAGGGCTTTTCGTGACAAGGCCGCTTATGCTCATGCTTTTTGCAAAAGGGATAGCGTGCCAAATGCTTGTCATAGGCAAGTCCATTCGAATCCGGCTCCGGATCGGAAAGAAAGCGGACAGTCTCCCGAGGCTCATCTGCTTCCGATTGACCGCCCAACCTCAGCCCGGCTTTCAAAAGGACTTCTTTGCTGTCTACGACCTTGATATCATTCCGCATTTTTTCTTCTTTTCTTAATCTTCTTTCAGCCTGATAATTGGCTGCTTCATCCAAACAATTTAGCTCAAATTTATTGTCGGTCATTGGCATTCACCTTTCTAACTCGGTTTGAATATGCCCAGGACCTTGACCCCGGGCTTCACCTCAATGGTTTCAAAAGTCAAACCATCAATTCGTACCTTTCCATCTTCTTCCATGTTTACTTCGATATCAAACCCTTCAAGGTTTAAGCTCTCCAGCTCATAAGGTTCTATAAACACCAAAAAAGCGTTTAATTGTACCGCCGTTACATTTGACGTTGATGATACATTGGCCTGATTGGAAGCATTGATCAAAAATTGTATGGGTTTTATCAAACTGGTTTCCATCTTAGTTGCCTCCTTTTTCACTCAAGGATATTTTTTTATCCGTATAGACTTGAATATGATCATCAACATTTAACCCACTTACGCTTTTTATGTTGACTTCACCCTCTTTATTGACTTGAACTCGTAAAGGGATTTTCGTTTCGCTGCTAAGGGGATTCAAACGGCTGCTGCCTAATTGGTTTTTACCCAAAAGTATGATTAGATTTGCTTGAAGTGTGTGTGATTCTTTTGTATGTAACAGATTTACCTGATTGGACGAGTTTAAAAGCATGGATACTTTCTTTGTGTTCAAAGGAATCACCCCAGAATTTGTTTTAATTTTTCTCTTTTCTCCTCTTGTGTTGCTGTTTCATCCGCTTTCAGCTTGCTCAGCTCTTCCAGAAGCTTGATATGATTTTTGGGCAAGCAATGGATTTCTATCCGTTGATTGCTTGTATGAAAGGTCACTGACTGCTGCTTTGAAGCCTCCATTTTCCTTCTCCCTTCTTTGTTTCCAATGGCTAAAAGGTAACGCTTGTCTTCTTGGTTTTATTGGGGGTGCCTACATCGGTAATAACGACGGTTTCCCCTTTCTGAGCGGTTTTGCTTGCTTCCATCATTTTTTCCATTTCTTCTCCGGTTTCCACTTTCCTGTGCTTTTCCATATTGACATAAAGGCCTTTGTACGGTTGCTTTTCGTCATAGGGTACTCCGTCGATAAAAAGCGTTCCGGCTTGATTGACCCGAATTTCGGTGGGCAAGCCTTTCCGCTTTTGAAAGGTGGTGATACAAAGCTTATCTTGACTCATTCCTTCACCTCATTTTCTTCATGGCTTTCTGTTCTGCCACTTGCAAGTTCAAATCGGATATTCGTTTGCGTACTGATGCTTTCCACACACAGGCTCATGTTGGCTTGATGATTCACGTTTACCTGTTCTACGCTGTCCGCCTGCATGTACATCTCCTTTGAGGGTGCTTCATTGGTTTTGTTTTCGTTTGTCATAGTGATACCTCCCTTGACTTTTAATATGTAGTGCAGAGCCGCCACGAAAAGGAATGGCGGCTTTGCAAAGCTGATGCAAGAATGGGGCAAGAAATACACGACGATCCAAGCAACAGCGAAGTTCACACCCAAGCGGCAGAAGGGACACCGCCCTCCACTCGTACTGCTCGTAAGCCGTTTCGGGCGGTATCCCTTCTGCCGCTTTCATCGGATCGCTTTGTACGTTTGCCTTGTGCCGATTGTACCCGTTATGCCCATGTGTTCGTTGGTTCATTGTGTTCGTTGTGTTCGTTGTGTTCATTTGATCACTCGAAGCTTTTTACTCCTCGATTTCAAATTCACTCTCATTCTCGGAATGAGCAATCTGGAATTCATCTACATCCTGAACGATTGCTGTTAGTGCGCTTAAGGCCTGGTTCGTGTTCAGACTGACATTTTTTTGATTCACAGCTGCTGCTCTAAAAATATCTGCCATGTCCATCATCCTTTCATTGAAATTTAGTTTCTGCTTGTAAGCGATTGCAAACCTTTAAAGGTTTTTATAGCCGCTCCCTCATCCTGCGTGCCTCTTAATGCAGCCAGACTTTCCAGCATAGAAAATACATCTGTTTTTTTCGAGGTTTTATCTACATCAATTTCCATGTCTTTATATGAAAAATGGTATGGGTCAAACTTTTTATTATTGATATTCAAGCCATCTTTACCGAATACGATTTTCAACGACAACACGCTCCCTTCCCATTTATACATTTGCACTAAACTCAGTATAGTGACTATTACATCATATGAATCATCTTTGCTTTTGCTACATGGAATTCTTACGAATGCGTTGACTAGCGGTACACAATTGAAGTGATACGTGGAACAGATTACAAGTGAAGTAAATACAATAGAACTATAAAGTGAACGATTACAATGAGGAGTTCTTATTATGGGCGTTACAAAAGCCTTCAATCAATTCAACCTTGGGGATGAAGGCTCCTTGGAGAAAACGATTACAAAAGAGATGGTTCAAAGCTTTGCTGACCTGTCAGGCGATTACAATCCAGTGCATATGGATGAGGACTACTGTGTACAGCACGGACTGGAAAAAAGAGTGGTGCATGGTATGCTCATTTTGTCATTCTTGTCTACGCTGATCGGTGTCCATCTTCCCGGCGCAGGTGCCCTTTGGATGTCTCAAGCCATAGACTTTATTGCACCTGTTCACATCGGGGATACCATCCGCGTTCACGGTACAGTTGTGGATAAGCTGAATCAAAACGCCTTGGGCTTAGAAATTCTGGTCATTAAAATTGATATCAAAAATCAGGATGGAAAAAAGGTAGCAAGGGGAACTGTAAGAGTCTCATTAAAGTAAATAAAGTAAATAAAGTGAAATAAATGAAGTGCAAATACGGAAGCCATGTGTAGCCGGCTTGCTTGGCTTTTCATGCATGTTGACAGGTGAAAGCAGCCAAGGGTTGTTGAAAGGTGGGATACTTTGAGCAAGAAAGTAATTTTGATTACCGGGGGCAGCTCCGGTTTGGGGCAGGAGTTTGTAAAAAGGCTGTCGGCTAAGCCCGAACACATCCTTTATTTTACCACGTTGGAGAAAATGGAGAAGGAAGCAGACAGCGGTACACCGATACAGTGTGACTTGCGAGAAGAAGAAGAGATTTTAAAGTGCGTAAGACAAATCGAAGAAGAGCAAGGGCAAGTGGATGTGCTGGTCAATAATGCCTGCCCTGGGTTTAAACCCTGTGACTTTTTGGATACGGACTGGCCCCTGTTCCAAGAAATTATGGATGTCAATGTCAAGGGGGCTTATCTGTTTACCAGAGAGGTAGCCAAGCAGATGAAAGCGCAGGGTAAAGGCAAGATCGTCAATGTTCTGTCCTCCTATGTTTTGAATGTGCCGCCTGAAAAGCTTTCCTTTTATATCACGGCCAAATACGCCTTGCTGGGACTATCCAAGGCAACAGCGACTGAGCTTGGCAAGTACGGCATCACGGTGAACATGCTGTCGCCGGGCATGATGTCCACCCAACTCACAAGCTATCTGCCAAAGAAATACCTAGAAGCCTACGCCAGTAAGCACCCCATGAAACGGATGACCACGACCTCGGATGTGGCTGCTGTACTAGAGTTTTTCCTTTCAGAGAATGCGGAATTTGTGAACGGAGTGAATTTAGCGGTGAACGGAGGTGAAAGCTTTTAGTGGACAAATCAATCGCTATTGCCATCTTAGGCAATTGTACAACGGATTATATTGCCCGGGCTTTGGCAGAGGCCTGCAAAGCATACGAGCTGGAACCAAGGATTTATACTTCCCCTTATGACCAATACCGACAGGATATCATCAATCAAGACAGTGGCTTCTACGCGGCCAAGCCCCAGCTCAGCATCCTGTTTTTGGAAGGCTATGCACTGTTCCCAGAGTGGTTTGAATTTTCCCTACTTACTGCCGGAAAAGAAGAAAAACTAGCAAGGCTACAAGCCGTCTTTGAAGACTTGATCACCCTCATCGAAAAAATCCATGCAAACAGTGACAGCAAGATCTTGCTTCATAACTTTCAGTTGCCCTACTATGCAAGCCTGGGCATTCTGGACAGTAAATACTACCCCGGCAGTAAGGACATGGTTGCCCTCTTGAATACAAAACTGAATGAATGGGCGGCAGATAAGGACTATGTATACATTTTTGACTACAATGGCTTAAAGGCGCAGTTCGGCTATCAGCACGCAAGTTCGCAGAAGCTGATCTACTTAGCCAACAATCCGATCACCCTGGCCTTTACTCAAAATTTGGCGAGGGAATATCTCCGTTATCTCCTTCCTATAAAGGGCTTGAACAAAAAATGCTTGGTGCTGGATTTGGATAACACCCTTTGGGGCGGGGTCGCCGGTGAAGACGGTTTGGCAGGCATCAAGCTAGATCGCACTGGAGTCGGTAAAAGTTTTTTTGACTTCCAAAGGGAAATTTTGAATCTTTACCAAAAGGGCATTATCCTGGCCATCAACAGTAAAAATAACTTTGAGGATGCCTTGCAGGTGATTGAAAATCATCCGCACATGCTCTTGCGGCGTACTCATTTTTCATCCTTAAAAATTAATTGGGAGGACAAGGCGCAAAACCTCCTTGCCATCGCCAAGGAGCTAAACATCGGGCTAGACAGCCTAGTCTTTTTTGACGATAACCCGGTGGAACGGGAGTTGGTCAAAGCCATGCTTCCTATGGTTACTGTGGTTGCGGTGCCCAATGATTCCAGCAAGTATGCTGATACTTTAAAGGAACTCTTGGAATTCGAACAACTTAAACTTACGCAAGAAGATCTGGATCGGAATGCCATGTACCAGGCCAATCAGAAGCGCAATAAACTGATCAGTCGCTACAAAACCCTGGACGAGTACCTAGAAAGCCTTGAAATCAAAATGATTCTGGAGCAGGCAAACGAATTTACCATTCCACGCCTAGCCCAGCTGACGCAAAAGACAAATCAGTTCAACATGACCACCAAAAGGTACACCCAGGCGGATATGGAAATCATGGCGCATTCGGAGTCGTTCCTAGTGTTGAGCTGTCAGGCTCTTGATCGCTTTGGGGACAATGGGATTACCGGGCTTTGCATCGCAAAAAAAGAAGGTGATGAAGCCTTCATCGACACCTACCTACTAAGCTGCCGGATTTTAGGCAGAAACATTGAATATGCGCTTATCCAACATGTGGTATCCCGCTTGTTCGAGGAGGGCATACGTAAGGTGTCCGCTTCCTTTATTCAAACAGAAAAGAACAAAGCCAACGAAGACTTTTATGAAAAGGCTGGCTTTTCGAAACAGGCAAGTAAAGGTCTGTATTATGTAGAGAACAAAAAGCAATTGAAAAGCATACCCTATATAGAAATCATAACGAAATAAAAAACAGTCCATTCGACAAACGGACTGTTCCAGTGAGGGAGTAGGCATGGACAAGGATTTTATAGCACTGATCGCAGCGGTTCTACAAGTAGAGCCTACTGTATTAAAGGAAGATTCCACGGCAGAGACCGTACCCGAGTGGGACTCTCTGAACCATTGGCTGGTTATTGAGACGCTTGAAGACAAATACGAGATTGAATTTACGATGGAAGAGGCAACGGATTTTAAAAATCTGGGGGATATATACAAGACCTTGCAGAAAAAGATATGATTATACTCAGTCTTTTTAACGCAAAAAAGGCTTTTGAGCATTCAAACAATGCCCAAAAGCCTTTTTTTGAGAATCACATCTTTGGTGTAATGATCGTATTAATTTGTGAGAGGGACAAGCAGAATACGGCGTTGTTAAGGCAGTTGAGGGCAACATAATGTTGGTGAGTATATTGTCGAATTCATAGGTCTATGGTAGAATACAACAACATTACTTCGAGATTATTGAGATTTTCTTGATAAGAGTTGTTTGTCGGGATGTAAGGGGTATTTATATAATAGAAGGAGGATTCTATGTTCAATAATGCGTTTGAACAATTCCCAATTTTAACAACGGAGCGTCTAATTTTACGAAGTCTTGATGAAAATGATGTTGATGCTATGCAGGAGTATTTAAGGGATTCAGATTATATGAAATATACCGATTATCCACCCAACTTTGTGATTACTAAAGAATTAATAAATATGTGGAAAAATGATGCATACAACGCAAAAGCTTTGCTGCGTTGGTGTATCGCATTAAAGGAAAATAATTATTGTATTGGTAGCATATATTTATTTTTGCCATACGGTGATGATATTAGTGGAAGAAAGATGGACATTGGGTATGAGCTTTCACCCAAGTACAAAAATAAAGGATATGTAACCGAGGCTATAAAGAAAGTTGTAGAGTATGGGTTTACAGAAATGGATTTAAAAAGAATACAAGCACAAATTATTCCCGAACATATTGCTTCCATACGAGCAGTTGAAAAATGTGGATTTATTAATGAAGGAACTCTCAAAAATTCTTGTCACTATCAATTTTCAAATGAGCTTAAAACAATGGTGATGATGGCATTGACCCCCTCAGATAGCAACGTAAAATGAGCAACCCCTTTAGTTAAGGACTAAGGGTAAAAGGTTAAAGACTATTTCGTAAAATTTATATAATGGGAGCAAAAAGATGTCAAAACAAAAGTTAATAATTATTAGTGGTTCACCCTGTGTCGGTAAAACCACTGTTGCGGATATGCTGTTTCAATCATACGAAAATAGTACTTTCTTAGACGGCGACTGGTGTTGGTGTGTCAATCCATTTTCAATAAGTGACCCAAGACTACGAAATGGCGATAAAAGCATGTCGTTTATATTATCAAACTACTTAAACTCCGAGTTTGATTATGTGATATTTTCTTCTGTTGTTGTTATGTATGAATCTATTCGGGAATCCATTATTAAAGATATTGACGCAAAAGACTATGATATTATTGGCTTTACGTTAACATGCTTGGAAGAAACCTTGCGTAAACGTCATAAAAATCGTGGTGACGATAATCAAGTTTCCTTTCAATGGCTACACTTAGAATCATATCCTAATGATTATGTTATCAATACGGACGACAAAACAGTAAGCCAAATTGTAAACGAAATAAGAATCATAATAGAGAAAGCAGGTTAGAAATCATGGAGTTATACACAAATGATTTAATCCTAAAAACCGTCACTGAAAATGATATTGAAGAGGTTGCACGAATGTGGAAATTTGAAAATGGGTCTATTTCAATAGAAGAAGCAAAAAAGGCTATTGATAATATGCAAGATAACCATAATCAGAATAAAAACGGAAGCATATATCACCTATGCTTCGCTGTATTTGAGAAGAATAGAGATACTATCATCGGATGGTGTGGCCTTGACGGCAAAAATGCCGGTAAATTGCATATTTTTTACTTAATTGATTCTAATTATCGTAACAAAGGATTTGCAACACAGTGTGCCGAAAAACTCCTTTCTTATGCTTTTGATGAAGCACATGTACCCTTCGTAAACGGTGGTTGTGATAAGAATAACTTAGCATCATACAAGGTAATGGAAAAAATCGGAATGATTAAAGATGGCTACGCCGATAACGGCGACCCTTTGTTTTATATTAATAATGAAATGTACCATACATAATGAACAACCCCTTTAGTTGTCAATAAAACCAAAACGAAACAATTAGACAGATAATCCTTATAAAAAAAGCATCTCCCTCGGAGATGCTTTTTTGCGCCCTTTTTGCAAAATCACAAGCCACAAGGTGAATGGCCATGTCGGCGAAACAGCTTATTTGGCGAGTAAAGCGGCGTTCCACGCTGCTTGAAATTCTTTTATTGATAAGTAGCGTTTATTTCTATCCAAATCAACAGCTTTCAATACAACGTCATAACACGCTTTATTTAAGTCCCATTTTTCAAGTGAACAAGGTGCAAATTGATTTTTTTGATACCTCAGACTTACTTCATTATCAGTGTAATTACCGAAAAAACGATCAAACAATAATGCTCCAAGCGTGTATATATTTGTTTTTTCATCAACAGTTGCACCTAAAATATATTCTTCAGGTGCCTTCAACCTCTTTGTTCCCCAAAAATCTGCTCCCATATCATTCATAGTTGGCTTTTTTCTGAAAAAATCAATGTCACAAATTGTTGTGGTATCTGTTTCAAAGTCGTACATTATACTTCCATCGTAGAAATCAACCGCAACATATCCGCTTTCAAAAACAACATCTAAGAATGAAAATAATATTTTAGCCGATTCAATCCGTTTGGTAATCGGCAATTGCTTGAAACGGTCGGCAGGCGGAATCATTTTTGGATTTTTGCTATACATTTCAAAATTCCAATGGTCAAACAAGCATTCACCATCTACCCATTTGAATATTGCAACATAGATATCACCAATAGGGTAATGCCTCACTAGTTTAATGAGATTTTTGTGTGTGATGCCCTCATATATTGGCATTGCACTTACCAATGAAGCAACGGCTTCCTCGGTTGTGCGAAGGGACTCTATTGTTTTTAATCCTGCTATTTTAACAAAGTATTTTTCATTTCCAGTATCCACGCCAAAACTGATATTTCCAGAATCATTTTGTGAAAATACCGCAAATACTTCACCAAGTGAAGTGATCCAAGAAAAATCAACTTCTTCTTTCATAAAAAAGTTGACATTACCAAAGTTAATTTCAACCATAAATCCTCCGTGTAATTTGGAAGGCTACAGTATGGTCACCCTCCATTTTTTGTTATACAGCATATTCAAAATACCCTCCTTTACTTTTCAATAAAACAACGATGATCAAGAAAAGCCTGATAATCCCCAACAAGTATTATTCTTGTACTCTACCATGAGTTTCCAAACCCGTCAATATACTTACTCTTATTAATTCACCCTCATCTTTATGCTTGATATCAGATGGAACCTTGTCACACTTAAAGTTTGTACACATATGATAAAGTACAGTGATCTGTACCCCACCAGGAAAACAAAACCTTCATGTGCCTGGCGGAGTTCAACAGGATATACTCAGTCCCTTAAACATTTACCAAGCCGCCATCATTAAACCCGGATAGATTCTATTATTTGGGGCGGCGGGCTTTGCAAAGCTGAACGTGACTGAGGATACCATCAGACATTGACAGCCGATCTGGGCGTTAGACTGATGGATTCCAGTTGTAAATAATAGGGGGTTCGAAAATGAAAGTTAAAGTGCGCACTTCCAAAAGACACAGCAAAAATCACCATCGGATAAATACAAACATAGAGAACACTTATAGCGAGTACGAGCCGGATGACAGGCCATGCTGCTCTGAGCACAAAGGATGTAGGGTTGTAACCTACCAAAATGCCAAAGTTTCCGTGCCGATTACGGTGAAGCCGAGAGTAGCGGCCGGAGAGATCAATACCTTTTGCTGCGGGGAGCCTATCGTTAAAAAGTCACCCTGTACTTTACGGTATCAGGGTGACGATTGTTATCCCGACTTAAAACCCAAATCACAGTGTAGCTTTGTTTTGTCTCAAAACATCTGTGTTGAAATCCCCATTGAGTTTTTTGCGGATACGATCATTTGCGATCCTCGAATTACATGCAATGAAGTGATCACTTAACAAAGGTATAGACATATGCAAAGAAAAATCAATTTTGCAGAACAGATTCGAATGCGGCAGAGCCGCAAATGGAGGTTTTTATGATCAAACAGCAATAGTTACCCTGCAACACACTAATTGATTATTCAAATGAAGTTGTAAATGGCAAAGTAATACCTTTTACAGTTGCCTTAGATGAAGTCAACTCAATCCTGTCACCAGCTGAAGGTCAAAACCAAAGATTTTGCTATATCATAACAGGAGTAGCCATACCGGATTCACCACATCAGCCTAATACATTTGTTGACTTAAGTCACCTTGTATTCGGCATCTGCAACAACATCACCTATGATCAGCTTACGAATGTGAGCGTAAGCATTGATGATGTACCCCAACGCATTGTTGTCGGAGAGGGCGGCAATGTAGAAATTATTACCGACAAGCCAACAGGCTGTTACGGTTTGAAATTTGATTTCGGCTTAAACAAAGTCGGCGGAGTTATGAATATCTGTTACGAACTGACTACGCCCTATACGGTCGGGCCCAATCAGGTTTGCCTCTTTGGCGGAAGCGAGACCGTTTCCGACTTATCCATTTGCGGACCAGTCTGTGGGGATGGTGCTTGCACCCAATACGTAGATTATGAAGGTATCGTCTGCGTTCCCATGCAGGTAACGCCTTATGCAACGATAGGTCAAGGGGTTGTCAACTGTGTTGGAGACCCTATCATCACGTATGGCGCTACGGAATGCACTGGTGTAGAAAACGGAACCTGTTTCTTTACTGTGTCCCAAACAGTCCACCTTGGTGTTCCTGTTACCTTCGGGCTGAATTATAAGTCAGGAAACGTCTGCGTAATTTGTGAAGATGCCGAAGGAAAGTAAGAAGATTAAAATTTAGTCACTATACTCCGCACTTCATGCAAAAGCTTTTCAAGGTCTATGGTCTTATGTTCGCCGTTCTCGTATAAGATTTTGCCCTGGCACAGGGTCAAAACAACATCCTGTCCCGTAGCGGAATACACGATGCCGGAAATCGGGTCATAGCAAGGAGTGAGGCGTTCATTATCAAAGTCCAAAAGAATCAAATCGGCGTCATAGCCAAGCTTGACGGCACCGCAATTGTCCCGCCCCTGGGCCTTGGCCCCGTTTATGGTCGCCATGCGCAACACTTCCTTGGCAGGGAGAACCGTTGGGTTCGCTGTAGCCGCTTTTTGCAAGATACTCGCCAATTTAATTTCCTCAAATAAATCGTGACTGTTGTTGGAGGCAACGCCATCCGTTCCAAGGGCGACGTTGACTCCTTTTTGAATCATCCGGGTCACGGGGGCGATTCCGCTGGCAAGCTTCAAGTTTGAAACGGGGTTATGAGCCACCGTAGCCCGACCAGCCAACAAGTCCATATCTTCTTCCTCCAGCCAAACGCCATGAGCGGCAAGCACCGGCACGCTGAACAAGTCGTACTTGTCAAAAATCTGCGCCGGAGTCAATCCGTATTTTCCCTTGCACTGCTCATGCTCGAACTTGGTTTCCGACAGGTGGATGTGCATAGCCAAGGAATGCGCCTTTGCAAAATCCAGCACCTGCGTCCAAAGCCCTGGGAAGGAGGTATACTCTGCATGGATGGAAGCCTCGGCCTTAATCCTACCCTGGGACTGCTTTTGAAAGTTTTCCAGAACCAGCATGGTTTCCGTGAAGACTTTGTCCTCCTGGTAACGATAGGTTTCAGGTTCAAAACTGATGGCAGCATTACTCAAATTGGCCTTGAAACCGGAATCAAATACAGCCTTGGCAACAGAATCCAAGCTAAAATACATATCCGTCATAGAAACCGTGCCCGAAGCTATCATTTCTGCTATAGTCAAAAGAGCGCCCTTGTAAACGTCCTCCCCGTTCATCTTCTTTTCTGCCGGAAAGATATGATCAAAGAGCCAATCCTGTAAATTCAAATCCCCAGCAAAGCCCCGAAGCAAAGACATGGGTGAATGAGCATGACAATTAATGAGTCCCGGCATAAGAACCTTATGCTTACAGTCTATCACCCGTTTACTTTCCGGAACAGCCTGGGATTCCGTGCTCTGTTCTTTTTTTGCCTCTGCCGGAAAGCCCTCCAAATAAGCAATCTTCCCGTCTTTCACCCCTACAAGGGCATTATGCAACACTTTGTCCTCATCCATAGTGACGACCGTTGCATTTTTAAATAAGATATCCATGTATAAACCTCCAAAATTTTATCGTTAGTGTAAGGATTATTTTGCCCGCCTTAATAAAATCGCACCCACCAAAAACAGTAAGATGATTGAAATCATCGCAAAGGAGCTTCTGCCAGTGAGACCTTTTACAATCGAGTAAAGCGCTGGGCCCATAACAGCCGCAAACTTACCCAGTATGTCGAACAGACCAAAGTACTCGCCAGATTTTTCAGGAGGGAGAAGCTTACCAAAATACGAGCGGGAGATGGCCTGAATCCCGCCTTGAACAGTGCCCACCATGACCGACAAGACCCAAAAGATTGCTGTGCCCTGAGAAAGATTGAGCAGCTCAGTCTCCAGTCCAAAACCCATGACAAAGCCGGTAATGCAGATTAAAAAATAAACAAGGATGGCAGCAAAAATCATGCGCAAGGAATCATAACGCTTGCTGAGCTTTCCAAAAAGGATGGCGCAAGGAAAAGCGACAAACTGAGTCACTAAGAGCGCCAAAATCATAGCCGTGCTGTCCAGACCCAGGGTGGCACCGTAGCTGGTGGCCATGCTGATGATGGTGTTGACGCCGTCAATATAGAAAAAATAAGCGGCCATAAAAAATAAAATGCTCTTGTTCTTTTTGATGCTTAAAAAGGTTTCAAAGAGATTCTTAAAAACATCGCCGACCAGGTTTCCCTTTGGCGCTTCGATGCCATAGTTCTGCTTCACGTTTTTTAGTATCGGAATGGAAAACAAGCCCCACCACAATACAGCCAGAATCAAGGAAAGCTTTACGGCCAGAGTCGCGTCTATTCCGAAGCTTTCGCCGAAGGTGATGAGCAAAATGCTGAGAATAAAAGGAATCGTACTCCCGCCGATATAACCAAAGGCAAAACCCAGGCTAGAAACATTGTCCATCCTGTCCTTGGTGGTCACATCCGTCAAGAAGCTGTCATAACAGAGGTTGGAACCGGAGTACCCAATATGGGAAAGAATGTAACCCAAAAGCATCAATTGCCATTGGTTGGTGAGCGCGCAAAAAGCAGTAAAGAACAGGCCCACGATCAAAAAGAGGACAAAAAGCTTTTTCTTATTCCCACTGTAATCCGCAAGAGTCCCGATCAAAGGTGCAGCCAGAGCCACCAAAGCCGTTGAGATGGCCGTACCAATGCCCCACCAAAAATCACCGCTTTGCCCTTGTGCGTTACAGACACCTGTAAAAAAGATGGGAAAAACCGCCGCAACCACTATGGTAATGTAGGCTGAGTTTGCCCAGTCGTATAGAATCCAGCTTTTCTCTTGTTTTGTAAGCATAGTCCCTCCAAAAGTAAAATGACCTTACTTAAATATTCCTTTGATGACCCTGCCTTGAATTTTAGGCATATCCAAATCCAAGAGCCTTCGGACGATGGGAGCCACATCTAACAGACTCCCGCCGGAAAGCGCTAGGTTTTGGTTGATCTCCTTGCCTGAAACGAGATAAAAAGCCTTGTACTTCTCTCGGTCGAGGGTATAGCCGTGATTAGCCGCTTCATGGCCATAAGAAAAAGCATAACCTTCTTTGGCTGAAATCCCGAAGGGCAAGTGCGTATGACCGGAGAGAAACAGCTCTTCGTCCGTCAAAAAGCGATCAAAGGCCGGGGATTGCGACAAAGCTTCCTTCGCCCGGCTGAGGATACTTTCGTTCTTTTCCTTGGCGATTAAAAAGCCAGAGCCTCCGCAGCAATGAAACCAGCAGCTGTAGTCGCTGACCTGCCCTTTTTTGTTCATAGTAAGCAGTCCGGCTTTTTCCAAGAGCTTGTTAGGGTTGAGGGTTTCCTTAATGGGGAGCTGGGCATGGTCGGATAGGACGATGACAGTCAGATCCTCCATAGTCTGGGTGGCTTCCAGAAGCTTTTCAAGGCGCTTATCCAGACGGCTCAGCGCTTGTTGGGAAGCGGTAGAGAAGCCGGAAATATGTAGAGTCGTGTCATAGTCGGCAAAGTGAAGGAACAGTAAATCAAGGTCTTTCTTTAGAAGGTCAAGGGCCACAGATAAAACAAAATTATCCAAATGGGGCTGATGATTCCTTTTTAACTTGTGCCCATGGCGTACAAATTCCTGTAGCTGAAAAAGCTTCGAGCCTGCCCGAAGACTGACTTCGATCTGGCTTTTTGTGGTGTTCGAGAAAATCTCCGGCATGTTATACATAATTTCAGAGGCATTGGCCGTGACCGGCCACAAAACGCTCCCCACCTTCAAGCCCTTCTTGTGCGCCGCCGTAAACAGGGTGTCCACCTTAAAATCCTTGGCATACCAATACCAGTCGGGGACCCGTTTTTCCGGCTGAGGCCTGGTGTTGTCGATAATGCCATGCATATAGGGCTGGCAACCTGTCACGATGGACGCATGGATGGGATAGGTATTTGAAACAAACACCGTATTCACTTCACGGACAAGAGTCCCTATCTTGCAAAGACCGGAAAAAGCCTTCATCTGCAAAAGACTGTCTACGTCCTTACTGCCTACGGCATCAAAGCTAATCATTAAAACCTTACTCACTGTTAAAAACCTCCAGCGTTGTCAATTTACTGTCTGTTGGAAATGTTCTCTTGCTTTTTTCATGAAGAGCATCATATCAAAATTGGGAGGGATTGGCAACAACAAAAACGCCCCCAAAACTTGAGGGCGTTTTTGTTTTGTATAATCCTCTTCTTTCATCACATACTAACACAATAAAATAAAGAAGGGAGTCAAAGTATGGACACAAATCTTGAATTATTAAATTACCTTTATCAAAATGCTCAAATGGGCATAGACACCACGAAGCAGCTGCTAGGCATCTGCCAGGATGAACATTTTAAGCAGGTACTGGAATCTCAGCATAAGGAGTACATGAAAATTTTTACGGAAGCAGAGAAATACATTCAGGCGGAGGGCAAGGATCCCAAGGAAATAGGAACCCTTACCAAGATCACCACCTACCTGATGATCAACATGAACACCCTCACTGACAAGTCTCCTTCCCACATTGCGGAGATGATGATCCGTGGAAGCACCATGGGCATCACCGAGGTCACCAAAGACTTAAACAGCTACACCAATGCAAAGGGAGATTACCTGCACCTGGCCCGTCAGCTTTTAAGCTTTGAGCAAAACAATATTGAAGAGCTTAAAAAGTTTTTGAAAGCTTAAACAAAAGCCGAGCTGCTTTCCATCTTTTTGAATAAAGTCGGCGTAAGCCCCGTCTGGGATTTGAAAACCTTACAAAAATAAAAGTAATCCTTAAAGCCACAGGAAAGCGCAATCTCCTGGATGGGGCAATCGGTTTTGAGAAGACTCTTCGCCTTTTCAATCCGAAAGCTGGTTAAGTATATGGTAAAGTTTATTCCGGTACTCTGCTTGAAAATCTTGCTGAGGTATTTGTGATCATAGTTCAGCTGCTGGGCAATGGAAGTTAAGTTGATATTTTCCTTGTAATGCGCCGACACAAAATCCCGTATTCGGGTTACAAGCTTCTCGCTGCTTTGCTCATGAATTTTGTTTTGCTCTGGAGCTTTTTCTTCACTTGCGCTTTCCGACTTTTCTTTTATGACTTCAGGTTCCAGCCGCTTTCGCACATCCAATAAAACCTCGGTCAAGACTTCTTGGGTAACGGGCTTCAAAAGGTAATCGTGGGTTTTGTACTTGATGGCTGTCCGCGCATATTCAAACTCCTGAAAACCGCTGACGGCGACAAGGATCACCTCTGAATCAAACTCTCGAACCTTCTTCATTAGCATCAGTCCATCCATCCCCGGCATCTTGATATCCGTAACGATTACGTTTGGGCGGTGCAGCTTGGCTTTTTCTAAGGCCTCCAAGCCATTCATTGCTGTGGCGCAGATATAAAACCCCAAAGCCTTCCAATCCAAAAGCTCCGTCAAGCCCCTAAGCCCCCAAATCTCATCGTCTACAATCAAAACAGTGATCATATCTCTTCCTCCAAGCCCGTAGCCGGAATACTGATCTTAATCAGTGTCCCCATTTCCCTGCTGCTCTCAAGCGTAATCTTCCCTTTTTGGTTATAATAAAGGTAAATTCTCCTCGCAATATTTTTAAGTCCAATACACTCATGGTTGTCTTTGTCGGCAAGGCAGCTCTCCAGTGTGTTTTGAATGAGCTTGCATTCCTTTTCGTCCATGCCGACTCCGTCATCTTTAATCACGATACAAAGCGTGTCAGCATCCTTAAAAATAGATAGAATAATCTGCCCCTTCCCTAGTTTAGGCTCAATGCCGTGTATATAAGAGTTTTCAATCAGCGGTTGAAGGATAAATTTAGGGATCGTACAGGTTTTGACGGCTTCTTCTATATGGAATACAAACTCCACCTTCTCCGGAAAGCGGATATTTTGAATGGCCAAGAAATGCTTCACACAGGTCAATTCATCTTGCACCTGTACAAAATTCCCGCTTTTGACGTTGTATTTCAAAAGGCTAGCTAGGGATATGGCGATATCCTTTATTCCATCAATTTTATAATACAAGCCCATGCCCTTCATACAGTCCAGGGTATTATAAAGAAAATGAGGATTGAGCTGACTTTGCAGTGCGAAAATTTTTGCATCCTTGCTTTCAATTTCTTTCTTATACAGGTTGTTTTTGATATCCAAATTGTCACTATGCAGTTTTTGTATTCGCTGTATCATCAAATTAAAGCCATCGGCAAGGATTTTAAATTCGTTCTTGTTGTTTCTATTGATAACGGCTCTGGCTTCCATATCGTTTTCCGCTGCTTTTTCCATGGCACCCAGCAGGATATCCACGTCCTTTTTCATATTCTTCACAAACTGAAAATAGATAAACACAATGGACAAGACGATTAGAACCACCAAGCCATAGATAACCTTTGTACTAAAGTTAAGCTGCTGCAAAACTTGCTCGACTGGGGCAATGATGATCCCAATAAAGCCGGTATTGGGGATCTCTGTGCTGGCAAGGATAAAATTTTTCTTTTGATCACTGATAATGCTTTGATTGTTCTCAACCGCCTTCAGCAAGAGGTCCACAGCAGGGTAATCACCGCTGTGATTTTCATTGGTTTGAACAACGACAGTGCCGTTTTGATCCAGGAGCAAGGTCATATAATTCTCCACGCTGTTTGTATTGACCAAGGTATTCCAGAAGTTTTGAATATCCAACTCAAACACGCAGTAACCTATATACTCATCAACGAGCAGCTTTTTAGGATGGTAACGATAGATGGGTTTAAAAACCAGGATTGTGTTATGGTCATTGGTCTTGTGTATGGTATAGCTTAGGACCGAAGACTTTGGAGGGGTTGCCATGTTTAACTGCGTATGCAGTTTTTGCGTTAGCGCCCCAAGCTTTCCGATGGCGCAGCTTTTCCCTTCGGGTGAGATCAAAGACAAATCCTTAATGGAGGGTTCCAGTTCGATAAAATTAAAAGCAATGGATCTGATTTCCGACATGGTCATGGTACGCTCATAGATATCATCACTGGTTAGAAAGGTCTGGATGGAAAGATCATAGACGACCATGTTCATGATCCGATCAATCTTTTCAAAATAGCTATACAAAATTTCATTCGCTCGACTCATGTTCGCCCGTTCAAAGGACATGGTCTTTTGAATAAGCAAGTCAGACATATAAATATTAATGAAGAGCCCCGTTGCCATAAAAAACACAACAATAATAATAAGCAAAGTCAGCATACTTTTTCTAATGGTCATGACACCCTCCTAAAGAGATTAAACGAACACTGATAACACAGTACGCCTGTTGGCAGTATATACAGTCAACGATTGATAACACGATACGTTCAAAGCATCGCTTTGCGTACATTGCCGTTGACAGTATAGCTTAGGAAGCTATGGAGTACAACAGGGAAAAAATTACCGCTGGCTCTTGAAACTATAGAGCTTCCTAAGATTATTTTTGCCAAGCATGCCAGAACAAAGCAAAAAAAGGACTCATCAAGAGCAAATGAAGGAAAATTTACATAGGATAGCGGAATATTTCTATACGAAGCGAAAGCAAATACTGCTATAGTAAAACAAGGTAATCATTATTTTTTTAGAACGGAGGTAGACTATGAACGGGAAAGCAGTCAAAAAAGAAGGAAGCAAAAGTGTACTGACCAAAATCCTGAATTACAAGTATTTTTATCTGATGTTGATTCCGGCTTTGCTATGGTACTTGCTCTTTTGTTACGCTCCCATGTATGGAGTGATTGTGGCTTTCAAAGATTTCAAGTATAACTTGGGGATCCTAGGCAGTCCCTTCGTTGGCTTAGCCAACTTCGAAAAGCTCTTCAGAACCCCAGCGTTTTTTGCGGTCTTGAAAAACACCATCATCATCAGCTTAGGGAGGCTCTTGTTTTGCTTTCCAGTGCCGGTTATTTTAGCCCTCTTGTTGAACGAGCTGAAAAACCAAGTACTGAAGCGCTCCGTTCAAACGGTCTTGTACCTTCCCCACTTTCTTTCATGGGTCATTATGTACGGTATCCTGTACAATATACTCTCCCTTGACAACGGTATCATCAATAAGATTTTGGTTCACTTCGGAAAGGAAAGTTTTAACTTTCTGACCAACTCCAAAGTCTTTCGCCCTTTGATTTTTCTTTCTTCCATCTGGAAAGATGCAGGTTGGGGTACCATTATTTATCTCTCTGCTTTGGCAGGGATCAATCCCGAAATCTACGAAGCGGCCCGGATCGACGGAGCCAAGCGCTTTGATCTGCTGGTTCACATCACCTGGCCGGAGTTGAAGAGCACAGTCATTGTTATGCTGATACTTGCAGCCGGCAACATTATGAATGCGGGCTTCGATCAAATCTTTAACCTGTACAACCCAGCCGTTTATTCAACAGGCGATATCTTGGATACGTATGTTTATCGAGTGACGATTTTAAATGCGGAGTATGGCTTCGGTACTGCTCTTGGTCTGTTTAAATCCGTCATCAACTGCTTCCTGCTGTTTGGCGTAAACAGAGCCGCTAAGCTCATGGGCAACTCAGGCATTTATTAAAGGGGGGTGTATTGATGTCGTCGAAAGGTTTAAGCTTTGGTGAAAGAATTTTTGATATTTTCAATGTCAGCTTTTTTATTCTTTTATCATTTTTAATGCTTTATCCGTTTTGGAATGTATTTGTGGTATCCATCTCCGACTACAAGGAATACGCCGCTAAGGTTTTTTACCTCTGGCCAGAAACCTTCAATCTTGAATCCTACAAGTTCATTTTTTCAACCAGCGAAATTTTCAACTCCATGAAGGTCACTGTCACCATCACGCTGCTGGGAACCCTCATTGCGATCCTGATGACCACCATGGCGGCCTACGCTCTTTCCAAAAAAGATTTGCCTGGGCGAAACGTGTTTTTTACCTATATTATCCTGACGATGTTTTTTGGGGGCGGACTGGTTCCTTACTACATCAACATGAAAAGACTTGGACTCGTGGACAGTCTCTGGGTTTTGATTCTGCCTGGTGCCATGAGCACCTACAATATGATCATCATCAAAAACTACTTTAACACGCTCCCGGAGAGTCTTGAAGAATCAGCGGCCATTGAAGGTGCCAATGACATTCAGATTTTACTGAGAATCATCATCCCCATTTCCAAGCCCGTAATCGCGACTTTCACTTTATTTTACGGCGTGGCCTTTTGGAATGAGTGGTGGCACGCCACACTTTTTATCAACAACCAGGCGCTCTTTACTCTACAAAAAATCCTACGGGACATGGTTGTCCGAAACACCGTCATGAGTGAAATGGCCTCCAGTTACGCCAGCGCTTCCGGCGCAAAATTTCTTCACACAGAAAACATCAAAATGGCAACCGTTATCGTGGCCACAGTTCCGATCCTGATGGCCTACCCCTTCCTACAAAAATACTTTGCCAAGGGAATTATGATCGGAGCTGTAAAGTCTTAAAAGATAAATACCTTGGGAGAAGGGGCGGGGCACCCTTTTTCTGAAAAACCGTGGGGGGAAGC
>CAZSXS010000050.1:0-11393 GCA_964611385.1 uncultured Defluviitaleaceae bacterium
TTCTCCTTCCCCCCACACCCCCCATCCTCATCTTTCAAAAAAGCCGGGCAAGAGGGCGGTATAACCAACAGAAATCTTGAAAGATTCTTTTGATTTACTGATTCTCATTATTTAGGCTCTTGTTTCGATATATCAAGTCCTTTCTTTCCTCAAAACCCTCGCTCTCCCAAAAAGCATTTCCAAGCTCGTTGGTTTTAAAGGCGACCAAGGCAACCTTGTGGATGCCTTCAGCTTTCAAGGCCTTCAAAGACGCATCGACCAGCGCCCTGCCGATCCCCTGCTTCCGACAGTCACTTCGAACCGCCGCATGATAAATGTACCCTCGCCGTCCGTCATGACCGCACAGAAGAACGCCAACGAGTTCTTCTCTTTCTTCAGCAACGAAGCTGATTCCTGGGTTGCGCTGCAAAAATTTTTGTATACCCTCAAAAGAATCATCAAGGGAGCGCATGCCCATGCCTGCTGTGCCAGTCCAGAGGGCGTAAACTTTCTCATAGTCTTTTAATTGCATTGGTCTTATTTTCATCTGTCTTACCTCCGTAAAAAAAGTTAAAAAAAGCAAAACCATTTGGCTTTGCTTTTTTGTCTCAATCTAAATTCCGTAGCTTGTGTTCTCAACCCTATGTCCGGGTCTTTTTAATCTGTTATCGTCTCGTCAATCGCCGCTCCTGGAGGCACGATAGGGAATACCTTCTCGTCCTGACCGATTTCGCAGTTGATGACGACAGGCTTTTTCAGACTCATGGCCTTCAAAAGCACTTCCTCCACCTGGTCGCAAGCAGTGACATGAAAAGCCTCGGCTTGGTAGGCTTCGGCTAGCTTGATAAAATCTGTCGTCTTGCTTAAGGTCGTGTGCGAATAACGGCCATCGTAAAACATGTTTTGCCATTGACGAACCATGCCCAGGGCATGATTGTTCATGATGACCTCAATAATAGGAATATCGTTTTCAACAGCAGTTGCAAGCTCAATATGGTTCATGCGGAAGCAGCCGTCACCGGCAATGTTGAAGACCGTCTTATCAGGGCAGGCCACGCTAGCGCCGATACTGGCCCCAAGGCCAAAGCCCATGGTTCCAAGGCCACCGGAAGTCAAAAAGCTTCTGGGCTTTTCGAAGCGCCCATATAGGCAGGTAAACATTTGATGCTGCCCTACCTCCGTAGTGATGATAGCCTCTCCCTTCGTCAGTTCAAAGATTTTCTCAATGATGAACTGAGGCGTAAGACGGCTCTTGTCATAGCTTAAGGGGTATTTCACTTTCATATCTTGAACGGCTGCTAGCCAGTCCTTGTGACTTTGCTGAGGCAGTTGCTGGTTGATACGCTTTAAAATTTCCTTTACGTCCCCAATTACAGCGCTGTACGAGCTAACATTCTTGTTGATTTCCGCCGGATCAATGTCCACATGTATCACCCGAGCTTTCGGGGCAAAGCGTGCTACATTACTCACCACTCGGTCTGAAAAGCGAGCGCCCAAGGCCAGCAGCAGATCACAATCGGTGGCGGCCAGGTTAGAGGTCTTAGTGCCATGCATGCCTATCATTCCAGTAAATTTGGGATCGGAATAAGGGAAGGCTCCAAGGCCCATGGCGCTGGAAGTAACAGGGGCATCCAAGCGCTCGGCAAAGGTTCGCAGTTCTGCACAGGCGTCTCCGGAGATCACGCCCCCGCCAACATAAATCAAAGGCCTTTTGCTTTCAGTCATGGCTTTTATGGCCCCTAGGATATCTTCATCCTTTATTTTGTTAATCTTCGGCAGCACAACACGGGGACTTTCCATTTCATATTCATAAGAAGCCGCTGTCACATCCTTCGTGATGTCAATCAATACAGGCCCCGGTCGGCCTTCCTTAGCAATGTAAAAAGCTCGACGCACGGTCTCTGCCAGCTTCGAGATATCTTTGACGATAAAATTATGCTTGGTGATCGGCATGGTGATCCCAGTAATGTCAACCTCTTGAAAGCTGTCCTTTCCAAGCCAGCCTACAGTGACATTCCCAGTGATGGCTACCATAGGCACAGAATCCATATAAGCTGTTGCAATGCCCGTAACCAAGTTGGTAGCACCCGGCCCGCTAGTAGCCAGACAGACTCCAACCTTGCCGCTTGCTCTGGCATAGCCGTCGGCGGCATGTGCCGCTCCCTGTTCATGCGATGTTAAATAATGCTTAATCTGATCTCTATATTTATAGAGCGCATCATATATGTATAGCACCGCACCGCCGGGGTAGCCAAATATCGTGTCTACACCCTGCTCCTTTAAACATTCAATTAAAATTTCGGCTCCGGTAAGAAGCAAGTTTATCCCTCCAATTTTTCTTTTCTGGTTAATTGATCCCTACCACAGCTCCGCCCGCAGCAGAACCCACGAGACTAGCATAGCGCTTCAAATACCCTTTCAAGGACTTTTGCTTTGGCACAAAGCTTTGGCGACGCTTTTCAAGCTCCGCTTCATCAACCAGAAGCTCAATTTTTCCCGCCTTAATATCTAACCGAATTTGATCATTTTCCTGAACCAAAGCAATCGTGCCACCTACAAAGGCCTCCGGTGATACATGGCCGATGCTGGCCCCTCTGGAGGCACCGGAAAAGCGGCCGTCAGTAATCAGCGCTACATCCTTGTCAAGTCCCATACCGGCCAAAGCGGAGGTTGGCATAAGCATTTCTCTCATACCAGGGCCACCTTTTGGGCCTTCATAGCGAATGACTACGATATCGCCTTTTTGGATTTTTCCACCCAAAATAGCAGCTAGACTTTCTTCCTCCGAATCAAAGACACGAGCCTGCAGAGTCACTTTCATCATTTCTTCGCAGACCGCCGCCTTTTTGACGATGCAGCCGTCTGGTGCCAGATTTCCCTTTAAGGCCTTGATGCCCCCGGTGCTGCTATAGGGATTATCAAAGGGTCTGATCACAATCTGATTCCGATTCACAGCCTTTTCAATGGTTTTGATCAAAGCCTCAGCTGTAACTGTCATACAATCCACTGTTAGCAAGCCACCCTTGTTCAGCTCCTTCATGACGGCGGCAACCCCACCCGCACTGTCCAGTTCCTCAATATGATGGTGACCGGAGGGAGCCAGCTTACAAAGGTTGGGTGTCCGACTGCTGATCTCATTCGCCAAATCAAAATCCACACATAGGTTCAGTTCATGAGCTATGGCTGGAAGATGCAGCATGGAATTGGTGCTGCATCCCAACGCCATGTCCACCGTCAAGGCATTGACAAAAGCCGCTTTAGTCATGATCTGGCTGGGGCGAATGTCCTTTTCAAGCAGCTCCATGATTTTTTTTCCAGCTTCTTTTGCCAAGCGAATCCGTGCGGAAAGGACTGCGGGAATGGTTCCGTTCCCAGGAAGTCCCATGCCCAGTGCTTCTGTCAAGCAGTTCATGCTGTTGGCAGTGTACATCCCCGCACAACTTCCGCAACTGGGGCAAGACTGATTTTCAAATTCCAGCAGCTCTTCATCGTTGATTCTGCCTGCATTAAAGGCGCCGACAGCCTCAAAGGTATTGGACAGACTGATGGACTTTTGCCCGACGTTTCCAGAAAGCATAGGCCCTCCGCTTATGAAAATGGATGGAATGTCCAGTCTGGCCGCTGCCATCAGCATTCCGGGAACCACCTTATCACAATTTGGGATGAAGACCAGAGCATCAAAGGCATGAGCCAAGGCCATGGTCTCCACGGAATCAGCAATGAGCTCCCGGCTGGCCAAGGAATAATTCATGCCCACATGACCCATGGCTATCCCGTCACATACGCCGATAGACGGAAACTCCATCGGTGTGCCACCGGCCGCAAGGATACCTTTTTTGACGGCCTCTGCTATCGTATCCAGGTGAATATGCCCGGGTATCACTTCGTTTTGGGCGTTGACCACGCCAATGAGGGGCTTTTGCAATTCCTCATCGGTATAGCCCATTGCTTTAAATAAGGAGCGGTGGGGCATTCTTTCCGCTCCTTTTTTTACACGATCGCTATTCATTTTTACCTCCTATTAAAACAATTTGGGCGGAAAACTTTTCGCATTTCAAAAAAAGTTTTCCGCCCCCTTCGCTTCTGTTTTATATAAAGAACCTAAATATCAATTTAAAAAATATCGGTTCCCTCGTTGCGAACATACTCATGAAAGAGCTTCAGCAGCTTCTTTGTGATTTCTCCGGCGACGCCTGAGCCAATCACACGTCCGTCGGCAGAGGTAACGGCAATACATTCAGCACCTGTGCCAGTGAGGAAACATTCGTCGGCGTTGTATACATTAAAGAGGGTGAATTCCTTTTCGACGACTGTGTAACCAGCCTTGGTCGCAAGATCCATGATGGTGCGTCTGGTGATGCCGTCCAGAATACCACAGGAGATGGGTGGGGTGTAGATAACGCCATCTTTTATAATGAAGATATTGTCCCCAGTACATTCGGCAACGATACCCATTTGCGTCAGCATGATGGCTTCCGGTACACCAGCCCGATTGGCTTCGATCTTTGCCATGATGTTATTTAAGTAGTTCAGGCTCTTGATCTGGGGATCAATGATGGTCGCGTTGTTGCGTCTTTGGCTTGCGGTGATGACAGGCATGCCAGTCTCATACATTTCCTTGGGGTAAAGAGAAATGGTATCCGCAATGCAAAAGACAGTCGCCTTAGGGCATTTGGTGGGGCTGAGACCTAAGTCTCCCGTACCGCGAGTCACAACCAGACGAATATATGCGTCTCTTAAGTTGTTGACCCGGCAGCTATCGACGACTACCTTTGTCAACTCTTCCTTGCTCATGGGGATTTCCAGCATGATGGACTTTGCAGCCGCAAAAATTCTGTCGATGTGTTCCTTTAACTTAAACACACGGCCGTTGTAAGCTCTGATACCTTCAAAAACGCCGTCCCCGTACAACAGACCGTGATCAAATACGGATACCTTTGCTTCGGATTTTGGTAAAAATTCACCGTTCAGATAGATTTTAATTTCCGACATATTTCTTCCTCCCATTGAGATTCAACATAGAAAATCGAATCGAATAATTGCTATATCTAATTTAAATCGAACCATTTAAATCGAATTGATTAAGCTTTCGTGAAGCAGAGAAAAGGATTTGATCTTTCGGTTAAAATAATAAATGCAGTTGACTACATCCCTGTCCGTAACCTCCTTGTTTCTGCAAACCAAGGCAATAAAGGCCTGTATAAAATGATAAATGTATATCAGCTCTTTAAAACCGTAGTTGACGGAGCTTTTGGACATAGGATACAGGGTGTTGAAGAGGTTGATTACCATCAAATTTTCAAAGACGTAGGACTTGCTTGCAAGATAAGGATCCAGAACCCTTTGTTTGATCTCTAATATTTTTTCAGCACTGAGCTTTTCGTTCATTTCTTCTCTGAGCTGCTTTAACTCTTGGTAAAAGTCGTGATTGTTGGCCCCAGTATTCTCTGGCAGTACCTCTATGATGCTCTTTATATTGTTTAAGGAGATATGATAAACGTTTTTCATTAAGGTTTCATATTTATCAGCGGACTTAATCAGCGCCGTAAATATATCCACATTCGTCAAATACGCTTTAAACTTTTCAATACAGGCCTCAATGCGACTTCGAAGCTTTGGCAGGTCGTCGTAAGGCTTTTCTTCCAAAATTCCTTCCAGGCGGCTTACGAAAATCGAGCAGTAAATAATCCGTTCAGTCAAGCTTAAGGCTCTGTTTTGAAACATGGAGATCACAGCCGTCCGAATGTCAAAGCCTAGATCAACAGGGATGGTGTTTGCATAGCCTACCGGCTGCTCAACGACCACGCCGGGCACCACAGAAAAGTTAATTCCGTTTGGATTCAAAAGCAGAAGCTCGCAAACGGCCGGACAACTTAAGGCTAGGCAGAGCTCTGTTATGCCGTTGTAAACGTGGGAAAAACGGGGATAGGTTTGACAAACCTTCCCCATATACTCCGGGCCGAGCTTTTTGTAGATCTTGCAAAGCCGGTTCGAATCCAAGTGCACACAATCGCCGTTCGCATTCAGGTTGATGGCTTTAAACTTTTCTTTGTTGGGTAAATAGACCTCCCGGGCTGCGAAGGCGGCATACTCCTTTTTGGTACCCAGCTGCTTGCATCTTTCAATGGTCTCTTCATCTATGTTAATTCTCCAAGTATGACAACAATTGTCAACACACCGATCTCCGGTGCAGAAAAAATTGTCATGCTCGGCTGTGCCGAGATAGTACACGTTCTCCTCCTAACATCCCCCCTACGGATGTTTTGGAATATCCCCTTCTACAATCCTTCTGTAATCAATGAACAGGTTTATAACTCTGCGGCGATCAAGTCACCCATTTTAACTGTTCCTACTTTTATCATGTCCTGATTGTTGCTTGAATAAATATCAGCCGTCCGGTAATTTTTGGATAAAACCGACAGTACGGCACGATCAATGGCGGTTGCTTCCTCCAAGAGTCCAAAGCTGTCCCGCAACATCATGGAAACGGAGAGGATGGAGGCAATGGGGTTTGCAAGATCCAGTCCGGCAATGTCGGGTGCAGAGCCATGGATAGGCTCATACAGGCCAAAGGTTTTCCCTTTACCTGTGGTGCCAAGGCTAGCAGAGGGCAGCATTCCGATCGAGCCGGTGATCTGGCTGGCTTCGTCGGAAAGAATATCTCCGAACATATTTGTGGTAACGATTACATCAAAGAAGTCAGGCATCTTGATGAGCTGCATGGAGGCATTGTCAACGTACATGTGGTCAAGCTTTACCTCTGGATATTCCTTCGCCACTTGGAGAACAACCTCTCTCCAAAGTCTGGAGGATTCAAGCACATTGGCCTTATCCACATTGGTAAGGTGCTTGTTACGCTTCATGGCAAGCTCAAAGCCTACCCGAGCCAAGCGTTCCACTTCTTTTTCGGCGTACTGCTCTGTATCCCAGGCGGCCATACCCAAATCACTTTGCTTACGGCCTCTGTCACCAAAATACATACCGCCAGTCAACTCACGAACAATAATGAAATCAATTCCTCTTTGTGCAATGTCTTCACGGAGCGGGCAGGCAGAACGAAGCTCATCATAAAGCTTTGCAGGGCGAAGATTGGCAAAGAGTCCAAGCTCGCCACGAAGGCCTAACAAGGCTCTTTCCGGACGAAGATGACCAGGAAGCGTATCCCACTTTTCCCCGCCAACGGCACCCAGAATGACAGCATCGCAGCTTTTACAGATTTCAACGCTTTTGTTAGGCAGCGGCTCCCCGTATTTATCAATGGCAATACCACCGGCATCCACTTCCACAAACTTAAAGACATGGGAATACAGCTTACCGATTTGCGTCAGCACCTTTGTGGCCTCCGCAACCACCGAGGGGCCAATGCCATCCCCGGGTATCAATGCAATATTATAGACCACAATTAACCCTCCACCAGATTCATCAGCCCACCGGCTTTGATAATTTTTTGCATAAATTCGGGGAAAGGTTCCGCTTCATAAGTTTTCCCTTCCGTTAAATCTTTAATTAGGCCTTTTGCCAGGTCCACTTCAACCTTGGAGCCCGCTTTAATTTCCTCAGCGGCCTGAGGGCACTCCATAATAGGAAGCCCGATATTGATGGCATTACGATAGAAAATTCGTGCGAAAGATTTCGCGATGACACAATCAACACCGGCGGCCTTTAAGGAAATAGGGGCATGCTCTCTGGAGGAGCCACAGCCAAAATTACTTGCAGCCACGACAATATCTCCACTTTGCACCGTTTTAGCAAAATCCTTATCAATATCCTCCATACAATGAGCCGCAAGCTCAGACGGATTGGAGGAATTCAAATATCTAGCAGGAATGATAACGTCCGTATCAACATTATCTCCGTATTTAAAAACTCTACCCATATGTTCAGTCCTTTCTTAAAAAGATTAAAACCTTGGGGGAGGGAAGGGAAAAACGTTTTTAAACGGCGAAAACGTTTTTCCTCCTCACTCCCAAACCCCCTCCTTTCCCTATTTAAAAAGCCGAAAATGGATGTTGTTAAAAACGGAGGGCGGGGGTTTAGTTTAGAAAAAGAATCTTTGATTCTTTTTTAATCCTGCGAAGCTTTTCCTATACCCCATGCCCGGCTTTTTTGAAAAGAGAGGGATGGGGGCGTAGGTTTTTTATTATTAAGGTGCTACAATCTTTCCGACTAGTGCAGAAGCTGCGGCAACTGCTGGGGAGGCCAGGTAAACAAAAGCGTCTGGGGAACCCATGCGGCCGACAAAGTTGCGGTTTGTGGTGGCGAGGGCGACTTCTCCGGCTGCTAGGATGCCCATGTGTCCGCCAAGACACGGGCCGCAGGTGGGGGTGCTGACGGCCGCACCGGCTTCAACCAGGGTTTCAATGATGCCCTCTTTCAAAGCGTCCAGGTAGATTTTTTGTGTGCCCGGAAGAATGATCACCCGTACACCCTTGGCAGCCTTTTTGCCTTTCATGATTTCAGCTGCAACTCGAAGGTCTTCAATGCGTCCGTTGGTGCAGGAACCAATGACTACCTGGTCAAGTTTAATCTCTTCAATTTGGTCTACCGTGACCGTGTTGCTGGGTAAGTGAGGTTTTGATACTGTAGGCTTTAAGGTGGAAAGATCAATGTGGATTACCTGTTCGTACTCCTGATCCTCCGGCTCTTCTTGAAGGCCCAACTCTTTTACTTCCTTTATAATATCAGTAATATCCTTCTGCTTATTGTTGTTAATATGTTCCTTTAAGTATTCTTCTGTCTTTTCATCATAGGGGAAAATTCCGTTCTTGGCACCGGCTTCGATGGCCATGTTCGCAATGGTCAGTCGAGCATCCATGCTTAATTCTTGTAAGCCCTCTCCGAAAAATTCCATGGATTGATATAAAGCTCCGTCTACGCCTATCATTCCGATTATGTGTAGGATTAAATCCTTACCGCTTACATATCGGTTCAGCTTGCCAGTCAGGACAAATTTGATCGCACTGGGAACCTTGAACCAAGCCTTGCCCGTTTTCATAGCAAAGGCTAAGTCTGTGCTGCCCACGCCGGTTGAAAAGGCAGATAAGGCACCATACGTACAGGTGTGGGAATCCGCACCGATGACTAAATCACCGGCAACCACAAGGCCCTTTTCCGGTAACAAGCAGTGCTCAATACCCATTTCTCCGATTTCAAAATAATTCTCAATCGCATGTTTGCAAGCAAAGTCGCGCATGATTTTGCAGTGCTCTGCGGACTTGATGTCCTTGTTTGGGGTGAAATGGTCAGGAACCAGGGCGATTTTGGATTGATCAAAAACGCCGCCACCAGACTTGTCAAATTCCTTGATGGCAACCGGTGCGGTTACATCGTTCCCCAAGGCCAGATCCACCTTGGCTTCGATCAGCTGCCCAGGGGTGACGGATGGTAGGTTTGCATGTTTTGCCAGTATTCTTTGTGTTAAAGTCAATTGATGATACCTCCTTTATTTCAATCCACTTATTCTAAAGAAGTGTGAATTTATTCTATTTTGATTTGGAACGCCTATTCATTCGCCTCATTTTTTAAAAGCTTGTATTCAATGCTGTCCACAAGTGCAATCCAACTTGCTTCGATGATATCCTTTGAAACGCCCACGCTTGACCAGCGTTCATGACCATCTGTGGATTCGATCAGTACTCTTACCTTTGAAGCTGTAGTTTCCAGATTGTCCAGAACACGAACCTTGTAGTCTGTAAGCTGAATGTTTGCAATCTGCGGATAGAAGACCTCCAGAGCCTTGCGCAAGGCTTGGTCAAGGGCATTCACAGGGCCGTTTCCTTCTGCTGCCGTGATCTCAATCTTGTCGTCCACTCGGATTTTAATCAATGCACTGGCGCTTTGCCCGTCAACATAGGGCTGTTCGCCAATGATTTTCAAGTGAACCAGCTCAAACTGAGGCTTGTATTTGCCGAGCATCTTCTTAATTAACAGCTCGAAGGTACTCTCCGCCGCCTCAAACTGATACCCTTCATACTCCAAAGCCTTCAAGCGGCTGATGATGGCTTCAGTTTCTGGTGAGTCTTTTTGCAGGTTGGGTTCGATTTTCTGAATCTTGGACAAGATGGTGCTTTTTCCAGCCACTTCACTTGTTAAGATTCTTCGCTCGTTCCCCACCGTCCCCGGCTCGATATGCTCAAAGCTCTTGGGTAACTTCGAAACACCATCAACATGCATCCCACCCTTGTGGGTAAATGCCGAACGTCCTACATACGGCTCCCTATCCAACAGCGTGAGGTTTGAAATCTCGGATATCAGTATAGCCGTTTCCGTTAATTTTGCAATCTTTTCTTGAGGAATGCAGTCGAAATTTTTCTTTAGTTGTAGGTTTGGAATGATGGTGGATAAGTTAGCATTGCCGCAGCGTTCTCCGAAACCAACAAGCGTGCCTTGAACCTGACTGGCCCCTGCCTCTACTGCCATGCAGGAACCCGCCACAGCCATGCCGCAGTCATTGTGACAATGGATCCCCAGAGCGGGATTTAAACCTTCACGTTTTAGCTCCTCTTTGATGGTCTGTATGATTTCAACAATTTCATTGGGAAAGGTTCCCCCGTTGGTATCACACAAACAAAGACAATCGACACCAGCCCTGGCGGCTGCCTTTAAGGTTTCCAAGGCATAGGCCTGGTTATCCTTGAAGCCATCAAAGAAATGCTCCGCATCAAAGATCACCTCAAGCCCCTGCTTCTTCAAAAAGGCAACGGTATCTTGAATCATTTGAAGATTCTCGGGAAGCTCAGCTCGTAAAATCTCCGTAACGTGCAAGTCCCAGCTCTTTCCCACAATGGCCACAGCCTCGGTCTTGGCTTCCAAAAGCGCCATCAGGTTTTTGTCCTCTTCAACAGATACGCCCCGCTTTCGGGTGCTGCCAAAGGCCACAAGCTTTGCACTCAGATGAAGCTCCTTCACCTTCTGGAAAAATTCCAAGTCCTTCGGATTCGAAAACGGATTCCCCGCTTCGATATAAGACACCCCAAGCGCATCCAAAGCCTGGGCAATCCGTAGCTTGTCGGATACCGAAAAAGATATCCCTTCAGCCTGTGCTCCATCCCGTAGGGTCGAGTCATATATTTTTACTGACATCATTATCACTTCCTTTCGCGTAGCGGTAATTAGCACTGACTAAAAACTAGATTTGAATAAGTATCTTAAGGTTATTTATATCTGTCCAAAATGTTTATAGTTCTTAATCCATCCACTCTCTTTAGCCTCCAACGTTCGGCTTTTTTGAAAAGGGATAGGAGGGGGGGTGGGGGTGAGGAATGAACCAACAAGTTTTTCCCTTCCCTCCCCCAAGGTCTTAAGGTTTAACTATTTCTTTAACCAGCTCATCATTTTTCTAAGCTCTTTGCCTACAACTTCAATCTGGCTTTCTGCTTCCATGCGCCTTGTGGCGTTAAAGTAGGGGCGGTTGG
>CAZSXS010000050.1:11493-27516 GCA_964611385.1 uncultured Defluviitaleaceae bacterium
TCAATCTGGCTTTCTGCTTCCATGCGCCTTGTGGCGTTAAAGTAGGGGCGGTTGGCCTGGTTTTCAAGGATCCAGTTTTTGGCAAAGGTTCCGTCTTGAATCTCTCTAAGTACTTTTTTCATTTCCTTGCGGGTCTCGTCAGTGATGATACGCTTTCCGATGGTGTAGTCGCCGTATTCTGCTGTGTCGCTGATGGAGTAGCGCATGTAGGATAGCCCGCCTTGGTTCACTAAGTCTACAATTAGCTTCATTTCATGCATGCATTCAAAGTACGCACTCTCTGGCTGATAGCCCGCTTCTACTAGCGTCTCAAACCCTGCCTTCATCAGTTCCGAAACACCGCCGCATAATACAGCTTGCTCGCCAAATAAATCGGTCTCCGTCTCTTCCTTGAAGGTGGTCTGAAGAATGCCTGCTCTTGCGCCCCCGATTCCTGCTGCATAGGCCAAAGCTACGTCCAAAGTGTCCCCGGACGGATCTTGATGGACCGCTACCAAACAGGGTACACCCTTTCCTTCCGCATATTGGCTGCGAACGGTGTGCCCTGGGCCCTTGGGCGCAATCATGAACACATTCACAGACTCCGGCGGGGTGATCTGCCCAAAATGAATGTTGAAGCCGTGTGCAAAGGCAAGATATTTCCCAGCCTTCAAGTTGGGCTCAATGCTTTCCTTGTAGAGCTTTGCTTGCTTTTCATCGTTGATCAGTATCATGATGACATCAGCTTCTTTGGCTGCTTCTGCCGCAGTCTTGACTACAAGACCCGCTGCCTCCGCGTTCTTCCAGCTCTTACTGCCCTCATATAATCCTACGATAACTGATACGCCGCTTTCATGCAGATTCAAAGCATGGGCGTGGCCTTGACTGCCGTAACCAATAATTGCTACCTTTTTTCCTGTCAATAATCCTAAATTGCAGTTCTCTTGATAAAATAATTTTGCCATGGATTGTTCCTCCTGTAATATACTTGTTTTACTCCATCTTATCCTTTATATTCACATTGCCTCTTTCAAGCCCCGTAAGACCGGTGCGGGCAATTTCTTTAATACCGTAGGGTTGCAGCAGCTCAATAAAAGCCAGCAGCTTACTCTGGTCACCGGTAATTTCAACCGTCAGGGTGGAGTTAGAAACATCAATGATGTTTGCCCTAAATATGTCCGCAATACTTACCAGCTCGTGCCGTTCGGCGGCGGTAGCGTATACTTTGATAAGGGCAAGCTCCCGAAAAACTGCCTTGTCGTTCAGCAAAAGTGTAACCCCTCGTACATCAACCAGCTTTTCTACCTGATTTTTGATTTGCTCAATAATCCGGTCGTCGCCCCAAACTACAATGGTAATCCGAGAAAAGTCGCTGTCCTCAGTAACACCGACGCTTAAGCTTTCGATATTGTAGCCTCGCCGACTGAAAAGCCCGGCCACACGGCTTAAAACACCTGCATGGTTTTCAACAAGGATTGAAATTACATGCCTGTTCATTGTTCACCTCCTGTTTTTGAATGACCCTTCATGATTTTGGGTGAATCTGGGTAAATTCTGTTTTTATAAATAGGGAAAATAAAAAATCCCCGCCCCCTATCAAAGATAAAGGGGCGAGGATATACCACGCGATACCACCCTAATTTAATCCTGCCTTACGACAAGAAACTCACCGGGTTCAAGTCATGATGACTGAAACCTTTGCCTGTAACGTGGCAGACGTCTTTTCTTACTTTAATATAGCTTAAAGAGCCCCTGCAAAAAAATCAGACTCCAAAGCATACCTTCAGAAAAGCAGCTCATGAGGGATAGATAAAGCAACTTCAATATCGCCTCACACCAACCGGCGACTCTCTGAAAAATCATTTGCTTACCTTTGTCTCAATCGTAGCTTTTAATTTTGAATTTTCGAGATGATAGCATGAAAGTGTAAAACTGTCAAGTGTTTTTCAAAAAAATCCTATCCTAGTCTGATCTTTACCGCCGCGCTGGTTAGACCGTCGATAAAGCCAGTGCACTTCACAGAGATACATAATTCATATCCGCTAACCTTCGTGGCTGGCTTTTTATTTTTTAAATTTTTCAAAGGTTTTCTATTTGTTATCCTTGACTTAAGATGAAAGTAATGCTATTCTTCCTGAGACATCTTGTGTAATTTTGTCGAATATGAGCATGTCAAAACGAAGTTCATAGACGAATTTTATACAAAATGGGTAATTCAGGAGGTGCATTTTGAAATTTTTAGCACATACCCTTGACGGTAAGACCTTTACGAAGGAAGAAGATTGTCAAGAATTAAAAGAGCATCTTACGAATGTAGCCAAAGCAACAGCAGAATTTGCGAAGCGCTTTGATGCCGAGGAAGTCGGATATGTTCTGGGCTTGCTACATGACTATGGGAAATATGGAGAGAAATTTCAGCAACGGATAAGAGGCAACAGCAAGCGAATCAAAGCTGACCATAAAACAGCTGGAGCTCAGGAGATAACTAGACTGGATAAGCATATCGGAAAATATTATGGTATGGCCATTGTAGGGCATCACGGGGGCCTTTTGGATAGTGGGAGTGAAGCAGCCTCAGTAGATGACGGAACGTATTATAGCAAGATAAGAGGATTTAATGAGAAGATTGAGAAGATTGAAAAGATAGAGATAAAGGATAACAGTGAAAACAATACCAGCAATACAAGCAATTCAAATCATAAAAACAATGCTATCAGCCAAAATCCCGAACACGAAAAAATTACTCTGCCCATGAAAATCAAGCACAAGCGCTTAAAGGTATCAAGAGATTACGAGCAGTTCTCCTTAGCTACTTACATAAAAATGCTTTATTCCGCATTAGTGGATGCGGATCGGATTGATACAGAAGCCTTCTGCACCAAGAGAACGAGAGAAACCCTAAGTTGTTCCATGGAGGCTCTTTATGAAAAGCTGGATCAGGCAATTCCCAAAAGCAACGGCAGCAAGCTTAGCGAGATTCGTTTAGGGATTCTAAACGACTGCAAGGAAAAGGCAGCTATGAAACCTGGACTCTTTAGCCTAACCGTGCCCACAGGTGGAGGGAAAACCTTATCTTCCCTTTCCTTTGCACTGAAACACGCCATTAAGAACAACATGGATCGGATCATATATGTCATTCCCTTCACAAGTATTATTGAGCAAAATGCGGATGTTTTTAGAAAGGCGCTTGGGGATGAATATGCCAATTGCGTTTTGGAGCATCACAGCAACGTTACTCAAGATGAAGAGGACTTTAAGACAAAATGGGCTTGTGAAAACTGGGATATTCCTATCGTAGTCACCACCAATGTTCAGTTTTTTGAATCCTTCTATTCTAACAAGCCCAATCTGTGCAGAAAGCTTCATAATCTTGCAAACAGTATCCTTATTTTTGATGAAGCCCAGGCGATCCCTGTTGATTATTTATCGCCGTGCATGTATGCCATCAGTGAGCTTGTGACTAATTATAAATGCACTGCAGTTCTCTGTAGCGCAACCCAACCGGAAATTGGCAATTACAAATATAAAAAGCTGGAAATCACAGAGATTACCAGCAATCCACAAGACTTGGCGATTAAGCTAGCAAGGACAAAGTACGACTATATCGGGCAAAAGTCAGATGAAGAAATTATAGAGCTGCTCAGGGAAAACGATCAGACCCTAGTTATCGTTAATTCAAGAAAGCATGCCTATCACCTGTACCAGCTAGCCAAAGAATTTCCGAATGTCTATCACTTATCAACTCTGATGACTCCAAATCATAGACGAGCAATTTTAAAGGAAGTTAAAGAAAGAATATCCGACAAAGATACAGAAGGAAACCCGAAGCCAAAGGAAAGAGCGATCGTCATTTCAACCCAGTTAATCGAAGCAGGCGTTGATATTGATTTCCCCTTGGTCATCCGCAGTTTAGGGGGCATAGACAGCATCATCCAAGCCGGAGGACGTTCGAATCGGGAAAACAAACTGCCCGATAGTGGCAGAGTATTTATATTCGAGCCAAGCTCCGAGGAGGGTAAGACACCAAAAATGCTGGAAGCAACCCTTACTGCTGGGAGAGAAGTAATCAATAAACTAGGCCAGCAAGCTTTTGATTTAGAAGGGGTTGCTTTGTATTTCAAACTTTTGTACAAGACCTCCTCCTCAAATCCCTTTTTGGATAAGAAAAACATCTTGGGTGAATTTAAGGATAGCTTTAATTTTGAAACTGCGGCAAAAAATTTTCAGCTCATAGAAACAAAAACCGTAGGGATCGTCATTCAGGAAAATGAAGAAGCAGAGACGTTGGTTCGCAACCTTAGAGAGGGTAGAATCACAAACAACTTAATCCGGGCGCTGGGGAAATATACCGTTTCTGTCTATCAGCATGAATTCAATCAATTGATGGAAGATCATGTATTGGATTCGTATGACTTTGTTTATGTCCTAAATAATAAGCAGTATTATAAGGAAACGGGGCTTGACATCTTTACCAGTGAAAATTTAAACAGTCAAGCCATTTTTCCGTGATTCTGTCATTTTATAAAATCAACTCTTTGGAAAGCCCATAGATCAAATAAAATTTAAGAATCAGATACAAAGGAGTGATTTAATGGGGTACGGAATAAGGTTTAAGGTTTGGGGTGAGTATGCCTGCTTTACTCGGCCTGAACTAAAGGTAGAAAGGGTTAGTTATGATTGTATCACGCCCACTGCCGCGCGCGGCATTCTGGAGGCTATCTACTGGAAACCAGCGATCCGGTGGAACATTGATAAAATTCATGTGATCAAACCCATACAGTTTACTAATATCAGGCGAAACGAAGTTTCCGAAGTGCTAAAGCTGAGCAATGTGAAGAAAGCCATGGACAAATCCGAACCTTTGTTTATTGATGCCGTTGAAAGTCGGCACCAAAGGGCAGCCATGGTTTTAAGAGATGTGGAATATATAATTGAAGCTCATTTTGAGCTGACAGATAAGGCCGGGCCGGAGGATACGGAAGAAAAGCATTACAATATTATCCTACGTCGCTTAAGAAACGGAAAGTGTTTTCACCACCCTTGTCTTGGCACTCGGGAATTCGGTGCAAGCTTTGACATTATTGAGCAGGATGAAAACTTACCGCAAAGTCAGTTACCCCCTGAGCTTGACTTAGGCTATATGCTGTTGGATTTAAATTATCAGGTAAACAAGGATGCGCTTTCCGTTTCACCAACCTTCTTTCGAGCCGTATTGACCGACGGAGTGCTGGACTTAAACAAAGCAAAGGCGGTGGTGCGATGATCAGAAGCTTATGTGAATACTATGATATCCTATCCACGGACGAAGACCTACGACTCAGCCCCCTTGGCTTTGAAATGAACACTGCAAGTTATTGTGCGATCTTAACAAAGGAAGGTGAATTATTTGATATCGTGTCCCTTTTGGTTGATAAAAAGCGTCAGGCTTTTATGACACCTTATAGCATGAAAATTAAAGGGATAGCGGCCTCCCCGGTTTTTGATAACTTTGCTTACATATTTGGAGTAGGAAATACACTAGGAAGCTTGGAAGAGAAAAAATTTGAAAAAGCAAAAGAATTGCATCTTACCTTGTTTCAGAACGGTTCGTCGGACGAGGCCAAAGCGATTTGCAGATTTTTTGAAAATTGGGATATTCAAAGCGCTTGGGAAAACAAATACATCCTTAATCAATACAGTCCAAAAGGCAATGCCTTTTCTGGTAATGTTATCTTTAAGCTCGTTGGAAGTGATACTTATTTTCATGAATGTGAAGAGATCATTCGAATCTGGGTTGATGAGAATACGCGCAAGCGAATGAAAGAGGATCCTTTACTGAGTCAATGCTCAACCTATGGAGAGCAAATGGTGATCGCCAAGCTGCACAAGCAACTTTCTGGCGTAAAAGGAGCAAGCGGGATGGGCGCTTCTTTGGTGTGCTTTAATAAAGATGCCGATTCCTCCTATAATTTGGAGCAAAGCTACAATGCCTTTGTTTCAGATGCGGCTATGCACAAGTACACAACAGTGCTTCAACGTATGCTTGATTCTGATAAGCAAAAAATATTTATTGGAGATGACACAACCGTTTTTTGGGCAAGTACAACCTCCATGAAAGAAATAGAGGTTGTAAGATCACTGTTTGATTACGAAGAAGATGAAGACGATGAAGACTCTATGGGGTCAGAAGCTGCTCCTAGGGGGTCCGATTCTTCCTCAGCCCAAGCTGGGCACCAACTTACAAAGCAAGATACCAAGACAGAGGAAATTGTCCGAACCCTTTTAAAGATAGGGATGCAAGGAATTTACAGTTTTCCGGAGTTTTCGCCGAATGTGAATTTTTTTGTCTTAGGGCTTGCGCCCAACGCTGGAAGAATTTCAGTCAGGTACTTTTATAAAAATTCCTTTATCGGTTTTTGCGAGAAAATTAAGCAGCATTATGATGACATTAAAATATATGGCGGCGAAAATGGAAAGGAACATATCAAGATATCCTCTCTACTCTATGCAACCGTTAGCCCACAGAGTAGAGACAAAAAAATACATCCTCTTTTGGGTGGTGCGGTGATGAGAGCCTTATTGACTGGAGAACGGTATCCGGCACTCCTATTTAACCTTATTTTAACCAGAGTAAAGAAGGATCAATCCGTTTCACAGGCAAAAGCAGCCGCCATAAAAGGCTACTTGCTTAGAAATTCGAGAATCAATAAAAGAAGAACGGAGGAAATTTCAGTGTACTTAAATGAAGACTCAAAGGTTCCGGCTTATATATTAGGCAGAGTTTTTGCCATATTGGAAATGATACAGCAAAACGCCCAGGGGAACATGCTCAATACCACTATCAAAGACCGATACTTTGCTTCGGCTTGCTCAACACCCGCCTTAGTGTTTCCGCAATTATTAAAGTTGGCTCAGCACCATCTGGCAAAAATTGACGGAGATTATTGGAGCATAGTGCTTAGTGATTGCTTATCTAAGTATGAAGGCGATAGCTTTCCTAAAACCTTTGATATGGAAAACCAAGGTAGGTTTATTTTAGGTTACTATCAGCAAACACAAAAATTATATGAAAAACGGGCTAAAGAGGGAACAAAATCTGTCGGATCTTCAGACTCAAGTGATCCCCCCGAATCTATAGAATCAAATTCAGAGATCTGGATCCAAGAGCAGTTGTAAAAGGTAAACTATACTCAGTCTCTTAAACATTTACCAAGCCGCCATCATTCAACCCGACTAAATTCTATTATTTTGGGCGGCGGCTTTGCAAAGCTGAACGTGACTGAGTATAATGCAGTTTCTTTTCACAAATTACAAAGATTAACTTGACATTTGGTGGTTTTTTGACTGGCTCCTAAATGTCAATCAAAATGGAGGTTTCTATAATGATAGCTTTTGATAACGCAATAAAAAATAAATATGATTTTGTCTTATTCTTCGATGTAGAAAACGGAAACCCAAATGGCGATCCAGATGCAGGAAACATGCCAAGAACAGATGCAGAGACAGGGCATGGGATTGTTACAGATGTATGCATTAAGCGGAAAGTAAGAAACTATGTACAGTTGCTTAAGGATGATGTGGAAGGCTATAAAATATTCGTAAAAGAAATTCTAAATGATAAGTTGGAAGAGGCTTATCTCAATTGTGGCATAAACGTGGAAAAGAAAGAAACCAAAAGCAAAAAAGACATAAAAAATAAAAAAGAATCGAATGACAGTTCCGAAGAATTTGAAAAGTACAGCACAAAAGTGAACAATGTTAAAAAGGCACAACTGTTTATGTGCCAAAATTATTTTGATATTAGAGCCTTTGGTGCGGTTATGGCTGTGGGAGATGCCCCTTGCGGCATTGTAAGGGGCCCCATCCAAATGAATTTTGCTAAGAGCATAGACCGGATTAATCCTCAAGAAATTACGGTCACCAGGATGGCGATTACCAACAGGAAGGATGCAAGTAAAGAACAAACAATGGGAAAGAAAAATTTTGTTCCCTATGCGCTTTATAAAATGGAAGGCTATGTTTCTGCCAAATTGGCCCAGGATGTAACAGGTTTCAGCGAAGGTGATTTGGAATTGTTCTGGGAGTCACTGATCAATATGTTTGAACATGACCGGTCGGCAGCCCGTGGGAAAATGTGTGTCAGGAAACTGATAGTGTTCAAGCACGAAAGTCCTTTGGGAAATTATCCGGCGCACAAGCTGTTTGAACGGGTGGATTACAAAAGAAAGAACGAAGAAGAACCAGCCAGACGCTTCAATGATTATGTGCCTTACATTGATTTTGAAAATCTGCCGGAGGGTGTTACTGTGGATGAAAAGATATGATGAAAACGATCGCATAGCCATATCCAATATCAAGCAGTACATGTACTGCAAGCGTCGCTTTTGTTTGATGACCTTAGACAGTCAATGGGCGAGTAACGACAAAATCATTGAAGGCGATTTGCTACACGAAAAAGTGAATGATCCTTTTTTCAACGAAAAGCGGGGTTCTGTACAGGTCAGTCGCAGCGTACCCGTTTATTCAGATGCCCTAAATCTGTATGGGATAGCTGACATTGTTGAGTTCATCAAGGATGAGGAAGGAATTTCTATTAGCAATAAAAAGGGTAAATGGAGACTCAGTCCCCTGGAGTACAAAAACGGAAAACCAGAGGAAAGCAAAGCGGATAACTATCAGCTTTGTGCCGTTGCCTTATGCTTGGAAGAGATGTTTCACACAAGTATTTCCACCGGAGATATTTATTATGGCAAGCTGCGCCGGAGAAAGACCATTGACTTACAGGAAATCAAGGAGTCTGTCAAGGAAGTCATTCAGGAAATGCAGGCACTCCTTGACGAAAACCGTATTCTCAAAAAACAAGAAGATCAAAATTGTAGTTCTTGCTCACTGATAGACATTTGCTTGCCAGGAATCTTTGAGAAACAATCTGGAACCAAGGCCACAATCCAGGCCAGAATAAAAAAATAAAGTCAAATGAGGCCAAACCAATGAGAAAACTATTGAACACCCTTTATGTCACTTCGCCGAACTCATATTTAAGCCTGGATGGCGAGAACATTGTTGTTTTGATTAAACAAACGGATGAGAAGGAAGGTTTAAGCGAGGGAACGGAGAAGTTTCGTATCCCTTTTGTCAACGTTGAAAACATCGTTTGTTTCGGATACATGGGCGCCAGTCCGGCGCTCATGGGTAAATGTGCAGACAATCAGATTCCGATCAATTTTCTGAAGCCAAATGGCGAGTTTTTAGCCAGGATCATTGGTGAAACAAAGGGCAGCGTGTTTTTAAGGAAGAAGCAATACCATCTTTCTGATAACGATGAATATTGTTTGACTTTTACTAGAAACCTCATCATGTCAAAACTTTTCAACACGAGATTTACCCTAGAAAGAACCATTCGGGACAGTGGAGAATCTTGCGAGCCACTCCAACAGGTATCGAACTTTATTAAGGACAACATACAGCGTGTAAACGAGTATAACAGCATTGAAGCCTTGATGGGCTTTGAGGGGATGGTGGCAAAGCAGTATTTTTCAGTATTTAACCATATGATTATTCAACAAAAGAAGTATTTCAACATCACCGACAGGAACAAAAGGCCTCCTCTTGATGCTGTAAACTGTATGCTGTCCTATCTGTATGTCATTCTTGGCCTCGAAATAAAGTCTGCCCTAGAAACAGTGGGCTTGGACCCTTATGTGGGGTTCATGCACTCCCTACGTTCTGGACGAGCCTCTCTTGCACAGGATCTGATTGAGGAATTGCGGGCCTACTTGGTGGATAGGACTGTCCTCACCCTAATCAATCTAAAACAGGTTAATGAGAAAGACTTTATCATCAAAGAGGGAGGCGCCGTCTTAATGACGGATGATGGTAGGCGAAAAATCCTAAGCGCTTGGCAGGAAAAGAAAAAAGAAATAATCCGCCATCCGGTCATAGACGAGAAAATTGAAATCGGCCTTATCCCCTATGTTCAGGCTCAGTTACTTGCAAGGCATATTCGTGGCGATTTGGAAGAGTATCCGAATTTTTTGTGTAGATAGAAAAAATCAAGGTTGAATAAGGAGGTATCCATCTGTTTGTAATCATCGCTTATGATGTGAATACGGAAACCAACGAAGGAAAAAAACGATTAAGGATGGTCAGCAAAGCTTGCCAAAATTATGGCCAAAGGGTTCAAAACTCTTTGTTTGAGTGCTTGATCGACCATGGTACTTTTTTAAAGCTTCGAACCGAACTAGAAAAAATCATTGATCATCAAAAGGATAGCCTTCGGTATTACTTCTTGGGCAATAACTGGAACAATAAGGTAGAGCATGTTGGGGCTAAAGCTGGGTATGACCCTCAGGGCACATTGATTATTTGAATATAGCGATAGCTGTATCTTATTGTTGCAGGGATATTGTATAGTGCTTTGAATGCCTTTTCGTATGTGAAATTGTTCTCGTTGGGATTCTCTATTTATGTACTTTTCTGGTTTTCTTTATCTTAGGAATAGATGCAAAGACATTATTTACCACTAAAGCCTTTGTGTCTATTTGCGAACCTCAAGTAAACATAAAAAACGCAGCTTATTTGAAAGTTATGGTTATTACATGGAGCTCACAAAGAGCGGAATCATGCGGTTTGTTAGCGTCATGCAAAATCGAAAATTATTTTGTCCGCTCTGTGCTTAGGGTGTGTAATCTTATAAATGTTGTTTTTACTGCATTTTTAGGGTCGCACTCCACACGGAGTGCGTGGATTGAAACTCAGCATACACATTTTTCTTGACGGTTCCGACATAGTCGCACTCCACACGGAGTGCGTGGATTGAAACTCGGGGATATCATCAAGGGTTGACAAAATGGTCTGGTCGCACTCCACACGGAGTGCGTGGATTGAAACCACTAGCGTAGGTCTTGAATATCTGGTTGGGGAACGTCGCACTCCACACGGAGTGCGTGGATTGAAACCTTTTTTATTAATTCATTTACCAGTAAGCTACGGTCGCACTCCACACGGAGTGCGTGGATTGAAACTTATCGCGCCCCTTCCCCTGCATATACTGGAGATAATCGTCGCACTCCACACGGAGTGCGTGGATTGAAACTGGCAGGTTCGGATTTAAAAAACCATGCCCATACGTCGTCGCACTCCACACGGAGTGCGTGGATTGAAACAAAATTACCCCGCAGGGTTCGCATGAGGGGTGTAGGTCGCACTCCACACGGAGTGCGTGGATTGAAACAATGTAGCACTAAAACAAAATTCGGAAACACGAAGGGTCGCACTCCACACGGAGTGCGTGGATTGAAACGTTAATGATGGGAAGAAAGAAAATCAGTGGATTGGTCGCACTCCACACGGAGTGCGTGGATTGAAACATTCGCCAAAAGGATGGAGCGGATACATACGAGTCGCACTCCACACGGAGTGCGTGGATTGAAACCATTACCTCGTATTGTTTCAGCCCGCCATCTCCGGTCGCACTCCACACGGAGTGCGTGGATTGAAACTTTAGGAAACCGCATACAAAGCCGTGAAGTTGAGTCGCACTCCACACGGAGTGCGTGGATTGAAACTGAGCAAAGCTACGGGCTGATATTTCTGTATCCCCGTCGCACTCCACACGGAGTGCGTGGATTGAAACAAATCATTGCAGTGATTTGTGTGATGATATGTTTAGTCGCACTCCACACGGAGTGCGTGGATTGAAACACCAAGAACGAGAGGCGTTGACCGGGTATCATTGTCGCACTCCACACGGAGTGCGTGGATTGAAACTAATAGATGTGGGTGGGCTGAGTGGATTTCAGTAGAGTCGCACTCCACACGGAGTGCGTGGATTGAAACTTGGAATTGTTGAAAAGCAAGATGGTTCTATTTTTGTCGCACTCCACACGGAGTGCGTGGATTGAAACGTGATGTCTGTGATGCGTTCTCACAAATTCATTAGTCGCACTCCACACGGAGTGCGTGGATTGAAACGTTAACATCAAACCTAATAGGCGTATCATCGGGGTCGCACTCCACACGGAGTGCGTGGATTGAAACAAGAGAAAAGTATGACCAACTATACATGCAAATGGTCGCACTCCACACGGAGTGCGTGGATTGAAACTAAGTAAGCAATACAATATAAAATAAAGGGGATAAGTCGCACTCCACACGGAGTGCGTGGATTGAAACTTGGGTTACTGAGTACGTGACATTCTGGCTACGTCGTCGCACTCCACACGGAGTGCGTGGATTGAAACATTCCGCAGAGTGACAGGCTCGGCAACATCTTCCCAGTCGCACTCCACACGGAGTGCGTGGATTGAAACGGGTGACAGTGCGGAACAATTAAAACACCTGATTGTCGCACTCCACACGGAGTGCGTGGATTGAAACTGGCATCAATGAGCTATTGAAAGTCGCAAGCGAGTCGCACTCCACACGGAGTGCGTGGATTGAAACGTTCGGTCGTTAAGTTTTACATAATGAGAAAAAGGTCGCACTCCACACGGAGTGCGTGGATTGAAACCGGTACATAGGAATAGACCAAGACAAGAAGGATAAGTCGCACTCCACACGGAGTGCGTGGATTGAAACCATTGTGCCATTGTGAACAAACCCCAAGAGATTATGTCGCACTCCACACGGAGTGCGTGGATTGAAACAAAAACCATATTAACGGGATTCCGACTGGATTCAGGTCGCACTTCACACGGAGTGCGTGGATTGAAACGCTAGGGATAGTTACCAATGCAAAGAGTGCAGAAAGTCGCACTCCACACGGAGTGCGTGGATTGAAACGGCTGGTTCCTGTTATATTTGCAAATTTAGCTAATGTCGCACTCCACACGGAGTGCGTGGATTGAAACATTCAGAGGAGAAGAATTGATTGGCATTTGTGAGGTCGCACTCCACACGGAGTGCGTGGATTGAAACTTCAAACGGTAAACAAATTTGTAAAGCGGTTTATCGTCGCACTCCACACGGAGTGCGTGGATTGAAACAAGTATTTGAAGGTCTAATTTATCCCCTCGAATAGTCGCACTCCACACGGAGTGCGTGGATTGAAACTGTTTATATCCCTGAAACGCTTACTGTTGACGGGGGTCGCACTCCACACGGAGTGCGTGGATTGAAACTTTATCAGCAATGCAAATAACCCATAAGCCCTGACCGTCGCACTCCACACGGAGTGCGTGGATTGAAACTTCTAAACTTGGGCTCATTTCCACGCTAGTAGAGTCGCACTCCACACGGAGTGCGTGGATTGAAACTTATCCTTCAGTTTTTCTAGTCTACATTCCAAGTGTCGCACTCCACACGGAGTGCGTGGATTGAAACAAATATAAGGCACAGCATGAGGTATTAGAGCATCGGTCGCACTCCACACGGAGTGCGTGGATTGAAACAAAAGCCCGCACTCAGAAGCCCTGTGAAATTGGTGTCGCACTCCACACGGAGTGCGTGGATTGAAACAATAACGTTTGATAACAGAAATGGACTGGCTAAAGTCGCACTCCACACGGAGTGCGTGGATTGAAACCAGCAACCGAAATGTACTGCCTCATCATCTTTTGTCGCACTCCACACGGAGTGCGTGGATTGAAACTGGAAACAGGTTCATCATCGCAGTCGTCGTTTGTCGCACTCCACACGGAGTGCGTGGATTGAAACTTTTTCATTTCTTCGAGTTGTTGTTCGGAGAAGAGTCGCACTCCACACGGAGTGCGTGGATTGAAACATATATAATAATTTCTTGTTTACATTGTTTTTGTAGTCGCACTCCACACGGAGTGCGTGGATTGAAACGACAGGAACGATTTGAATGAGCTGATGGGTTTTAGTCGCACTCCACACGGAGTGCGTGGATTGAAACCAGAAGTCATGAAAACCTTATGGAGCTATCAGCACGTCGCACTCCACACGGAGTGCGTGGATTGAAACAATCGCCCGTATAGTGGACAAGCAGTGATAAATTGTCGCACTCCACACGGAGTGCGTGGATTGAAACTTGGGTTACAGAGTATGTTACGTTTTGGCTACGCCGTCGCACTCCACACGGAGTGCGTGGATTGAAACTATAATTTGGTAGGGGGTTGTATTTAAGAAATTACCGTCGCACTCCACACGGAGTGCGTGGATTGAAACTATAATTTTTTAGGGGGTTGTATTTATGAAATTACCGTCGCACTCCACACGGAGTGCGTGGATTGAAACTGCAATTGCATCGCATCTATCAGAACAATATGGAGTCGCACTCCACACGGAGTGCGTGGATTGAAACAAATACAGCCTCGAATAATTTGTCAACACCGACCGTCGCACTCCACACGGAGTGCGTGGATTGAAACTTATATATGTAAGTATAATCGAAATGTAACAAAAAGTCGCACTCCACACGGAGTGCGTGGATTGAAACTCAATATTACCCATATTAAAATCCTCCTAAATTTGTCGCACTCCACACGGAGTGCGTGGATTGAAACTGGGTAAGCAATACAATATAAAATAAAGGGGATAGTCGCACTCCACACGGAGTGCGTGGATTGAAACCTTGTACACAAAAATCTCAAACGTGTCAAAAAACGTCGCACTCCACACGGAGTGCGTGGATTGAAACATCCAACATCGGTGGTTGGTGATACTGCGATTGTAGTCGCACTCCACACGGAGTGCGTGGATTGAAACTGGAGCAATTATCTTATGAAGCCGGAAAAGGCGGCGTCGCACTCCACACGGAGTGCGTGGATTGAAACAAGGATGAGCTTGGCTACAATGCAACAAAGGAAGTCGCACTCCACACGGAGTGCGTGGATTGAAACCTGGATTTTGTTGAGGAAATGGAAGAAAAAAACAAACCTATTAGGCGAGTAAGGGAGTGACCCATAAACTGTGTAAATGGTATATAACTCCAAAAATACTGACCATACTTTAGCAACGCCAAGGAGTGATCCGACACACGCCGAGCTATACGGTAAACCGCAGGGCGTCTTGGCTCCGCGGTCTTCTTTTTATCTACTGGTAAGCCAAAGCGGATAAACTTCTGGGTGTGGAGCTGACCCCACGATTTTTTGTTGCTTGGCTTTCTTATCCTGCCTTGATTCCATCAAACCTTTCCTCGAAGAAAATCATAAACTGTCCTATAATTATTTCTCAATCTCGTGCCAAGAGATACCATTTCTTGCTAATTTCCTGAATAGACAAGTAAATTGACTTTTTTAAGGCATCATCTGTTGGGTAGACAGTCTTTGTTTTTGTGAATTTGCGGAGCATACGATGGAAACCCTCGAAATATCGCTCTATATGTTTGCATATCTGATACTCCTTTATGTAGGTGTTTTTAACAACTCAATTAGATTGAGAAAACTGGATAATTCATAAAGATTGTTCGCACACTCTAAAGAGGATATAAATAGATGTCAAAAAGCTTAGGTGAAATTCATAACTTTATGTTGAAATTAGAGACTGAAGTGTGTTATATTTGCGTGAGTAAAAATGGAAAACTTTAGTATTTTAATCGTATGAAAAATGCGAAGTTTGGGATAGAAAAAGGAGAGAAAAATGAGCAAACGAGTATTTGTTTCTGCTGACTGGAAAGAGTCTACCAATCCTCTTAGTTGGGATAAGAAAGTTGTAGACAGAATTAGAAAATGGCGTGATGACAAACGCTATGTCGTAGAACTTCATTGTACTGACGAAGTTCATAATACTGTTTTAAAAAATCTTGATTGCTGACGATGCGAAATAAAGGGAGAGTGCGGAAGTCAAATTGCTTGGAGCAGTGTCGTTATTACTGTGATTGGGGACAATACTGCTACAAAGAGTGCAGGGGTATGTGATGGCATATCTTGCTCACCCGCATGCAGCAGCCAAAACAAAAAAGACTGCAAATATAAAAGAAAGAAAAGTCCCTCTGATGAGCTTTCTAACGGTCAAAAAATATCCTATCTAAGATATGAAATAACAAAGGCGGCATTAGAAAAGAAAACCATTATATTAGAACCTGTATTCAAAAACGTCTCAGCAAGGTAGCCAAGTGGGAAATCATAACCATATTTTCCTCGGAAGCAGTTGAAATTTCAT
>CAZSXS010000051.1:0-27391 GCA_964611385.1 uncultured Defluviitaleaceae bacterium
AAAACTTTTTTCGCCGTTTGAAAAAAGTTTTCTTCTCCTTCCCCCCACGGTTTTATATAAAAAACACCAGCCTACTTGCTCAGGCTGGTGTTTTTGTCTTTGTCCTGTTCGAAGTTTATAGACGTGTTCACAATGTAAATCGGCCGACCCTTTACCTCGTCGTAAATTCTTCCAATATATTCCCCCATCAAACCCAGGATCATCAAAACGATGCCTTGGGAAAAAAGAATAATCGCTACCGTAGAAGGCCACCCGGTAATGGTGCTTGCGGTGAAAAGCTTTTGGTAGATGATAAAGAGAAGATAAAGGAAGCTGAGCAAAGACATAAAGAACCCAATGCCGATCCCCAGCTTTAGGGGCTTGTGGGAAAAGGAGGTGATGCCGTCAAAGGCCAGCTTGATCATCTTCTTGAAGGGGTACTTTGTCTCCCCAGCAAAGCGCTCGTCCCGTTCATAGAGTACAGCAGTTTGCTTAAAGCCTACCCAGCTCACCATGCCCCGCATGTAGCGGTTTTTTTCGTGCAGACTCTTGATCGCTTCGCAGACCTTTCGATCCATCAGACGGAAGTCACCAGTGTCAACGGGAATGTCGAAATTCGTCATGCTTTTCAGCAAGCGATAATAGGTCTTGGCGGTGAATTTCTTCATCATGGTTTCGCCCTTGCGCTTGAGCCGCTGTCCGTACACCACCTGATACCCTTCCTTCCACTTCTTGATCATTTCAAGGATCACTCTGGGGGGATCCTGCAAGTCACAGTCGATGATCACCACCGCCTCGCCCCCCGCATGATCAATTCCGGCCGTAATGGCAGGCTGATGCCCAAAGTTGCGAGAGAAGCTCAGCAGCTTCACGCTCGGATCGTTCATAGCAAAGCTTGTAAGGATGGCTTTGGATTGATCCCGACTTCCGTCGTCCACAAACAAAAGCTCATATGTCTCGCCTGTTGAGTCCATAACCTCCTTGAGCCGCTTGTAGCTTTCGGCCAAAACCTCTTCTTCATTGAATACCGGAATGATTACTGAGTATTTCAAATTTGCCTCCATCTGTGCGATACTCTGTCCTGTTCAACTTTGCAAAGCCGCCACGAAAAACAATCGAATTCACTGTCTTGAAGGAAGGCGGCTTGGTAGCTGTTTAAGAGACTGAGCAGAAGTACACATTTTATACTGAAATGTGCGAATTATAGCAGTACGATCAATGAATTTCAAGGCCGGATTCAAATTTGCACTTGCTTTTTGACGTTCTGGCTAAAACCGTGGGGGGAAGGCGTTTGTATTCTTGACAATTGAAAATTCATTCAGTATTATACAATACAAATTATACTTGTTATCAAGGAGAAAAGCATGAATCAATTGAACGCTACTCCAGCAGAAAGTACCCTCTCAAAAATCCTAAGCGCTGTAGACCATACCCTTTTGCTGCAAACTGCCACTTGGGACGACATCAGGCAGCTTTGCGATGATGGGATTCTTTTCGGCTGTGCCTCGGTGTGCATACCCCCACGTTTTGTACGAGCAGCCAAGGCCTATGTGGGAGATCAGATTCAAATTTGTACGGTCATCGGCTTCCCAAATGGTTACAATACGACAGCGGTGAAATGCTTTGAAACGAAAGAAGCCCTTCAAGACGGTGCGGATGAAATCGATATGGTCATTGCCATCGGCGACTTGAAGGAAGGCCGCCTGGATGCCCTGCGGGATGAAATCAAGGCGATCAAGGAGATTTGCCAGGGCAAAGTCTTAAAGGTCATCATCGAAACTTGCCTGCTTACAGAAGAAGAAAAAATCGCCATGTGTACCGTTGTAACCGAAGCGGGAGCGGACTATATCAAAACCTCCACCGGCTTTGGTAAAGGGGGCGCAAGCAAGGAAGATATCCTGCTGTTTGCGGCACATGTGGGTGAGAACGTAAAAATCAAAGCAGCGGGGGGAATTTCTGATTTTCAGGATGCAAAGGAAATGATGGAAGCGGGTGCTGACCGGTTAGGAACCAGCCGCTTGGTTAAAATAATGAAAGCTCAGGATTCCGGCGGGTCTTATTAAACCCAGCCGCGTTCAGCTTTGTATAAAGATTGTTTGATAGGAGAAAAGAAAACCATGAAACGAGTGTTTCTGATTGTTTTGGACAGCCTGGGGATTGGTGCGCTGCCTGATGCTGCCGATTACGGGGATGTGGGTGCAAACACCCTGGCCACCATCGCAAAAAGCAAAGCTTTTCATACGCCTAACTTAGAAAAATTAGGCTACTTTAATATAGAAGGCGTTCAGGGAGTAGTCAGAAGCGGCGTGGAAAAACCCCTAGCCTCCTATGGACGCTTTGGACAAGCGTCCAAGGGCAAAGACACCACCATCGGCCACTGGGAAATTGCCGGGATTGTTTCGCATACCCCTTTGCCGGTTTATCCCGAGGGCTTCCCAGAGGAAGTCATACAAGAATTTGAGAAGCAAACAGGGGTAGGCACCCTTTGCAATCGCCCCTATTCTGGAACGGAGGTCATCAAGGACTACGGTGAAGCGCATATCCAGACTGGCAAGCTGATCGTCTACACCTCTGCAGACAGTGTGTTTCAAATCGCGGCTCATGAAGAGCATTTCGGACTTTCCCGGCTCTATGCAGCCTGTGAGACCGCTCGAAAGCTTTTGGTAGGAAAGCACGGCGTCGGCCGTGTCATTGCTCGCCCCTTTATCGGAGAAGCGCCTAATTTCAGCCGCACGGCCAACCGGCATGACTATGCTCTTACACCACCCACAACAACCCTCTTGGATGAACTATGCGAAGCAGGTCAGGCGGTCATTGGCGTGGGTAAAATCCACGACATCTTTGCTGGTCAAGGCATAACTAAAACCGTGAAAACCAGCTCCAACCAAGACGGCATGGAAAAGACTGCTGCCATCGCAAAGGAAGACTTTTCTGGGCTTTGCTTTGTGAACCTGGTTGATTTTGATATGGTCTACGGTCACCGAAACAACATTGAAGGCTACGCTAAAGCAGCCACAGAGTTTGACACTTGGCTGGGTACCTTCTTGCCCCTTATGAAAGAAGAGGATCTGCTAATCATAACGGCCGACCACGGCTGCGACCCTGGGCATCCCGGCACAGACCACACCCGGGAATACATTCCGGCTTTGTTCTATCAGAAGAACAAGCCCGCCTTCAATCTTGGAACCGGCAAAAGCTTTACAGCCATATCCGATACAATCAAGGAATTTTTACTGGAAAACCCATTGGACGTCCAAGACCTCATTCGGCACGCCCTTGCTGCGCGAAAAATGGCCTATGCCCCTTATTCCAACTTTAAGGTCGGTGCTGCCTTGCTGACGAAAAGCGGCAAACGATACCAAGGCTGCAACATCGAAAACGCCGCCTACAGCCCTACCAACTGTGCAGAACGCACAGCCTTTTTCAAAGCCGTCAGTGAAGGTGAAAGAGACTTTGCAGCCATAGCCATCGCCTGCGGCACTGAGGAGGAGCCGGAATTGATCGGAACCCCTTGCGGGGTTTGCAGGCAAGTCATGCTGGAATTCTGTGACCCAAAGCATTTTAAGGTCATTATGGCCAAAAGCACAGAGGACTACAAGGTAATGTGCTTGGGCGACTTGTTGCCCCACGCCTTTTCGCCGAAGGATTTGAAAGTGTAGGAACCTTGAAGGTGCAAAAATCCGTTCGTTATTGGGAATCATTATCTTGATGATACTATAGTTATACAAGGATATATTTATTTTCTTATTATTGGAGAAAATATTTATCAATGTGAAATGAAGGGCAGGAGTCTAAAACACGATATGAGCTATAATTGTTGTAAGGGATGCGATGCTTTGAAAACGGAGAAAAAGGAGAAAAAAGAGAAATGAACATCGAAAGTTTGTGTCAACCTTTGAAGGATGAAATTGAAAAGAAAAGCCTCGATATATAGAATAGCATGTTGCCAAGCCACCATAACACAAACCCAAAAGATTCTATTCTGTTTGTGTGGAGGCTTGGCAAAGCTGAATATAACTTGATTACCCCCTTGATTACTCCTTAACTCCGGAGCTCATTACGCTTTGCTTGATCTGTTTGGAAAAGACCAGAGCAAAGATAATGACTGGAAGCATAATACAAACGGACAGACCCATGATCGAATTAGCCTTGGCGGAGGGCATAGCATTGATGTTATACATTGCTAAGTTCAGTGTCCAAAGGCTGATTTTTTTTGTTGAGATATAATACCAAAAGAAATCAGTCCAGCCGCTTATAAAGGATTGAATCGCAATGAGAGAGATAATCGGTGCGCAGAGCGGGAGACAGATTCTTGTGAAAATAAAAATCTCATTGGCTCCGTCTATCTTTGCTGCTTCAAAATAGTATTTTGGAATTTTTTCAAAGAAGCCCTTATACAGAAAGATGAAGAAGGGTGAGGGTAACAACCAAGTGAAAAGCATAACCTGATAGTTATCATACATTCCAAAACCCTTTAGCAATACAAGCTGGGGGATCATGATGCAAACAAAGGGAATCATCATGGTGATTAAAAAGAAATTCATGAGTAGGTTTGCCGTTTTCCGCTTAAATAAAACGGCAAGAGGATAGGCTGTTATGGCCGGTAAGCTAATCTGGCAGACAGTAGCCACAATAACTGTAAGGATTGTGTTGAACATAAATGCAAAGAATCCGTATTTTGCCACAAAGGGGTAGTCCTTGAAAATATATTGCGGAAGCTTAAAGTAGTAAATATAGTTTTCCAGCTTTTCCAAAATGCCGGACTTACCAATACGAACTTGCAACGCGTTTACGTCCAAGCCATAGCGAGAGGAGAGCATATCGGTAATGAAGTCGCTCAATTTCTTATCCGTACTTTCCTCACTGGTTCTGTTATCCGTTCCTTCTGGCTTGTAATGATAGCCTATGGTATCCATTGCAAGGTTGTAACGATTTTTGCTCAATATGACGTCTCTGGACAGCATACTGCTTTTATAAGCGCCATAATCATTTTCCAACTGTAAAAGCATGGTATGCGCTTTGCTCGTAAATACCTCTCTCTTGTCTTGATAAATCGAAACGGTGTACTTGTCAATTTCCTGATTTCGGGTTTCAAAATAGGCTCCGAACAAGGCTATGGCACTCAATTGCTTTAAGCCGTCCTCATCGACATCGTTGGCTTCGATTTGGATATGAACATTCGAGCCAAGCCTTGGAATAAATTGAAGCTCACCTCGATAGATGGCATTTGCATCCTGAAAAGACAAGCTTACAGCATAGAAGAGAGGAAACAGGAGAAGCAGAGACGAAATGGTAAGAAAAATATAAATTGCACATTGGTAGAAGTCTATCGGTATCTTTTTTTCACCCATGTCTAAGCCTCCTTTTTTTCCGCATTCATCTGTATCATGGTGATAACAGCAATGAGCAGCAGCAAGATGGAAGCAGCCGCACTCCCCTGTCCGTAAACAAATCTTTCACCATACAGCTTATAAATATTTAAGGCTATGGTGTTTGAAGCCCCTGCCGGACCACCCTTGGTATACTGGAATACAGAATCCATAATTTGTAAGGTTCCGATTGTGTACATGATCAATTGAATCTTAATCAGAAAGGATATATTGGGTAGCACTATGTACCAAATCTTCTTGAGCTTGGTGCAACCGTCCAGGCAGGCGGCTTCACTAATATCCTCCGAAATCCCCAGTATGGCCGAAAGGTATAAAAGCACGGATAGACCTCCACCCAAAATCCCCGGAAACATAATACAAAACTTTACCCATTTGTCATCAGAAAGCCACATCTGACCTTCAGCCCCAAAAAAGTTCAGGAGCTTGTTTGCCAAGCCGTACTGCGGATTCCATATCCATTTCCAGATAACGATATTGACTGTGCCGGGTACAACGGCGGGAATAATATAAATGGTGGAAAAAAGACTGCGGCCCCTTTTTGCCTCGCTCAAGAACAAAGCCTGGACGATAGGAACCCAGAAGTTGAGTGCCAAGCCTAAAAGCAAAAAAATACCCGTATTGGCCAGGGACTTCCAAAATTCCTCGCTGGTAAGAAGATGGATATAGTTCTCCAGCCCGATAAACTCTCCGGGAGGATTGGCAATATCATAATTGAAGAAGGACCACATTAAAGACTGAATCATGGTGTAGTAACGTAAAAAAAGAGTAATCAACAAACCCGGAAGTACAAAAAGCCAGGGAGTCAATCTGCGAATAAGCTGATAGGAGCCTTCGGATTGTCTGGTATGCATAGCCTTGTCTCTCCTTTACAAATATCTGCTTTCTTAGAAAGTGAACGCTCTCCCTCTCCATCTATTTTTGAAAAGGGATAGAGGGCGGAGGGGGAGGAAGGAAATACTTTTTCGCTGTCGAAAAGTTTTTCCTTCCTCCCCCTAATTTTTATTTCTTTTCTAATACGGACTTGTTAAAGTCTGGTATCTCTTTCTTTAAAGCCTCATCTTGATATTTTTTGAAGATTTCCTCAATGTTCTTAGTATCATTTACCATCATTTCCTGCACGGCCTTATCAACAAAAGAGCCTACAACGCCTTTTCCGTAAAACTCTCTCTTGCCGTTTTTGGAAGCATACTCCAAGGTTTCTTTAACATCCTCAGCTTCATCAAAATAATCTGAGGTTTTTATATCAGTTCTGCCTAAGATTACACTGGATTTAATTCCATTTTCAAGCTCTGTCAGGATCTTTGTTTCCATAGTTTCCTTTGACATATAGAACTTTAGTAATTCAAAAGCTGCGTCAACCTTTGCCCCATCCTTATTCATCGGAATGGTGTAAAGGGAACCGCCAACTTGCATGGTGCCTTTTCCGGAAGGTCCTGCCGGTATAACAGAAAAGCCAATATCTTCGGGTCTCATCCCTTTGGTTACATAAGCAGGAGCCGCATCAGAACCATCTAATATCATAGCTGCCTTACCCATTGCAAAATCTTGCTTGAGTTGATCAAGTTGCATGGTCATATCAGGCTGAATCAATTTTTCTGCCTTCAGCTGACGGTAGAATTCTGCTGCCTTTATAACGGCTGGATCCGTGAAGGTGGGCTCAAGCTCTCCATTAGGCCCGATCTTCGTTAGGTCGCCGCCTGCACCCCAAACAAACATCATATACCACCACTCTGCCCATTGAGCCCAGTTCAAAGCAAAGCCGTACTGTTGCTTGGATGGATCGGTAAGCTTTCTTGAAACCTCCAACATTTCATCCCAAGTTTTTGGAGGCTCCAATCCCGCTTCCTTAAACAAGGATTTGTTGTATACAAGAACCATGGTGTACTGCTGGCTAGGTACTCCATAGTACTTACCGCCGGTCTTAAACATATCCATCATGTCTTTGTTTATGTTCTTGTAATCATCCCACTTTTCTAAGCGGTCAGTGATATCCGTCAAAACGCCGGCATAAATGTACTTATCCATAATGGGATATGAAATACTACAGAGGTCTGGGCCTGTTCCGGAAGCAATGGCTGTCATCAATTCACTGCCGTCGCCTGCTTCGTTAATAGCGACTTCAACCTTAATGTTGGGGTTTTTGTCCATAAAGGTCTTTAACTCTTCATTAAAGCGATCGTCAGCTTGTTGTGGATGAGCCCAGATGGTTAGGGTTACAGGCTCTCCTGACTGGGTGCTAGCACCTGGCGTTTCAGAGGATTTGGTCGGAGCTGAGGGTGCTGATGAGGGGGAGGGGGAAGGTGATGCATTTCCGCAGCCCACCACAGATAAGGCAAGCGCAATTGACAAAAATGTGCTTACAAATTTTTTCATGTTTGACTCTCCTTTTTAATGATTTAACCCCTTTATGAGGTTTTAAAAAGTATAGGCTTTTTATCGTTCAATTAATAGGAGGCTGCTTTGTCATTTATCCATTTTTTTTATGCTGTTTGATTGACTTTAGGTACTGGCCTGCATATACTCAAAGAGCTTACTATTTTTTTTGAGGAGTGAAAAGAATGTACCGGTTATTGATCGTTGATGATGAGCAGCTTGTCTTGGATGGCTTTAGAGATTATGTAGACTGGAGTTCCTGGGGCTTCGAACTAGCCGGAACAAAAAGCTCTGCCGTACAGGCTCTTGAAACTTTAAAAAAAGAAAAGATAGACGTGATTCTTACAGACATTGTAATGCAAGGTCAAAACGGATTAAAAATGCTAAAGGAGGCGCAAAGCATTGACCCTATGGTAAAAGGGGTGGTGCTGAGCGGTCATGAGGTCTTTGACTATGCCGTGGAAGCGATGCAACTGGGTTGTGTTGATTTTTTGACAAAGCCAGTGGATTTTGAGCGATTGAAGGAAATATTTTTGAAAATCAAGACAAGCTTGGATTATGAACAAAAAAGCAAGAGCTTTCAAGAAAATTATCAAAGGCTGCTAAAATACAGAGCCTTTCACGAGTTAATCTACGGCGGCGGCACTGTAGATGATGAAAGCGCCTTAGCCCTCAGCCCCAAATTTTGTGTGCTTCGGCTTTATATTGAAGACAGTGGCAGCCTGGCTAAGGTAAAGAACCTTTTGGAGCAAGCACAGGCAGAGTTGCAAACCTTGTTTTATGAAGTAACAGAGCATGAAATATGTGGAATTATAGGCAAGATCCATGATAACGCCCTCTATTACTTGGAGGAGGCTTGCGAAAAGCTCAACGACCAAAAAATAAAATGCTACATTGCCGTAAGCAATACCTCAGAGAATCGGGCAGATTTAAATCGTTTGTACCTCCAATCCGGCATAGCTCTTAATTATAAGTACATAAAGGGAAATCGGCAGCCGATTACCTATGAAAGCATTACTAAGCTGTTTAGCATTGATTATGACAGCCTCAACATCCAAAAGGAGTTGCTCTTGGAATACCTAGGTGCTGACGAATATGAAAAGCTGGCAAACTTTATTCAGAACCTTCTAAAAAATTACCTTTTGGACGAGCAAAGTATGCGCTTTGGCTACCCCTACAACGCGTTAACTGAAATCATCATCACAATGAACAAATATCTGTCTGCCAACGGAATTAAGCACTACCTATCGGATCAGGAGGCTTTCAAGTCGATACTGGAAATCTATAACCAAACCGAAATTCTTAGCTTTATGGACAATTTTATAAAAAACTGCATCGAACTCATAAAAAGCCATAAAAAAGATTCGGCAGGGGTGATTATAAAAACAGCCAAGCATTATATCAACCTGCATTACAATGAAAACATCAGCCTCAACACGCTGTCAGAGGTGGTATTTGTAACTCCTACTTATTTAAGCAAACTGTTTTACAAAAAAACCGGCCAGCATTTTAATCAATATCTGACCGATTACCGAATACAACGCTCCTGTGAATTTTTGAAAGATATGTCACTCAAAATCTATGAAATCGCTGCGCTGGTGGGCTATGACAACGTGAAGCATTTTGGAAAGGTATTCAAAGAAAAAAAGGGGATCACCCCCAAGGAATACAGAGACTTACAGGAGGTGGAAGCATGAAGTCTAGCCCTTCCTTTATCAATCTTATCAGAAATATCCCCATCTTTGCCCGTTTACTCATCATTCTGTTTTGTTTTGTCATCGTTCCTAACATTTGCCTTACCCTGTTCTTTAATAAGGTGGCAGCCGAGCAGTTGGTTGACAACATTAAGCTCAATTATGAAAATACGGTTGTTTCATTGGAAAGCCTGATGCGGGAGAGAATGAATGCAGTAAATGACTTGATGGTCAATATTTCACTGGATATAGAACTAAGGAGTGCTATCGAAGAGAACAAAGCAGAGGAAATGAACAAGCGCCTTCTATACCATATTAATACCTTTCCCCGTGGATACCGCCCCTATCTGATTAATCTTCAAATCGTGAGTGATCATCAGAATTTTGGAACCTTTGTAAAATACCAGCAGGGTGAACCAGTAAATTGTGACTTTCAAAAGTTGTCGGAACAGGAGTATTACCATAAAAGCATAAACAACACCAACAGCCCCATCTGGGCCAATACCCTTGAGGAAAAAAACATGTACCGCCTGAGCTTAAATCCAGCCACTTACATTTACAATTATCTTTCCGTCATCGTTACCATTTCAAATGGCGGCCCCCCTCTCGCTACCTTCATATTAAACCTTTCCCCCAGAATCTTTATGGATCTCTACAACAGCAATCCCGACAATTACGAAAGCTTTTTCCTAGTCGGAAGTGACAGCTTTGTTGTGGCACTCAGCAGCAACACGGTAAGGCACGAGGACTTCAATGAGATTATTTCGGATAGTTGGTTTATTCGCAACAAAAGCCTCGACAAGCTTATCAACAAGAAAAATTACATCGTCGCCTTTACCTCCACCATTATAGACAATTGGTATGTGGTGGGTGTGGCGGAGAAGAATAAGGTTTACCGGCATGTAAATAGAGTTAGGGATGTAACCTTGGCTGTATCCCTCTTGGTTTGCATATTCTCTGGTTTTTTTGCTTTTCTTTTTTCGTTGAGCATATCCATGCCCCTTTCTCGATTAACAATCTCGGTCAACTCCATCGGTGAAAACGATCTGGAGCTTGACTATGAGGATCAAAGCAAGGATGATATTGCCCTATTGGGACGGAATTATATCCAGATGCTGCAAAGGGTAAAACAACTCATGAGCAAGATAGTCGCAAACGAAGTAGCTCGAAAAAACGAGGAGCTGAAAAGAAAGCAAGCTGAACTGAATGCCCTGCAGATACAAATCAAGCCCCACTTTATTTATAACACCCTTGATTTAATCCGTTGGTATACGATGAAATTCAAAGATGATAAAATCAGCAGTATGCTTTTGGAATTCTCAAGGCTTTTGTCTTACGGCGTAAAGAAGGAGGGAAACCTGTCCTGCTTAGGCGATGAGTTGGCGCATACGAAAACCTATTTATCCTTAATCAGAAATACAAAGGATATTACTATCGATTTTACTGTAACTGAAATCACCCAGAATTATCTTGACTATCCTATAACCAAGCTGACCATACAGCCTATAATTGAAAATTCTGTTATTCATGGCCTTAAGGAAGGCAGCAAGGAAATACAAATCAGCCTCAGTGCCCGAAAAAAGAAAGAGACACTGGAGATTGTCATTATGGATCAAGGACGTGGCTTGGACGAGGAAGGGATCAAGGAACTGAACACCTCTGTAAATCAGGCAGCTAAAAAGCCCGGCGTAGGACTGAGAAACATAAACAGCCGCTTGAAGCTATGCTTCGGAGAGGACTATGGCTTACTCTTTGAAAGCGTTGAGGGAGAATACTTTAAGGTAATCATCCTATTGCCTTTGGCCAAAGAGCAACAGATGCAATAAAATTATTTTATGATGTTTGATGCGAGATCTTCGGTGGTAAGCTGCCAATCTGCAATCATTGGTATGATTTTCTAAAGTACACTTTTTTGTCCAAGCTGATACCGAAGTACGAAAGCCCTCGTTAACTGTTGCGTAAAAATAAGTATTGTATAAAAGTAATAAATATAGGATAATCCCAGTGTGACAAAACGACATGAACTGGCAAAATGAAGAACGGAATCGTATTAAAGAAATGCAAGCCACAGAAAGAACCAGAAAAGGAGGATGCCCGGCAAAAGATAACCATAGTGTGTTGAATGGAATTTGTGGTTTGCCCGCAGTGGCACACTCTAGGATATGTAGCCTTGGAAAAGTGTTGAAATAGCACATGTTTTGGGATTTTTCAAACAAGGGCTGGATGGAATTATAGCAATAATGAGAAATTAGGTTGAAGTTTGAATTGATTCAAAAATTGTAAACTCAATAGACGAAAATAGATTTTGATGTTTATGTAACGCAAAATTATTGAATAAAAGTAGGGGGAACAAGATCATGAATGAACAAAACAAGATAGTACAAAATTTATTAGATATTGATTTTGGCGATATAACAGGAGAAGGCGATCCAAAATTATTTTCATATTTTTTAAACGACAATTATTTCGACAAAATCATTAACAGAAAAGTGTACTATGTAATCGGAAGAAAGGGAACTGGTAAATCTGCAATATATCGGTTTCTTGAGCAAGAACTTATAAACAATGGTGACAATATTGTTAACTCCGACTGTTCAGCATTTCCGTTTGAAAAGCTGTTACAATTAAGTGATGATAATTTCAGTAGACCTAATCAATACCAAAGCATATGGAAACACATCATTCTTCGTTACTTTATTACTCTAATTGCTACATCACAAAACGTAGAATCAGATATAGATAATATTTACTATCTATCTATTCTTGAATATTATAAACAGTTTTTTGGGAATGATGATATAGTCAATTTACATAAAGATATTGTACAAAGAACTAAAAAAACAAATTATGGTTTACAGTATGAATTCTTATCAGCCAGCCGAGAAAATGAGGAAATGGCAACTTTTTCAAGAGGATTAGATAATATTACTCCTTTAAATCAAAAATTATTGAGATTACTAACAGACTACTTTATAACTTCTAAAACAGATTCAAAATATATTATTCAGTTTGATAGATTAGATGATAATTATAATCAATACCAGAATAAAACTGAGTATTATCATGTAATTTTAAGTTTATGCAAAGTTGTCTATTCGATAAATCAATCTTTTAGAGAAAAAAATGTAAATAATTGCAAAATAATAATATATTTACGTTCTGACATTTTACGAAAATTGAACGAAAGCGATGCGGAAAGTGCTAGATTCAGCGATTTTATTTTTGAACTAAAATGGGCGATAATAAATCGTAACGATTGGATAAATTCCAAATTATTAGCAATGATAAACAGAAGAATTGAAACTTCTTATGTTGATGATATAAAAGAATTTACAAACGTTTTTCCTAATAATATTGTTAATTTACGTAATTCTAAAGGAATACAAGATGTATTTCAATACATCGTAAATAGATCATTTCATCGCCCAAGAGATGTAGTTAAATTTTGTAAATGTATCCAAGTTGAGGCACAAACTATTAACTTTCTAAATTTTCGGACTATCAAGAATGCTGAAAAAGAATATTCTAAATGGTTTTTATTTGACGAATTAGCAAATGAGATTAATCCAGTATTAAATGAAAAGGTAAAGCCAACATATGAGTTATTAAAAAATGTTGGTCAAAAAGCATTCTCACTTGCTGACTTTAAAAGAAAATATGATGATTACAAGATTAATGTTCTTAGTAACCATGAAGATTTATTGAGATATTTATATCAAGTTGGTATTGTGTATAATTTGGGAAAAGATAAAAATGGCGAAATATTGATCAGATCAATAACAAGGAATGATACAGAATGGAATCCTGATATGCAATTCCAAATACATACACCCATATGGACAGCAATAAATGTTTAATTGTCTAACTTCCCATTATGTTTATACCGTGTGAGTGCGTTAGAGTAATTCAACGCACTTGCTCTTGAAAATATTTTGAAAATTGGTTCACGGCAAACGCATATGGGGGCTTTTTTGAAAGGAGGAAGGGGAGGTGGAGTGAGCCAGCTTCACGCACGGCTTTGAACAATATAAAAAGGAGATGACTATATGCGAATATACGATGTTATTAAGAAAAAGCGGGACGCTCTCCCCCTGACAACAGAAGAGATTGAATTTTTTGTTAAAGGGGTGACGAATGGGAGTGTTCCAGATTATCAGATCTCAGCGCTTTTGATGGCCATTTATTTTAGTAAGATGGACGAGCGAGAAACGGCTGATCTTACCAAGGCTATGGCACAGTCCGGAGATGTGGTGGACTTGTCTCCCATTGAGGGTGTCAAGGCGGATAAGCATTCCACCGGCGGGGTCGGGGACAAAACGACCTTGGTCATTGCACCTATCGTGGCCGCCTGCGGAGTCAAGGTCGCGAAAATGTCCGGCCGGGGCCTGGGGCATACGGGCGGTACCATTGATAAACTGGAGTCCGTGCCGGGAACCAGAACCGGCTTTACCATGCAGGAGTTTTTCGATATCGTGAACCGGACAGGAATAGCGGTCATTGGGCAAAGCGAAAACCTGGCCCCGGCGGATAAAAAGCTTTACGCGCTGCGGGATGTAACTGCCACAGTCGATAATATTTCTCTCATTGCCGCCAGTATCATGAGTAAAAAGCTAGCTTCCGGCTCTGATGTAATCGTCTTGGATGTGAAAACTGGCTCTGGTGCCTTTATGAAAACCCGTGAGGATGCAGAACGTTTGGCCTCGGCTATGGTGGACATTGGAACTCGTGCCGGGCGAAAGTGTACGGCTGTCCTCTCCAATATGGATGTTCCTTTGGGGCGGGCTGTCGGGAACCGCCTGGAGGTATTGGAAGCCTTGGAGGTCCTGTCTGGAGGAGGGCCGGAGGATTTGGTGGAAGACTGTCTCTTACTTGCAACAAAAATGCTGGTGTTGTCGGGGGTTGGAGATGAGGCGGCCTGTCGGAATCTTGCCAAGGAAAAGATTGCAAACGGTGAAGCCAAAAAGAAATTCTTTGCGCTTTTCGAAGCCCAAGGTGGAGATCTGAGTTACTTCGAGAACCCCAAGAAATTTACTCCGGCTAAGGTTCAGATTGAAGTAAAGGCTCCTAGGGATGGCTTCATCCACTCTATGTATACGGAGGGGATTGGAATCCTATCCGTGATTCTGGGAGCTGGAAGGGAAAAGAAGGACAGCCCCATCGACTACTCAGCTGGGCTTTTTGTAGAAGCCAAGACAGGTCAGACGGTTCATAAGGGAGATTTGTTGGCAACGCTCTTTACGAATAAGGAAGAGCTATCGGAGAGGGCGGTAGAAATGTATTTGGGGAATTTGAAACTTGAGTAAAAACAAAAGTAGGCTTGAATGAAGCGAAAAAGGTTTGGATGAAGCAAAAAAGGATTAGAAGAAGCAAAAAGGCTTTTGGGCATCGTTAGATGTCCAAAAGCCTTTTTATTTAAGCCAACTGCCAGGTTCTAAACCAGCGCAGAATGTAAGTTACATAATTCAGATTCACCGGAATACCCGTCAAGACAGGATAGAAGACGATAAACAAAAGCAGCACGATCGCCAGATAAAAGAAAACAAGCCTTCTGCTCCTGGGCATGACGTAATCCTTGAAAAAGTAGGCTACCATCAAAACCAAGAAGGGCACGGAGGGGAAGTAGTGGTAAATGTAAGTGGTTCTGGAAATCAAGAGCCAAGGAAGGTACTGTGCGAAGAAAGCCACCACAAAGAAAAGCAAAGTATGGTCAAAGCGCTTGGATAAGGAGCGTACCACATAGAAGAAGGCCACAATGCCCATCCACCATACAGCGGGGTTTCCAAAAGAACTGATTCCAGCCCGGACGTTACTCTCAAAATACTTGGCGTAGTAAAAAATCGGCCGTAGCATCAGAGGCCACTCCCACCAAGTCGAGGAATAGGGGTGGGTGGATTCCAGGTGCGCATGATAATTGAACATCAGGGTCTGGCTGTCCAAGATCGTCTTAAAGGCGCTTTGAAGCGTGATGGGTTTCTGAGCCATGGAGTTAATATAGGGGATATAAGACAAGCCATAAATAATGACCGGAACCACCACAAAGGACAGTATGCACACAACTAGGGTAATGGCTACCTTCCGAATAAAAATCCTCTTATCAATCTCCAGCTCCACGGCTTCTCGGTACCGCTTATAAAGGGTAAAGAAGAAGATCACCGCAAGCCCTCCGGCGGCATAAACCCCCGGCCATTTGGAAGCAATGCCCATACCCATGAAAAGCCCGGACAGGAAAAGGAACAGAAGCGTCTTTGAAAGCTTTTCCGTGTTGAAGCTGCTGCAACAATACAGGTACATGAAATAGTACATCCCAATAACAAAGAAGACAATATACGTATCTATGGTAGAGATGCGGGTTTGGGCGTAGTGCATAAAGTCAAAAGCAAAAATAAAGGTGGCAAAGAAAGCCCAAAAGGAAGAATCCTTCCCCACAAAAATCGCCCGAGCAAAAAGATAAATCAAAGGCAGCATCAAAACGCCAAACAAGGTTCCCGAAAAGCGCCAGCCGAAGGGAGTGAGTCCGAAAAGCTTGATCCCTGCAGCAATGATGATTTTACCCAAGGGGGGATGAGTCGTTTCGTAGACTGTGAAGCCCTTGATAAACTCGTAAGCAGTTCGAGTGTGGTAAATCTCATCAAAATAGGAGCTGGTCATGTAAGTCGGCGTTTCCGGCACCAAATCCTGTTCATCAAACAGCGCTTCATTCTCAATTTCGAAGTCTTTAATTGCGAGGAGCTGATTATCATCATCAAAAAAGGCGACTTCAAAGAGCATCGTATTGTCCGTGTTTATGTTCAGCTTTACATACCGAGCCTCTATGTTCAGGCTTTGTTCGCCCCAGTTAAAGGCAGAGCTTGAAGCAGCTTGTACATATTGCGTGAAGTTCAGGTTGTCAAAGGAAGCCGACACAGAAAAGTTCTTGTCGTTGACAGGCCCGGTAAGGAAATGCATTTTGCTAACATGCACGTTTTCCCCAAAGTCCGCCAGTACGACCTTTCCAGCGTTTCCCGTCCAAAGCGTTTGCGGAGATTTCGTATTCCCAAGATTGGTAAAGGCAACCAGCGCATAAACCAGAGTCAAAGCCCCACAAAGGATAAAGTCCAGCTTCGCAAAGGGCTGTCCTTGCTTTTGATTTGGAAAAGGAATCTCAGGTAAGGGCGTGTCATCAGATTCCGCGTCCAAGCCGGAATCCAAAGCGCCTGCTGCGTACAGCCCCGTTCCCACCCCTGCCAAAGCTGGGGTTTCCTTCCGAAACCCGACATAAATTAATACACCGCTTAAAATCAAATTGATGGTGGAAACAAACATCATACTACTGGTAATTAAAGTGTAGTTCTGCTCTTTCAAAAAGACATTCAGGATATCCACCGTGTTAATAAATAAGGTAAGACTGAACAACCCGTACAATAGCAGAACCTTCCGATCGCGGCTTACAGCATAGGCAAGCAGCAAGAAGCCAAGTGCCGGGAATAGGTATCGTTCATGCATTTTAACCGATAACATAAAGACAAGGACATTGATCGTTGCGGCCACAAAGAAATAATTCTTCTTACGCGTTCCGGCCAAGAGGCAGAAGGAAAAAACAACAATCAGAATAATAAAAATCAGCCCCCAGGTATTATAAGAAAGAAACAAGAAATTTTGGTCAATGGGTGCCCAGTTGGCTCCCAAGAAGGCGTAAAAGTTGTAGGCGTTAACCGTGGCATAAGCATAGGAAGAAAGGGTTGCAACATACTGGTTTACAATCGGCATAAACTGAAAATTCTCGGTAAAGGGCAGAAACAACAAGAGGGTCAAAGCTAGGCAAACCAGAGCATATTGCAGCAGCCGAATCCAGTTTTCCATGTTCTCCCGAAGCATTCTATACATAGCAAAGAGATATAAGGGTGAAAACATCAAGCTTTGAGGCTTAATAATAACCGAAACCGTAAAGGTCAAAAAGGCTGTAAAATACTTCTCCTTAGATAAAAGATAAACCGAAAGGATCAAGAAGAAAACATAAACCGAATCCACCTGTCCCCAAACAGCAGAATCCAGAATCGTTGCCGGATTTAAAACATAGAGCAAGGAAAGCACCAAGGCCAAAAGAGAAAAACGCCCCTTGCTGACTTGCAGTTCCTTGATGATCTTATAAATCAAGAAACCAGTAAAAATGTCAAAGAGAATGGCAGGCAGCTTAATCAAAAAGGTATACATATCACTTTCATAAGCCAGCCCCAACAGATTTTTTAAAAAGCCCAAGAAAAAAAGGATATACATATATCCTGGTGGGTAATCTGTAAAAGCATCGGAGGAATAGAAGCGGCTCATACCATTGGTAAACAACATTGAAGCCCAGGATTTAAAGCAGTTGATGTCCGTATCGTAAACAACAGAGAGCTTCGAGGCAAAATAGCGAGCCGTGAACCCAATCACAAAGATCAAGAAGTATGGATTTTGTATAAGAAGCTTGCCTTTCGGGTGAATGAGGAAGGCGGCAAGAAAAATAAAGGCTAAAAAAGCAGAAGAAACATAGAGCAAAGACATATAGACCTCCAAACGGTGATAGATACCCCGCCTGTGACGGGTTATTAGTTTGTATCCGATTGGAAGGAATTATAATATATCTGCTGAAATTAATCAATGAAATTGTCTAGAAAAACATACACGGAATCTGAGAGCAATCTGCTGATGTCAATACAAGATTCGATTTTTCGATAAGCTATTGCTGTATTATAAAGAAGGTATTATTCTTGTCATAAAAAAAAGGGGGTCTCTCAAATGCAAATGCTTATTTTACAATTAAACAAAAGCTTTACTGATTCAGAAAAGGATCTGTGCATTCCTATTATCCGTGGACTCATTGAGTTGGCAGATTTATCACGACGCAAGGGCATCTTAGCTTTGGAAATGGAAATGCATCAAGAACAAAGCGTGTTTCTGAAAACAGCCATAGGATTAATAGTAGATGGCACAGATCCTGTGAAAGTGAAGCAAATTTTACAAACTTTAATATTGTCGGGGAACTATTCTGGTTCGCAGTTATTGGAAAGGCTGCTTATGACAGAGGGTGTCTTATCCATGCAGCGTGGGGATAATCCACGCATTATGGCAATCCAGTTATTAGCCATGTTAGGCGAAGAATATCTTACCCAGCTCGACGAAACCAAACCGGAAGATAAAGTCAAACCCTATAACGATTTGATTCGTTCTTTTGAAGGTAAAAAAGCTTCTCTCGAAAGTGTGCCATTCGAGAAAAAGCTTTTGGCGTTTTCTGATAGGAGAAGCATTCAATGCATTCTCCATAGCCTCATTGACTGGCGGAACTTAGCTTATGCACTCTATGGATGCAGTATCGAATTAATCTGCAAAATATTGGATAATGTTTCGGAAAATCAGTGCATGTACCTATGTGGAGAATTGCTTCGGATCCATTCTTTTGATCAAAAATCTAGTTTGACTGAACCTGTTCTACAAGCGCAAAACGATATTCTTAAAAACATTGAAAACTTAGAAAAGCAAGGCATGATATTAGCACTTCCTAAATTTAGTGAATATCTTCTTCCCTAAAATATTTACTAAGCCGCCATCATTGCTTTGCAACCTAATAAGCAACCGGAGATCTGGCAAAAACAAAGCGAGTGCATAGAGTAGCGCACTCGCTTTGTTTTTGCCAAGAAACACTACCAGCTGTTACATAACCTTCAGTCGCCATTTCAACTTTGACGACTCCTTGAACTAAAAATGTCCTTTGCTCCGCTGGGACATCAACTCAAATTAAACCAATTCACTTTGCCTCATGTTCTTCTGCCTCTTCCTTCGTTTGGTGAACAGTGCAAAACGGATGCTGTGGTGGAGCATAAATAGAATAAAGCTTAAGTGGTCTATTTCCCGTGTTCACTAAATTGTGCCAGGTTCCGGCCGGAATAATAAAGGCCGTATCCTTTGTGACTGGGCTCTGAAGGTTGAGCTGATCTTGCGCTGCGCCCATCATGACAAGGCCTTGCCCCTCTTCAACGCGGATAAACTGATCCAGTTGGGGGTGAACCTCCATACCGATCTCGTTTTCTATGCTCATTAAGGTCAGCTGCAAATACTGCCCTGTCCATAAGGCTGTACGAAAGTTTTCATTCTGCTTTGTTGCTTTTTCAATATCAATCACGAATGGCTCTGGCCCAAAATCAGTTTCGCAGACTTTTTTGCCTGCCGGAATTTCATTTTGATTCATGCGTTGCTCTTGCATGCACTTGCATTGATGACTATAAGGAGGTGCTTCTGAAAAAGGATACATTTTTTCTATCCCCTTGTAAGATTTTACAGTAGTATATGATACAAGAAGTGTAAAAGTGCAGAAGTGCATTCTTATGTACATATACTCAGTCTCTTAAACATTTATCAAGTCGCCATCATTCAGCCCGGTTAAATTCTATTGCTTTGGGCGGCAGCTTTGCAAAGCTGCCCGTGAGAGTATAGTATATCCATCAACCTTATCTAGGCGCCTACATGCGCCAAAGCCACGCAAAAAAGGCTTGCTCTCATTTGAGAAAGCAAGCCTTTTTTCTGCTCATATGAACCTTTTCTAAATTTCCGTGGCACAAAGGTTTTTTTAATACTCGGGCTCGATTAAGCCGTAGGTTCCGTCGTTGCGCTTGTAGACTACGTTGACCTCGTCGGTCTTGCCGTTTCTGAAGGCGTAGAAGCTGTGCCCTAAAAGCTCCATTTCCATGACGGCTTCTTCGGCATCCATAGGCTTGAGTGCAAACCGCTTGTTCTTTTCGATGATGATGGTGTTGGTGCCGTTGCCTTCGGCCTCAGCCGTAGGGGTACTGCCAACCATGTAGCTGTACTCTTCCTTGAAGCTTCCGTCCTTCCTGGAACGGTCGCGGAGACGACCCTTGTACTTGTTTATTTGCTTCTCCAATATATCAACTACTTCATCAATAGACGCATACATGTCTGTAGAAACAACCTCAGCGCGAAGAATGCGTTTTCTAAGAGGAATGGTAACCTCAACTTTATTATTGAGCTTGCTTACTGAAAAGGTGACATTCACCTCGGCGTCGTTCGGCAGTAGCCGCTCCATACGCCCGATCTTGCTTTCTGCCCTTTCCTTAAGAGCGTCCGTAACCGAAACATTTCTTCCTGTAAATGAAAACCGCATAAACTACAACTCCTTCCGTAAATTAAGTTCCATGTAGACTATCTGTGCAGGACAAGATTATTATAATAGAATCTCAAAAAATGTCAAGGAAATCAAAATCGGCGATATCAAAATTCGCAGCCTATTTTATTTTGACAAAATTAAGGCAAATGTGTATACTGTAGGCATATCTTCAGCAGGCTGCAAACCGCCGGAGATGGAATAATTTTGTGTTCAGCACAAGAATTGGAGGTCTATATGCAGGAAGAAAAAACAGTGGCAATTGATGACTATTCTGAACTGGATACGTTTATCAATGAGCTGCCCACCAAAGACGGAAAACTGATCGTGGTGCTCCATAAGGCCCAGGACATTTATGGGTACTTGCCGGTAAACGTTCAAAATCATATCGCCCATCGCTTGGAATTGCCATCATCAAAAGTTTATGGTGTTGTTACCTTTTATTCATTCTTCAACACAAAGCCCAAGGGTCGCTTTAAAGTAAACGTATGTATGGGAACTGCATGCTTTGTGCGGGGAGCAGGCGACATTCTGGAAGGATTCAAGAAAGAGCTCTCTGTAAACGTAGGCGAAACCTCAGAAGATAAACTGTTTTCGCTAGATGCCATCCGCTGTGTAGGCGCTTGTGGCCTCGCACCTGTCGTCTCAGTCAACGGACGGGTCTTTGGCCGCGTCCAAACCTCCGATGTTAAAAATATCATCGAAGAGCATATGGCTGAAATCGATAAGTAAGGCATACGATTCAGACTCTACATTGAACGGTATCATTGTCATATAAACTAAGTAATCCTAAGGAGGATCATTGTGAGTAAACTTAAATCGTTGGACGAACTCAGAAAAATCAGGGAACAGTCGCAAACGGGCATTAACTTACGTACCACAGGCGAAAATCCAGACCGGACTGTTTTGTCCGTCGGCATGGCAACCTGCGGGATCGCCGCCGGTGCCAGAAAGACCATGAACGTACTCTTAGACAAAATTGCCGAGAAAAAGCTGGATAATGTCAGTGTCATCGCCACCGGCTGCTTGGGCTTTTGTTATGCAGAGCCGCTGGTTGAGGTCAGAGAGCCGGGCAAGGAGCCGATTCGTTATGGTAACGTTGATGAGGCTAGAGCAGCTGAGATTATCGAAAAGCATATCTGCCAGGGCGTTATGATTAATGATGCCATTATCGGAAAAGAGGTGCGCTGATGAGCTTTAGAATGCATATTTTGGTCTGCGGAGGTACAGGTTGCGTTTCTTCAGAAAGCGAAAAGGTACTTACCAGATTTGAACAGCTTTTGGCTGACAACAATATGAGTGAAGAGGTTCAGGTCGTAAAAACCGGTTGTTTCGGTTTCTGCGAACAAGGGCCTATTGTTAAGGTTTATCCTGACAACGTGTTTTATGTAAAGATCACGGCGGATGACGTAGATGAAATTGTGAAAGAGCATGTTATTAAGGGCCGTTTGGTTGAGCGGCTTCTTTTCCGCGATCCCGAAAAGCAAAAGACCGAAGCTGAACACAGAAATATTCCCTTCTATCAGCGCCAAGTAAGAATTGCGCTCCGCAACTGCGGTATCATTGATCCCGAAAAAATCGAAGACTACATTTCCGTTGAAGGCTACGAGGCCCTCGGAAAAGTGCTTTCCGAAATGAAGCCCGAGGATGTTATTGACGTGGTCAAAAAATCCGGCCTGAGAGGGCGTGGGGGCGGCGGTTTCCCCACCGGTATTAAATGGGAAGCGGCCTTCAACAGCCAAAGCCCAGACGGCAAAAAGTATGTTATCTGTAATGCGGACGAGGGTGACCCAGGCGCATTTATGGACCGTTCCATCTTGGAAGGTGACCCCCACAGCATCATAGAGGCTATGGCCATCTGCGGTTACGCCATCGGCGCAGACGAGGGCGTTGTTTACATCCGGGCTGAGTACCCCCTTGCAGTTGAACGTTTACGCATAGCCATTGCCCAAGCAGAGGAATTTGGTCTTTTGGGTGATGATATCCTTGGCAGCGGCTTTAATTTTAGAATTTCCCTGAACCTTGGTGCAGGCGCTTTCGTTTGTGGCGAGGAAACCTCCTTAATGAATTCCGTACAGGGCGAACGGGGCGAGCCAAGAGTAAAACCGCCTTTCCCCGCACAAAAGGGCTTATGGGACAAGCCATCTAACATCAACAACGTGGAAACCTACGCCAACATTGCCCCCATTATCACAAAGGGCTGGGAGTGGTTCTCCAGTATTGGTACCGAAAAGAGCAAGGGCACCAAGGTGTTTGCTTTGGCCGGTAAGATCAATAACGTGGGTCTTGTTGAGGTTCCCATGGGTATTACCCTCCGCGAGATTATTTATAATGTAGGCGGCGGCATCCGCAACGGCAAGGAATTCAAAGCTGTACAAACTGGCGGCCCCTCCGGCGGCTGTATTCCTGCTTCCATGCTGGATTTAAAGATTGACTACGAAAACCTTCTTCAAATCGGTTCCATGATGGGCTCCGGCGGTATGATTGTTATGGACGAGGACGACTGTATGGTTAACATCGCCAAGTTCTACCTGGAGTTTACCGTGGACGAAAGCTGCGGCAAGTGCACTCCCTGCCGTATCGGAAACAGACGTCTGCATGAGATTCTGGAAAAAATCACCAAGGGCAACGGCACCAAGGAGGATTTGGACGAACTGAGAGAATTGGGTGAGGTTATCAAGGATACGTCTCTTTGCGGCCTGGGTCAAACAGCTCCCAACCCTATTTTGTCTACCCTACAGTACTTCTTTGATGAGTACGAAGCTCATGTCCATGAAAAGAGATGTCCTTCCGGCGCTTGCACCGACTTGTTAAAGTATAAAATTATTCCTGAGAAGTGCATCGGCTGTACCATTTGCGCCAGAAACTGCCCAGTACCTTGTATTGAGGGTGAACGGAAGAAAACCCACGAGATTATTCAGGAAAAATGTATCAAATGCGGCGTTTGCTTCTCTAAGTGCCCCACAAAGGCAATTGTAAAAGAATAAGGTCTTTGGAGGATTGAAAAATGACGATTACAATCAATAACAACAAAGTTGAGGTCGAAGCCGGAAGTACGATTCTGGATGCCGCTCGTAAAGCGGGCGCAAACATTCCAACGCTTTGTCACCTGAACCTTCATGATATCAAAATGGTGAACCAAGTCGGAACCTGCCGTGTGTGTATGGTTGAAGTTGAGGGCCGCAGAAACCTGGCTCCCGCTTGCTCCACCTATGTCACAGATGGTATGGTTGTTCGCACCGATTCCCTCAGAGCCATCAAGGCTAGACGGAAGGTTATCGAACTTTTCCTTTCCAACCATCCCAGAGACTGTCTGGTTTGTGTCAGAAACCAAAACTGCGAGCTGCAAAGCCTTTCTGCCGAGCTTGGCATCCGTGAGATTAAGGACAAGGGCCACAGAAACAAATTTGAGAAGGATACCTCATCCTACTCCTTGGTTCGCAATCCCGAGAAATGCGTTCTGTGCCGTCGCTGCGAAACCATGTGTAACAAGGTTCAAACTGTAGGCGTTTACTCCGCCGTACACAGAGGCTTTGAAACCACCATCGGTACAGCCTTTGATCTACCCATGATCGACACGGCCTGCACCTTCTGCGGCCAATGCGTTTCCGTCTGCCCCACTGGCGCTTTGACCCAAGTGGACAACACAGGCAACGTTTGGTCGGCTTTATCCGACAAGGATAAATTCGTGATTGTACAGACTGCTCCGGCTATCCGTGCAGCCCTTGGCGAAGAGTTCGGTTATCCGATTGGCACCAATGTTACCAGCAAGATGGTAGCTGCTTTACGTCGCCTTGGCTTTGATCGGGTAATGGACACCGACTTTGCGGCAGACTTGACCATTATGGAAGAAGCTTCTGAGCTGATCCACCGGATTCAGAACAAGGGAACCCTTCCTATTCTGACCAGCTGCTGCCCTGCTTGGGTGAAGTTCATTGAGCATCAATTCCCCGAGCTACTTGACATTCCTTCTTCCTGTAAATCACCTCACGAAATGTTCGGCATCATAGCCAAGACCTACTTAGCCGAGAAGCTGGGCATAGATCCACAAAAGATTGTGGTTGTATCGGTTATGCCTTGCTTGGCCAAGAAATTTGAGGCAGCCAGACCGGAGCTTGCGGACGAGAGCAACAGAGGCTATGTAGACTATGTTATCACGACTCGTGAATTGGCTTCCATGATACGTGAAGCTGGGTTGAACTTTAACGATCTGCCTGACGAAGACTTTGACCCCATCATGGGCCAGTCCTCCGGCGCCAGCGTTATTTTCGGCACCACCGGCGGCGTAATTGAAGCAGCTGTTCGTACCGCTACAGAATGGCTCACCAACAAGAAGCTTGAAAAGATTGAGTTTACACAGCTTCGCGGCATGGAAGGCATTCGTGAAGCCACCGTCAACATCGGCGACCTTGAGCTAAAGATTGCCATCGCGCACGGTTTAGGAAATGCCAGAACACTTTTGGAAGCCATCCGAGACAAGAAGGCAGACTACCACGCCATTGAAATCATGGCCTGCCCCGGCGGCTGTGTCGGCGGCGGAGGACAACCTTATCATGCCAACGACATTGAGGTTGTAGCCAAGAGAGCCCAAGCCCTCTACGACGAGGACAGAAGCAAGGCCATTCGTGTTTCCCACGAGAATCCAGACATCATCAAGCTCTACGAAGAATTCCTTGAGAAGCCCTACAGCCACAAGGCTCACGAGCTACTACACACCACGTACACGAAGCGTGAACAGGGAATGTAAGTAGTAAACACCTTCTTCCCCCCTTTCTTCCCTTTTCAAAAAGCCGGACGTGGTTGTTTAGGGCACAGTAGAATTTTAGGTGAAGCATAGGCTTATGGCTTATGCTTCTTTTTTTGTGGCAGTAGAATTGGGTAAAATGAATAAATTACTGTTCAGATATGAATTGCAATTAAATTAACATAATTAAAACACATTAAGTATTTTAACAAAACATTTGGCATGACCTCTTTATGGTGATATAATAATAAAGAGGTGGTTAAATGAAATCTAAAGAAGTGTTGCGACTACTGCAAATAACAAGACCCACGCTTACAAAGTATGTTAAAACAGGGATAATATCTGTTTCAGTAATGCCAAACGGTCAATACGATTATCTTGACGAGGATATTTACAAGCTTTTCAACAAAGACGTTGAGCGTAAAACATATGTTTATGCGCGTGTTTCAACGAACAAACAAGAAGCGGACTTAGATAATCAAATCGAATTGTTGAAACAGTTTTGTTTTAGCAATGGTTACAGAGTATCGGGAGTGTTTAGCGATATTGCAAGCGGGATAAGTTTTGAAAAAAGAAAGGACTTTTTCAAAATGCTTGATGATGTGACGAGCGGCAAGGTTGAAAAAGTAGTTATCACTTACAAAGACAGATTGTCAAGAGTGGGTTTTGAGCTTTTTCATTATCTTTTCAAGCAACATAACTGTGAAATTGTTGTTATGAGCGAAGTAGGTTCTGCGAAACTTGACAGCGAAGAAATTTTTGAAGAAATTGTCAGTTTATTACATTGTTACAGTATGAAGTTGTACAGCAAACGTAAAGGGCAAAAAATCAAAGAAATACTGCAAGGCGGTGACACAGATGACATTGACACATCAAATACAGATTAAGTCAAGCCACAGTCTTTGGGAGTATTGTAATGATATTTGTTTTGGGGCTAAAAACCTATATAACTATGCTAATTATCTTGTCCGTCAAGAGTTTATCAACAACAAAAAATGGATAAGGTATAACGATTTAGACCTGTTATGCAAAAGTGCTGATTGTTATAAAGCGTTACCCGCTCAAACGTCACAACAGATTTTGCGGTTGCTTGATAAAAACTGGATTTCGTTTTTTAAGGCAATTAAGGACTGGACTAAAAACAAAGATAAGTATTTAGGCAGACCTAAATTACCCCACTACAAGCCGAAAGACGGACGGAGTATAGCTGTTTTTACCAATCAACAATGCAAGATTAAAGATGGATATATCAAATTTCCAAAAGGTGATTTTAAGGTAAGAACAAACATAACAGACGGATTGCAACAAGTCCGCATTGTGCCGAATGGCAGTATATTTGTTGTTGAAGTCATCTATAAAATTGAAAAACCCGAAGTTAAAGCTATTCATGAACGCATTGCGGGAATAGATTTAGGTTTGAATAACCTTGCAACCTTGACAAATAACATAGGATTTACACCTATTGTTATTAACGGCAGGATTATTAAAAGTGTAAATCATTACTACAACAAGCGTTTAGCTGAATTAAAGTCGCAAGCTGAAACAGATAACAAACGTAAGACAACGAAACGTATTCAAAGATTAATATTGAAACGCAACAACAAAGTAAAAGATTGTTTGCATAAGACAAGTAGATTTATAGTTGATTATCTTGTTGAAAACCGCATTGATACTCTCGTAATCGGCAACAACACGAACTGGAAACAGGAAGTAAATATCGGCAAACGCAACAATCAAAACTTTGTGCAGATACCATATGCAATGTTAATTCAGATGTTACAATACAAATGTGCAATGGTCGGTATTGACTGTATCGTTGCGGAAGAAAGCTATACAAGCAAGGCAAGTTTCCTTGACAGTGACGTGATACCCAAAAGGGTTGTTGGTGAAAAGCGCAGTTTCAGCGGTAAACGCATCAAACGAGGAATGTACCGTTCAAGTAATGGAACATTGATAAACGCTGATTGTAACGGAAGCTATAACATAACAAGAAAAGTATTTCCGAACGCATATGCAGACGGAATAGAGGGTGTGGGGTTACACCCGATTAAGTTTAATATTGCTTAATAAACTGTTT
>CAZSXS010000052.1:0-27391 GCA_964611385.1 uncultured Defluviitaleaceae bacterium
ATTTATTAAATATTTTTATATGTTTTAATAAATTAAATTCATTAGCTTACTATATACAAAGGCTCTGCATAAGCCTTGAGCCTACTTTTGGCAACTGAACCAGTTATCGTAAAATAAATCCGGATACCGCCCTAAATACATGTCCATTCTTAGCCTCATTGATCAAGCGTTGCTGAAAGGCTGTTTTGATGGGGGCATCCTCTAGGCTTGAAAAGTTCTTCTCAAAGGCAAAGAACTTCCAGTCGCCGCGTCCGCTAGCATTCGGGGTCTTTCTAAATCGCTTGCCAAATTGGTTAATGTTTGAGTTCTCTCCGGCTAGATTGCCCACGCTGGGATCCAAAAGCCAAGACCAGCAGGTGAAGGCCTTGAAATCGTAGTCGAAATGTTCCTTAAAGAAGGTCTTAGCCCAGTTCAAGGACTTTTCACATTCAGCCGGATCTATTTTGGGCCCCTGAGGAACATGGATTTCCAGTATGGGATCGGTCTTTTTAAAGACACATTCGTACTCCTTGTTGTCTAAGTACAGTAGCTTGCCAATTCTGCCGTTGTAGTCTACCTCGTTGCCGACCGTGACAAACAGATTGCGGCGAAAGAGGCTTGTGCTTGGATGTTCCTCAGAAAGATCACCGCTGCCGTTGGCATAGCCGTCCGAACGAAACTTAGCCCCACCACCAGAGAGAACAACCAGTTCTCCGGTTTTTTTATTTCTGAACACATAGTTGTTTTCTTCATAGACATTGGGAATAAATTGAAGCCTACCCAAGCGGAAGATGTTGCCAGTAAAGGCGTTCCAGTTCCACGGATAAGTCGCCAGTCCGCAGTAGCCGTAACGGGTCTTGTGATTCCGCATCCACAGGGTCAAATCCTTTACGGTGTCCGCCATGATTTGTAGATCAATCTGGTTGTGCTCATAAAAAGCAATCAACGAATCCATCCCAGAAACATAGACCAGTGCCCAAAGCAGCCCATTAAAAGCATTGTTCTCAACCCCGGCTACCATTCCGCTCACTTCCTGAAATACAAGCCGCTTATTAAAAATGCGATCATACAGATCCTCTGCCAACCTCGTGAGCCGAGGAGACTGAGCCACTTCCTCCGCAACAGCCCCAAGGACATTCAGATCCTCCTCACAAAGCTCCAGATATTGGTTAAACTTCAAAATGCCTTCCTTGTTCTTAATAATCATATGTTCCTCCAAGTGTTATGTATTTTTTTCTATTATAGCATAAGAAGAACGAAGGGGAACTAAAAAAAGCACAAGGCAAAGTTGCCCTGCACTTTTTTGCGTGTTCATCGTTAGACTTTAGTACTCCTCTGTAGCTTTTGTGGCCTACTCTTTATTAACCAATTGCATTATGAGTAAAGCAAACGATAGCGCAAATCGGAATCACGCAGATTGCGCCAAGCGGATTGCCGATAAAACCTTGATTGGCTGCTACATTGCCTAAAGGACTCCAGTTTCCTGTGCAAGCACTTCCGACTGGGCAGCAAGGAGCTTCGCCTTCGCTGACCAAAAGTCGGATACAGTTGTTGTCAATTGCAAGTAGAACACCTGTAAACCCACTGCCGGATAAGCCGCCGCTCTGAGTGAATACTGTTACCGTTTGACCGATATATCTGAAAAGGTTCTCAAATATAATGTTGTTGTTGGCAAATTCCATACCCATATTTTTTCCTCCTTAAAGAATTTTTAGGAGTTGTACACCCCTCAATCCTATCTTATGCGAAAAGCCTCTAAGTGTGAAAAATAAAATATAATTTTTCAAAAGTACTTGAAGTCGGGAGAATTATCTAGTAAAATCCTAGCAAAATGGTCACTGTGAAGTCCCATTGGCCAATAAAAGGGAGGTAGGGGTATGGATTTTTCCATGAAATATTTGGAGCTTTTGGCGGAACAGTACCCCAGTATTAATTCAGCCAGCACTGAGATCATCAACCTGCAAGCCATCTTGAATCTCCCCAAGGGCACAGAGCATTTTTTGTCGGATATTCATGGGGAATATTTGGCCTTTAATCATGTACTGCGTAATGCTTCTGGTGTTATCAAAAATTATATTGAAGAACTGTTTGGCAACGCTCTGATGGAATCTGAGAAGAAAAACCTTGCTATCTTGATTTATTACCCAGAGCAAAAGCTAGACTTGATTAAAAAAAAGATCAGTCACATGGAGGACTGGTACAAGATTACTCTGTTTCGCCTTGTGACCATTTGTAAGCGGGTTTCCTCTAAGTACACCCGCTCCAAAGTTCGTAAGGCTCTGGATAAGGATTTTGCTTATATTATTGAAGAATTGATCCATGAGGATTGCATGGGAACCCATAAGCAGGGTTACTATGCGGAGATTATCGACTCCATCATCCGCTTGAACCGAGCACCGGATTTTATCATTGCCATCTCCAATGTGATTCGGCATCTGGCGATCGACCACCTACATATTATTGGTGATATCTTCGACCGGGGTCGAGCGCCTGACAAGGTCATGGATGTGCTGCTGTCTTATCATTCTGTGGACGTTCAGTGGGGCAATCACGACATTAATTGGATTGGAGCGGCAAGCGGTAGTGAAGCCTGTATCTGTAATGTGCTGCGAATTTCCGCTCGGTATAATAATTTGCACATAATTGAGGAAAGCTATGGTATCAATTTAATTCCCTTGGCTACCTTTGCCATGGCCACCTACCGCTCCTGCGGAAAACAGTTTCGTCCTGAACTGGCAACATCCGAAGCTGTTTCTGAAGCCTCGGATTCTGTTTCGGAGGGCGAAGTGGTCTGGGACAGCGAGATTGATTTGGTCACAAAGATGCATAAGGCCATCACGGTCATTCAGCTCAAGCTGGAGGCTCAGATTATCAAAAGGAACGACTTTGATATGGATGACCGCCTCTTACTGCAAACACTCAAACTGAAAAAAGACAATGACCAAACCCAAGCAAGCGTTACCATAGAAGGCCGAGAATATCTATTAAACGACCATGACTTCCCCACGATAGACGAACAGGATCCCTTCAAGCTCAGCGAGGAAGAAGCGCAGCTGATCGAAAAGATACGCTTTTCCTTTTTAAATAGCAGCAAGCTACAAGAGCATGTACGCTTTTTGCTGAACAAGGGCAGCATGTACAGGGTCTACAATCAAAATCTGCTCTATCACGGGTGCATCCCCGTAAACCCCGACGGTAGTTTCAAAGCCGTTACAATCAAGGGTAAGGCCTACAGCGGCAAGGCCCTTTTGGATCAGGCAGAGGTTCTGGTTCGACAAGGCTACTTTTCAGCCTCTGGCAGCAAGGAAAAACAGGAAGGCTTGGACTACCAGTGGTATCTCTGGTGCGGGCCAGATTCGCCCCTCTACGGGAAAAACCGAATGGCGACCTTTGAGCGCTATTTTATAGATGACAAAAGCACCTGGGAGGAAGCCAAGGATCCATATTATTCTCTACGGGAGAATATTCAAATGTGCATGAACATTTTGAAGGATTTCGGTCTGAATCCTGAAACAGCCCGGATCATTAACGGTCACGTACCCGTCAATGTACTCAAGGGCGAAAACCCTGTCAAGGCAGGCGGGAAAATGCTAGTGATAGACGGAGGTTTTACCAAGGCCTATCAAAGCGTCACCGGATTTGCGGGTTACACTCTGATTTACAATTCCCAGGGGCTACTACTGGCCTCTCACGAGCCCTTTACCTCCATGCGGGAAACCATCGAAAACGAAGCAGATATTGTATCCAACATCAACTACATTGAGTACAAGAAGGAACGGGAACGGGTAGGCAAAACGGACGTAGGACTTCGGATCAAGGCAAAAATCAAGGATCTGGAGGCTTTAGTACAAGCCTACTCAAAAGGCGAAATCAAAGAAAACTTTAATAACATATTTAGTTGACTCTTCTTTCAAAAAAGCCGGACATGGGGTAATAATTAAAATTGAATTAATAAAGCCATGAAAAAACTAAAAGATCATTTACGATGTTAATGGAGGAAAAAATGGAATTAAAAAATGGAATCTACTGGGCGGGAGCCTTGGATTATAAGATTAAAGTGTTTGATATTGTTATGCATACGGATTACGGCACGACCTATAATTCGTATGTTGTGAAGGGGAGCGAAAAGACCGCTATTTTTGAAACAGTAAAGGAAACTTTCTTTGACGAGTACTTGGAACGTTTAAAGACCATCACAAAGCTTGAGGATATAGACATTATCGTTATCAACCACACTGAGCCCGACCATGCGGGTAGTGTTGGACGGCTGCTTTCACTCTGCCCCAATGCCACAGTTATTGGAAGCCAAACTTCATTGAAGTTCGCATCAGAAATCATTAATCAGGAATTCAAGTCCATCGTAGCCAAAGATGGGGACACTTTCAGTCTGGGCGATAAGACCCTTGAGTTTATTTCTGTACCCTTCTTACATTGGCCGGACTCTATGTACACCTATATTAAGGAAGACAAGGCGCTCTTTACCTGTGACTCCTTCGGCTGCCACTTCTGTGACGAGAAAATTACAAACAAAGCCATCAATCGCGAGTTTATTGATGCATATAAATATTATTTCGATTGCATTATGGGTCCTTTCAAACCCTATGTCTTGAAGGCCATTGATCGCTTGGAAGCTTTAGGGCTTGACAATATTGAGCTGATCTGTCCCGGACACGGGCCTGTTCTGGTAGAAGAGATTCCGAAGTACATCCAACTCTATAAAGAATGGTCTCAGCCTCTTCCATTAAAAAAGGAAGTTGTTATTCCTTATGTTACCGCTTATGGCTATACAAAGAAGCTAGCTGAGGAAATCAAGAAGGGCCTGGAGGCTGCGAATGTTCAGGCACATTTGTATGACCTGGTAGATGCGGATAAAAATGAAGTTGTGGAAAAGATCAATGAGTGCAAAGGCTTGCTGGTTGGCAGCCCAACCTTAATCGGAGATGCTCTTCCGCCGATTATGGAGATTTTGGTGGGCTTAAACCCCATCATTCACCAAGGCAGGCTGGCGGGGGCCTTTGGTTCCTACGGCTGGAGCGGAGAAGCTGTGGGGAATATCGAAGCCAGACTGAAACAGCTTAAATTTAAAATGCCACTACCAGGATTGAAGATTTGCTTTAACCCCTCCAAGCAACAGTTGGCGGAAGCCTTTGAATTCGGCAAAAAGTTCGGGGAAGCCTTGGCGTAATGGGTAGCCTGTATGTTGTAAGCACGCCCATCGGCAATCTTTCCGATCTCTCTAAAAGAGCGCTCGAAACCTTAAAAGCGGTTCATCTGATTGCTGCCGAGGACACCAGAAACACCCTCAAGCTTTGCAATCACTTTGAGATTAAAACAAAGCTTTCCTCCTACCATAAGCATAACGAACAGTCCCGAACTCGGGAGTATTTGCATAAGCTACTGGTAGAGAACGAAGATATTGCCCTGGTCTCCGATGCAGGTACGCCCTGCATCTCAGACCCGGGCTTTGAATTAGTCAGGGCTTGCCGCAGCCAGGGGATTCCTGTGGTTGCGGTGCCGGGCTCTTGCGCTTTGATCAGCGCACTTTCCGCTTCAGGGCTTCCCTCGGAGCAATTTTCATTTTACGGCTTTTTAAGTCGCGTCAAAAAAGAGCGCCATCAGAGCTTGAAGGCCATGCTGGAAAGCCCCATTGAGACCTTTGTGCTCTACGAATCCCCCAATCGAGTGATCCAACTGCTGACGGAATTCCAGGATTTTTTTGCAGAAGGCGGGATTCGTCATCTAAGAGTCTGTGTGTTCAACGATATCACCAAACTGCACGAGCGCGTGTATTTTGGAACATCGGAGGCAGTCATAGAAGAGCTGACACAAAATCCCCGGGTAAGTTATGGGGAGTATACGCTTGTGATCAACAAGACCAAGGATAAAGACGAGGAAAACGAAGGAAAAGAGGAAGAGGAGAAGGAGAGCGACCAAGCCAGAACCTTAGAGGGCTTATTGGTGGATTGTCTGGTCAGAGGCTTAGATATGAAATCATCCATCGAAGCAGTTACTGCTATGGGGTCTAAAAAAAATCTGGTTTATGCCGCATCCTTGCGGCTGAAAAAAATGCTAAGCAGTACATGAGTGCCTCAATTGTATCATATACTCAGTCTACACATTCTTTACCAAGCCGTCTTCCACGATATGAGACATAAGAATATTTGCATTGCGGCTTTGCAAATCTGAACGTGACTGAATATAAGTAAGGGAGGAGGATCGCATGGGCGCAGTTAGAGTTATCGTACTTACGGCAAGCGTCTCTTTCTACAATCTTTGTAAAGACGGCTTAAAAAACAAAGCTGGAATCGAAATCTTGCTCAATGCCACAAACAGTGCAGAACTGGAATCAAAATTTAGCCGTATATCCAACAATGTACTTTTAGTTGATTTGGATAGCGTCACGGTGACAGCACCCCTTTTATCCTCTTATACTGAAAAATATAAGCTTTTAGTTATATTAACCGGAATCTCCCAGCTGGCTGCGAAAAATTATATTTCGCTCAGAGTAAAGGAATTTATTCAAAAACCCCTTACTTCTCCGACAGCTTTAAATCTATACTTTACCCATCTTTACACAAAGCTGCTGGATTTTAACGGAATGAACAGCCGAAAAGTGGATTCCATGCGAGCTGCGGATATCAACTCTAAAATTTTAACCATTGCCTCGTCCACAGGAGGGACGGATGCTCTGGAAAAAGTCTTCAAGTCCCTGTCTGTCCAAAGTGCAAACCTTCCTCCCACGATTGTTGTGCAACATATGCCTTCTGGCTTCACCAAGCTCTTTGCTGATCGTCTGAACAATATCTATCCCTTCAGTATCAAGGAAGCAGAGCAGGGGGAGTACTTACAACGGGGGCAAATCTTAATCGCCCCGGCTGGTGTCCATCTTAAGCTGATCCGCAAGGACTCCAAGCTGGCAGTAGATTTGTTCACAGGACCAAAGGTACATGGGGTGATCCCGGCGGCAGACATTTTATTTGATTCTGTCGCGGATCTGGTCAAGAATAGGGCCATCGGTGTGATCTTGACGGGGATGGGTGCAGACGGTGCTAGAGGCTTGATGAAAATGCACTTGAACGGTGCCAAGACCATTGCTCAGGACAAGGAGACCTGCGTGGTGTATGGTATGCCCAAGGTCGCTGTGGACTTAGGGGCTGTGGACTATGTGCTCCCCATCACCTCCATCGGCGGCAAGATTCTTGAATTAGTTAACGCTTGAGGGACATGAATACAAACATAGCTTTTGAAGTAATTAACGAACAGGACTGCCGTTTTTTCAAAGGGCTTTCTTTTCAAGATCAGGTGCAATATCACATGCTTTTTGACCTGATCAGCGGGCCCCATGTGACCTTTCGCTACGGAAATCAATTAGTTGCGGTTTTGGTGGAAGGAAAGCCCCTATGGCTTTGGGCAGCCGATCCATCACGAATACAGAGCCGACTCTTGAAAGCCCTTGCTGAGCATCTGATTACAGAAGGGTTTTTATTATGTGGGGTTGCGGGAGCCACAGAGTTGGCGCTTCCATTTGCAAAATGGTATTCGAGTGAAGTCCAGTGTAGATACGACCTAGAATACCATCACATAGCCTTCTATTGCAAAGAACCCAAAAGTCCTGTTGTCAAGGGCAGACCCTACTCGCTTACAAACCATGAAGCCCTACGAAAAATAGCTGGGTATATAAAGTGTTTTGAGGAAGAAAATTTTTCCCGGACAAACCCGTTTCAAAGATATATAGGCATGGCCGAATCTCTTTGTTTACAAGAGCGGCTGCTGGCCTGGGGGGATTATTACAGAGGAAACGAAGAAATCGTTTCCATGTGCATCATCAGCAGTAAAAGCTTCGGATTTGGCAGAATTAATTATTTTTACACACACAGGCCCTTTCGTCAGAAAGGCTACGGACAAAGCTTCTTAAGTTTCGTTTCCAAGGAACTGTTAAAAGAGGCTTTGATTCCGGTCTTGTATGTAGATACTAAGAACAGCGAAGCTTTGAAGCTTTACCATAAGGGGGGATATCTCGAAACCGGGAGGATTGATCATTTTGCGTTTACGCAATAAACTGTGGAGTCGAAAGAACCGGGAGGATCATCAGGTTCATAAGAGGCTCAAATTCAAGTGTTTGGCAGCCAATTTTTCTGTGGCTATCCTGTTGTCCTTCTTGCTTTCAAGCCAGGAGACAATCTCTGTTCAAGCGGAGGATGAGCTTCTCCCCAACGAGGCTGCTTCCGTTATGATTATCATGTACCACGGCCTTAGCCCTGAAAAAATAAAAAGCCCCTATGACAGGAGCATTGATAACTTTAAACAGGATTTGCAGACTTTCTATGCCTTAAAGTATCGACTGATTTCTTTGACCGATTTAATGAAGAACGACATTAAAGTTCCCCGCGGCTACTCGCCTCTGGTTTTGACCTTTGATGACGGATTAAGTACGGCCTTTTCTTTGGTGAATGATAACGGGAAACTGGTCCCACAAAAGGACTGTGCCGTGGATATCTTGAATCGCTTCTATGAAGAACATCCAGACTTCGGCAAGGAAGCTGTTTTTTACGTGAATGGCTACAAGGAACCTTTCCAAGGTGACGGTACCCTGGAGGAACGTTTTGCATACTTGCAGGAGCAGGGCTTTGAACTGGGTAATCACACCTATGACCATGTCCGTTTGGGTAAACAAAATGCCGATTCGGTTTTATACCAAATCGGCAAGCTGGACAAGTTCATCAAAGAAAGTTACGGCGGTTCACTGATGAGCCTGGCTTATCCCTACGGAGAAAGACCAAGCTCAGAGCTTCGCCCCCTAGCCTTGCAAGGCAGCTACGAAGGCCATGCATACGAGTATATCTGTGCCTTGCGTGAGGGGCAAAGTGGGGCTTCCTCAAATCCCGTCAGTGTAAAATTTGATCGCCTGAACATCCCAAGGCTTCGGGGCTCGGATGTTGAAGCAACAGATATGGGTTGGCAGCTCAGAAGAAATGAGCAATACCCCCGCGAGCGCTATGTTTCTGATGGGGATCCCAATAAAATAACCATACCCAAGAGCCTTGAAGGACTCATTAATCCAGAGGCCTTGGATGGCAAGGAACTGTTGGTTTACTAAAATGAGGGCTTTTGATTAAAGACCTCATTAATATTTTTCATCGGGCCAAACAGAATGATCCTGTCCTTTTCTTTAATCACTTCTTCTCCGGTAATATCTGCCTTGGTGGCATTCTCGCTTCGGATGGCTAAAATCTGAATACTGTACTTGTTTCGAATTTGGGATTCAGCCAAGGTTTTGTCCTTTAGGATGGGTGGTAGGTCTACTAAAATCATTTCAGCAATGACATTCTCTCCATAATTATCTAGTACCAAAAACGTGTTTGCGTTTTTTGAAAACATGATCCTCGAGCCAATTTTTCGAATGGTGTTATAAAACTTGGTTTTACTGGAAGGAAGCTTGTAAATACTGTAAAATCCAGCGGCAAAAATAAAGACGTATGTAACCGAGCGGACGAGATTGGGAATGCTGCGCTTCGGTATGGAAATAATAAAGTTGAGCAGCATTGAAACAATCAATACTGTGAAGGTATAACCGAAAAGCATGGTTAACATGGCTAGCTTGCGCCGCTTTCTGGAGGAGGTTATGATCTCACTCTCCGTGGTGGTAAATCCGCTGTTGGTAAGCATGGATATCACTTGAAACCTTGCTTTCGATTCTGGTAGACCGGTTAAAATAAACAGAACCGTAAAGATTTCGATGATGGTGAAATAGAGCCCGATGAAAATAATAAGCATTAATACCGCTAAGTCTGTTGACATATACAAACCTCCTTGTTTATCTAATTTGTGGCTCTCTAAAAATGTAAAGCATAATGACCTATTTGTCAACACTAATACGGTTCATTTGCAATGTACAGAATCAAGCCTATCCCAGGCTTTCAAAAGGAAGGTGTACGATGAGTCTTTATGACGCCCTGCTCCGCTACGACAAGGAGAACATTTACGCATTTCATATGCCAGGTCATAAGCGGAACCGAGAATTTTTAAAAAAGTATCTCAGCTTGGACTTTGCGGGCTTGGATATGACGGAGCTAAATGATACGGATAATCTTCTAAGCCCTTGCGGGGAGATTCTGGAGACCCAAAAGGCCTTTGCCTTACGTTACGGAGCAGATGAAAGTTTTTTGCTGATCAATGGATCCACTGTGGGAATTTTGGCTTCGGTACTTTTTGTCCTGAACGGAAGTAAGGAAGCGCTTTCGGCGGATTCGCTGTCCCAGGATTCTGATGATGAAAGCTTCATTCTGGCTGCAAGAAACAGTCACAAGAGTTTTTTCTCTGCCTTGGCCCTGTCAGGGGGAAGCGCTCGTTATGTCTACCCCAGGCGCTTGGGTGAACTGCCTGGGGGCATTGCAGCGGAGGATTTAGAGGAAGTCTTAAAGCAATCTGGGGAGCGCTGTAAGGCTGTGTTTGTCACTAGCCCCACCTATGAGGGGATCGTCTCGGATCTTGAAGCCATCGTACGCCTTGCCCATGAGAGAAACATTCCTGTACTGGTGGATGAAGCGCATGGGGCTCACTTCCCTTACAGCAAGCTTTTTCCCAAGGGTGCATTGCACTGCGGAGCCGATCTGGTGATTCAGAGTCAGCACAAAACCCTGCCCCTTCCCGGACAATGCGGGACGCTGCATGTTCAAGGAACGCTCATTGATCAGGAGAAGCTGAAAGCCTACCTGACTATGCTTCAAACCTCCAGCCCCTCGTATTTTTTCATGGGGATGATGGATCGCTGGATTCACGCTGAGATGGAACAACCTTTCCGTAACTATTGCCTACGACTGACAGAATTTCGTCAGGAAATGGAAAAACTGCGTACTCTTCGCCTCTTGTCCAAGGAGATGATTTCAGCCTCTCCTTCCAACAACCATGACAAAGGCTCTGCAGTTTTTGATCTGGATTTAGGAAAGCTTGTGTTTCACTCAAAGGGTATCAGAGGGCAATACCTGGAAAGCCTCTTGCGAAAAAACTACGGTATCCAAATGGAATACGCCAGAGGCAGCATGGTTTTGGGCATGACCAGTGTTGCGGATACCAAGGAAGGTTTTGCCCGACTCAAAAAGGCCATCATGGAACTGGATGAGCTCTGCGAAAATGAATTGAATCACAATGAAGTCCAACGCATCCCTACCCACCTAAATGAAGAACACAATCAAAAACCGCCCAAAACCCGCCTCAAAATCAGCCAAGCCATGCAGCAACCCAAGGAAAGGGTTTTTCTAAATGAGGCGGAACATCGCATTGCAGCCGGATTTGTCGTGCCGTATCCACCCGGCATTCCGCTTTTGGTTCCTGGTGAGGAAATCAACAGCGAGGTTATTGAGCAATTAAAAAGGGAAAGCACAGTCTTGGGGATTCATGAGGGTATGATTGACGTAAGTAAGCCGTACATATAAGAAAAGGAGTTTTGTATGCTAAGAGATAAGATTTACTTTGAGAGCATTTTAGATAAACTGGATAGTTTATTTGTTTATAAAAATATCAAAAAGCATCCGGCTATTACCGCTTTGTATGGGCTTTTAAATCTTCTGGCCAGAGAGCCAAACCCCTATCTCATTAATTGCAAATACTATGAATTTATTTCAGAACTGATCCATGCCGCCGAAGTGCTTGGGTTTAAAGGGAATGTGCTGAAAAAGCTTTGCATACACTTGTTTTTGTATGATGAAAATATTTTCTCCATCTCTTGCGAACGGGGAGAGGTTCAGAAGAACAGTTCCTTGTATCAGTTTGCTATGAAGGATATTGGCGTGCTCATTTCCTTAATGCGTTTCGATATTAAAAATTTGTGTGAGAACATTGGAAAGAGCGAAAAAATCTATGAATACACCGGTGCCTTTCCTGAAAACTCATATGTAGAGCAAATGGAAAACCTAGATACAGAAGCTTCCGTCATGGAATCTCTCATATGGTACTATCAGAAATTAGGCTGTGGCTGCCTGTCAGAGTCTGCGATGTTCCGCTTGGATGAGGACGGACAGTTGATCAGCATCAACAACGCAGATCCCATTACCTTTGACGAGATTATAGGCTACAACCAGCAAAAGGATATGCTCATTGATAATACCAAAGCCTTTATCAAGGGCGTTCCTGCTAATAATGTCCTGTTGGTGGGCGGACGGGGCACTGGCAAGTCCTCTTGCGTCAAGTCCCTAGTCAATCGCTTTTCAAGTGACGGCTTAAAGCTTATTGAGATCACTAAGGATCAGATCAACCTATTGCCAAAATTATTCGGAAACCTCAAAAACCGAGGCAAGCGTTTTATCATCTTCATTGACGACCTGTCCTTTGAGGAATCCGAAATGAGCAGTGATACCAACTTCAAACTCCTAAAAACCATGCTAGAGGGCAGTGTTCAGATCCGGCCGGATACGGTTTTGTTTTACGTCACCAGCAATCGACGTAATATCATTCAGGAAAAATGGAGCGATAAAACTTCCGAAGGCGACGAAATCCATAACACCGACATGATCAACGAAAAATTGTCCCTGTCCGACCGCTTTGGACTGACCATTTTCTTTCCCAAGCCGACCCAGGAGCAATACCTGAATATTGTGCTGGAGCTAGCCAAAAAGGAACGACTGGATATCAACCCCGAGTTTTTAAAAACCCAAGCCCTCATGTGGGAGAAAAACCAAAAAGGCCTCTCCGGCCGTACCGCCAAACAATTTATCCAGTCCGTGCTATGGGAAATCAAAAATAATTAATTACAAGCATTCGATACAGTACTATTGCTACCCCATATACCCAAACCCCAACGTCCGGCTTTTTTGAAAGGAGGAGGAAGGGGGTAGTGGGGTGAACCAACAAGTAGGTTCAGAGGAGGAAAACTTTTTTCGCCGTTTGAAAAAAGTTTTCCTCCTCCTTCCCCCACGGTCTTAACCAAAAAGGAGCGATCTTTTGTTTACGTTTGAGGAGATTTTTTTTGCCGCAGTCCTGGCCTTTTTTGTTACCTGGATTCTTTTAAAAATCTCAAAACTTTTTAAAGTCATTGTCGTTAATTCGTCAGAGCTCAATTATACTGAGCATGACTTTCAGGCAGTGTTCAGCCGCTGCTGCCACCTCTTCCCCATGGACTTCGTCTTGTTTAAAGGCCAAACGTATCGGCGAGGTATGCGAGTTAAGCTTATTACCTTGACCAATAAAACCTATGTGGGAAGACTCATAGGCCAAAATAAGGAAAATATCGTCTGCGTGCTGACCGGGAGTGTGGTGGTTGCCCACTCTCTGGATAATATTTTAGAGCTGTCCCTGGCGCAAGACGAGCGGGAGATTTTTAAAAGCGAAAGTTAAATTTATTCATTCGAGGATGCGTATGCCGGAATACGAAGGATTAATTGAAGCAATTAGATATAATAATGTAGAAAACGGGTATACCGTGTTTGATTTTTCCGTGACGGGAGAAGAAGAGGACGGAGACTATTTGACCTGCGTCGCTTACCTCCATAGTCCCCAGGCCGGTGAACGCTTGAAAATCAGCGGCAATTTTGTCAATCATCCTAACTACGGGAAGCAGTTTTCTGTAGAAAGCTATGAGAAACTCTTGCCTACCGGTGAGGCCGCTATCGAACGCTACTTGGCCTCCGGAGTCATCAAAGGAATCGGAGAACGCCTGGCTGCCCGAATTGTAAAGCAGTTTGGCCCCGATACCTTAAAAGTCATGGAAGAGGCACCCGAAAAGTTGACCGCAGTCAAAGGGATCCCTATGGAAAAAGCCTTGAACATAGGGGTCATTTTTCGCGAGCAGGCCGACTTGAGACGAGCAATGCTTTTCTTGCAGGAGTTCCAGATCGGACCCGCCCTGGCGTTGAAAATTTATAACCGCTACCGGGACAATACCCTAAATATGATTAAAACCAACCCGTATTGCCTAGCCGATGACATTAACGGAGTGGGCTTTAAAACAGCGGATGAAATTGCCTTTAAGGTTGGTATAGAGCCTATTTCTCCTTATCGTTCCCGGGCTGGGATTCGTTATGTCCTCAGTCTATCTACGGGAAAGGGGCATGTCTATCTGCCCAGAAATGTGCTCATTCAAGAATGCGCGCAGTTGCTGAATATAGATCGGGCGTATATTGAAGATAGCTTTTCTCAGCTGCAATTTGAAAAATCCATCATTCAGGAAACTGTTGAAGATGGGGTGAATGTTTACTTAAGCAGTATGCATTATGCAGAAAGCTATGTGGCCAGAAAGCTGGTGGAGTTGTCCCTTGAGGATACAGAAGTCAAGGTTAACGCCGAAGAAAAAATTAAAGAGCTGGAAAAGACCGGCATCCAGCTTGCCGCCGGTCAGGCCGAGGCTGTGAAAATGGCCTTGAAGGCTGGTGTCATGGTCATTACAGGCGGCCCCGGCACGGGTAAAACCACCACCATCAATTCCGTTATCAGCATCTTGAATGGCTATGGCAGTAAAATCGAGCTTGCCGCTCCCACGGGGCGCGCTGCTAAGCGCATGACAGAGGCCACCGGTATGGAAGCCAAGACCATCCATCGCTTGCTGGTAACCAATTTTCTGACGGATGACATAACGAAACAAAGCTTTGAAAAAAATCAGGAAAATCCCATTGAGGCCGATGTGGTCATTATCGACGAAACCTCCATGGTGGATATTTCCCTTATGAGCAGCTTGTTGAAGGCCGTAGCCCCAGGAACCAAACTTATCTTGGTAGGCGATGTCGATCAGCTTCCTTCTGTTGGCCCCGGCAATGTGCTCAAGGATATTATCAACAGCGGCTGCGTTCCAGTGGTGCGCCTGGTGGAAATTTTCCGCCAAGCTCAGGAAAGCGCCATCGTTATGAATGCCCACCGGATCAACAACGGCCTCTATCCCGTTCTGAATGAGGTGGACAAGGATTTTTTCTTTATCAAACGAATTAATGCGGAAGAGGTCATTGATACGCTCTTGGATCTAGTGACCAAACGCCTCCCCAGTTACGTTAACTGCGACAAGTTGAAGGAAATCCAAGTTCTTACCCCCATGAGGAAATCGCCCTTGGGTGTGCATAATCTGAACCAGCTTCTCCAGAAGCGCTTAAACCCGCCTTCCAAGCAAAAGAACGAAAAAGAATTCCGAAGTATCATTTTTCGGGAGGGCGATAAGGTTATGCAAAATAAGAACAACTATAGCATCAACTGGCAACTCCTTGACCACGCCAATCGAAAGGTGGAAGAAGGGACGGGCATCTTTAACGGAGACGAGGGCATCATTCAGCGGATTGATGATAGAGAAGAACTGGTCACGGTGCTTTTTGAAGACAGCAAGCTCGTGAAGTATGAGTACGCCCAACTAGAGGAGCTGGAGTTGTCCTATGCCATCACGATACACAAGTCCCAGGGCAGTGAGTATCGAGTGGTGGTTCTGCCACTTCACAGCGGCCCCGCCCTTTTGATGAGCCGTAATTTGTTATACACCGCCGTCACCAGAGCCAAGAGCTTGGCAGTCATTGTCGGCCAGCCGGATATGCTCAAAAAAATGGTGGACAACAACCGAGAGGACAGACGCTACTCTGCCCTTCACAAAAAAATTATTTCCATGCGCTCCTTGTTATAGGATCTTTCAAAAATTGTAAGAATACAAAGGAGGCTACATTGAATATTTTGCATTTCCTGTTTCCTCCAAAATGCATCGGCTGCCAGGAAATCCTTCTCCCAGAGTCAAGAGGGGAAGCTTCCTTGGGATCGCTCTGTGACGAATGCAGAGGCAAGCTCCTTGTGGTGGGGGAACCCAACTGTCCCGTATGCGGACGAGAAATCATTAATCGTTGTGAGACTTGCAGAGGTGAAGTGTTTTTTTACGAAAAACACACCTCTGTTTTTTATTACGAAAGCTCCGTCAAGCCCATGATCTACCGCTTCAAGTATGGCCGGAAGGCTTCCTATGGGAAAGCACTGGGGGACTTGATGTATGAATACGCACTCAAAAAAAATGGAAGACTATTTGAGGGCATAGACTGTATCGTTCCCGTTCCGCTTCATCAAAAAAGGTTGCGTAAGCGCGGCTTTAATCAAGCTGCACTGTTGGCTCGTCAGCTTTCAAAGCGGACAGGGATCCCTGCAATAGAAGCCCTGGAACGAAAGCGGAACACCAAGGCCCAAAGCAGTTTGTCTTCTCAAGGGAGGCAAGAGAACATCAAGGATGCCTTTGTGTTGGGCAAAAAAATTGATGTTAGTCTTAAGAAAATTTTACTGCTTGACGATATACACACGACCGGGAATACACTAAACGCTTGCGCAAAGGTCTTGGTTGAAGCCGGTGCCAAAAGGCCCGACTGTCTCACACTGTCTATGGCTGGCAAACCGGTACGTACAAATTGATTTTATTTTAGGAAGGTGTTTTTTATGGATTTGAAGGTTTTGCAGGCTTATAAAGTCAATGAACTATTCAGCAATTCAAAGATTGTAAAGAGTAAGTCTTCCAAATCCGAGGGAAGCAAGGATACCTTGAAAATTTCCGAGGAAGCCAGAGCCTTTGGAGATACAATAAAAACCCTTGCATCTGTTCCGGACATCCGGGAGGAGAAGGTCGAGGCCTTAAAGGAAAAGCTGGAAAGCGGCACTTATGACGTTACCTCCTCTGATATAGCGAAGAAGATTTATGACAACTATCTCACCTTTAGAAAGTCTTTGCTTTAATGCTAGGTTTAGTAAAATTTTCATGATATAAAATGTGTGCATAAGCAAATATTAACGAAAGAATTTAAAACTTAAAAATCGAAGGTGAGTCAAGTGGCAGGATTGGTTAACGAACTGATCAGTGCGATCGAAAAGCAGTTGGGCTTTTATGAGGATCTGCTGGGTCTATCTCTGGAAAAGAAGACCGTCATTATAGAAAACGACACCAAAACCTTAGAAAAAATTACGTATTTGGAAACCATCATTTGCAATAAGATTCAAAAGCTGGATCATACCCGTTTGGTACTTATGAGGGATATTCGAAGCGTTTTAAATGTAACGGATCCTACCTTCACCATTGCTCAATTAATTGAAAAACTGGAAGGCCAAAAGGAGCAGGAGGATTTAAAAAAACTGTCAGAACGCGTAGAAAAGACCTTGCATGAGCTGAAAGCAGTGAACGATCATAATCAGGTGTTAATTAATAATTCCCTTACCTATATTGACTATAGCATGAACTTAATCCGCGGAGCCGTAGAAAAATCAGGAGCGGAAGGCTTTTTTGATACAAAGCGTTAATTTCCTCAGTCGCGGAATCCCTTTTCTGATGAGCTGGCTGCCGAATGTTCCTTTTGCAAGACGCTAATTGCATGGTGACATAGTAGTGCTTCACGACTGAGATTAAAAATTGGAGGTAAGTAATCATGAGCGGAATGACAAGCCTTGCAATCGCGACAAGCGGTTTGAAGGCCGCCCAGATGGGGTTGTCGGTTACGGGCCATAACATGTCCAATGTCTACACCCCCGGTTATACCAGACAACGTACCGAACAAGTGGACTTTAAATATATGCGCATTGGCAACGACCGAAACGGAGTCACCTCTCTGGGGCTTGGCGCTGATGTGGTTGCTATAAAGCAGCTTAGAAATGAATTTTTGGATGCGTCTTACCGCCGTGAGGTTACACGCCTCGGCTTTTACGAGAGTAAGGTATACGCCGGTCTTGAAATCGAAACCATCATTGGTGAGTTGCAAAGCGACTACAAGATGCAGTCCATTGTATCCGACTTGTGGGATTCCTTAAACCAGCTGAGTCTCTATCAGCCAGGTCTTGAATCTCGGGGTGTTTTCATCTCAACGGCAGTTACCTTCCTAGATAAGGCTCAAAATGCCTACAAGCGTATGGTGGATTATCAGAACAATCTTAATGAGCAAATTAAGTCTAGTGTATATCGCATTAACTCTTTGGTAGAAGAAATCAACATGTACAACAACAAAATTTCGGATGCTGAAATGAACGGAGACCGGGCAAACGATTACAGGGATAGCCGGAACAACTGTATTGACGAACTATCAAAGCTTATACGCATTGATGTAAAGGAATCGCCCAGAGGAATTGTCAATATTATGTCCGAGGGGAATGAACTGCTGATGAACGGGGTTATTAATAAAATGGGCCTCCGATATACTGCGGAGGACTATGCCTTTGTAGAGCCGATCTTCACAAAGGAACAGGGCATCTTGCCTTGGGATACCCCTGCATCGGATTATCGCCCTGTATTTAATTATTCAGAAACGATTAACTCTGAAAACGGCTCCGATGCCGGTTTATTAAAAGGGCTTCTCTACACCAGAGGCATGAGTCCAGCGAACTATACCGCCTCTCTCCCAAATGTTGCTACAACGGACCCTCGTTATGCGCTTTATAAAGCCATTAGCGATGCGAAAACGCCTGATCAAAACTTCATTGACGATTTTAATATAAACAAAGCCTTTATTCCTAAGGTACAGTGGCAGCTAGATACCATCGTTCACTCTATAGTCACCTTAATTAACGATGCCATTGCACCCGTACAGAATGGCGTTCCGGATCCTAACGGCCCTTATGATTTGAATAACAATCGGAGCTTTACAGAATTGTTCAAACGTTTACAGTATGATCGTTTTGGAATGGATGCCAATGGAAATGCCACTGCACCTTACCAGTCTGAATACAGGCTGCGTGCCAATGGAACCTTGGACATGAAGGCACTGTATTCAATTGTTAATCTGGAAATCAACCCCAAATTGCTAGACTCCGTTAACGGCGGCTATAACTTGCTTTGCTTGTCACCCAAGGAAGGCGAGCTGGAAAATACCGAGCTGGTACTAAGCATTCTGGCAAAATGGAAGGATGTTAAGGCTATGCCCATTCAGTTTGGTGACAGCAGTGCCATGACGGTGGATGAAGCCTATAAAGCTTTCGTAAACAATACTGCTACAGAAACCAGTGAAGCCGAAAACTTTTGTGCAGCCCAGGCGGAATTGGTTTCCCAAGCTCAAACAAAGAAAGAAAAAATGTCTGGTGTTTCCTTGGATGAGGAAATGACCAATATGATGAAATACCAACATGCTTATAATGCCGCCGCCAGAATCCTGAATGTCATCGATAGTATGATAGATAAGGTAGTAAACGGAACCGGTAGAGCCGGAAGATGATCAAAGAGATAAGCAGAGGGAGGATAAAAATTGAAATCAGCTTTTTTTGAATTTAACGTGGCTATATCAGCCTTATATACTGCCAGAGGAAATTTGGATGTTACCTCCCATAATATTTCCAATGCATCTGTAAAGGGCTACTCTAGGCAGTATGCTGAGCAACGAGCTAGCTTACCCATGAGTAACTATGGTCGGGGCATGGTGGGAACCGGTTCTGAAATTTACGGAGTTGGGCAGAGAAGAGAGTATTACTTGGATAAGAAGTACTGGACAGAAAGGGGCGTTTTGGGCGAATATACCGCAAAGAGAACACAACTTGATATTATGGAAAACCTTTTGAATGAAATGCCTGGAGTAGGATTATCCAAGGCTTTTGATGATTTTTTCAAAAAGCTGCAAGATTTGACTCAGGCTTCTGAAGATATGACCTATCGCAGCAACGTTGTGCAGTCGGCTAAATCGCTTGCCAGTCTCGTTCAGTCCAAAGTAACCAGTCTACAAAAGCAGCAGGCTGAAATCAATGAGGAAATCAGTACCATTGTATCCAATATCGACAGCATCGGAAAACGAATTTCTGTATTAAATCAGCAGATCTATCGATTTGAAATCAACGGAGAACAGGCCAATGATTTACGGGATGAGCGGGCCAGACTGGTAGACGAGCTTTCCAAATATGTAAATGTGGATGCCTATGAGGTAGAGAACAATAAGGATTACGCCACTGGCAAGTATCCTGAACCAGAAGATCGGGGCAAAAGTAACAAGCATTTCATTGTTTTAATCAACGGACAGGAATTGGTGAATCACTTTGATGCCCACAGTTTGCAAGTGGTGAAACGAGGAGATCCTGCCATTAATCCCTTTGACATGCCTGGCTTGTTTGACGTTCAGTTTGGCAACGGCAATACATTTGATTTACGAAGCCCTTCTTTGAAGGGTGAATTAAAAGGTCTCGTGGATGTTCGGGATGGGAATGCTATCTTGGGTGGAGAAACTCCTACCACGAATTATAAAGGGATTCCTTACTACATCGAACGCTTAAACTCCCTAGTGCGTACCTTTGCTCTAGCTGTCAACGAGGGCCTGGACAGAAGCGGGAACCCTATTCAAAGTTCTTCTGGCGGTACGATCGTTGGGCATACCTCCGGCTATGATTTAGACGGGGAAACAGGAAATTTGTTCTTTTCCTTTAACAGCGCTTTTTCTAATGTTAAGGACGATCTGACGAACTATCCGGATCCTACAAAGTACGCTAATGGGAAAGGCGACGCAGCCTATAAAAGAGATATTTTAGCGTATTATAAAAAATTTAATGTATTTAACTTTAACGTTGCCAGTGAACTTTCCATCGACTCTAGAAAGATAGCTGCCTCATCCAACAACTCCGGTCAAAGTAATAATCAGGTGATTTTAGGCTTTGCCAATATTAAGACCAGTAACAGGCTCTTTGCAGAGGGAAAAATTGACGACTTTATCATCGGTGTTGCGGGTGAATTGGCCATAGATTCTCAGCAAAGCCAACGCTTTGCTGAAAACTATGTGGATGTAACCACGATGATTGACAATCAGAGGATGTCCGTTTCTGGTGTAGACCTAAACGAAGAGCTTGTGAATATGACGATGTATATGCAGCTTTATCAAGCCGCTTCGAAGCTGATCAATGCCATTGATTCGATCTATGATACGACTATCAACCGCTTGGGCGCTTTTTAATGGCAAGGCTTTTGAATAAGGAGGTTTTAAATTGCGTATAACCAATCCCATGGTAACCAATAAGATGTTACTCAACATCAATCGGAATGCAAAAATCGTCAACAAGCTCTATGGTAAGCTTTCCACGGGTAAGGAAATTGAAGTTCCTTCTGATAATCCGATCTTGGCGGCAAGAGCTTTAAAATTCCGTATTAACGTATCAGAAACACAGCAATATGCAAGAAATGTAGATCAAGGTCTCTCATGGATGGAAATCACCGAAAAAGGAATGTCTAATGTTATTAACGTCATGGATACGATTCGAGAGCTTACTGTCCGCGGTGCTTCGGATATTCCTCACACCGCAGAAGACCGTAAAAAAGTCATGGAACAAATCAGCCAACTGATTGATCAGCTAGGTACAGAAATGAATGTATCCTATGCCGGACGCTATGTTTTTTCTGGCTATCGCACAGATGATCCCACGGTTTTGACCAATGATATTGGTTCGACTTATAGAATTAATCAAAGCTTTAACATAGACGATTTAGATAAGACCAAGTCCTTTCAGGTGATTCCGGCTCCTAATCCGAATACGAGCGGAAAGCCTCCAGAATATGTTGTGCAGGATGTTAATGTATTGAAGCTGCCGTATACAGATCTTACTAATTTTAATTTTAGAATTAATGGTAACGCAGTAACCGTAAATAGTGTTGCCAGAAATACAACTGGTGCCTATAGCCCGGCTGACACTCAAATCAACTATATTCAAGAAACTGGTGAGTTGGTTTTGGGGAAGGATGTGCTTACTGATTTTGTGGCTGCGGGTACTTCCTCCATCACTTATGAAAAAACGGGCTTTTCCAAGGGAGAGTTAAACCCAAGGGTTAATTTTGCTTGTACGGAATTGTCCGCCAACCCTCAAAAAAGCTACAATGTAGCTGATCACCATATCCAATATGAGTTCGGAGCCAATATTCGCATCAACGTCAACACCTTGGGTAAGGATGTTTATACGGCAAATATGTTTGCTGATCTGAAGGATTTTGTGAATTCAGTAATGGGTGTTAAAAGCTCGACAGAGGAACAATTGAGGCAACTGTATACTGCGGCCCCAAACAATTTAGCTGGTGAGGCCTTGGATGACGCTATCCGAAAACAAATGCTCTTTGAGTCTCAGCAAATCCAAGGTTTTCTTCAAAAGAAGTTTTCCAATGCCTTAAGCATGATTGACAAGCATTTCAGCAATGTCTCTGTTCTAGACACAGACATTGGTGGCCGTATGAACCGTCTTGAGCTCATCCAATCCCGTTTGGAAAATGACGAAGTTAGTTACACCAAGCTCCTCTCTGCCAATGAGGATGCCGACTACATTGATTGCATTATGTCCCTTAATTCCTCTGAAAGCATCTACCAGGCCGCCCTTATGTCTGGTTCCAAAATCATGCAAATTAGCCTTGCGGATTATATTCGGTAAACATTTTTTATCTGCATATTCTGTTTTTATGTGGAAATACTAAATCAAACGGTAAAGAATCCGTTTGTATCAATCCACAATTAAGGAGGCTACTATGAAGGTTAGAACAAGAGACTTTGGAGAATTAGATATTAAGGAAGATAAAATTATTCGCTTTGAGGATGGCTTGCCAGGCTTTCCCAATGAAAAAGAATTGGTTCTCATCTCGGACGAGGAGTTCAAGGATTGCAGCATTTGCTGGCTTCAATCTGTTAATAATGAAGAGACTTCCTTCGCCGTTATGAATGTTTATGATGTTTTGCCAAGCTATAATCCCATGGCCGACCAGGATCAACTGGAAACCATCGGTAATGTGGAAGGGAATGAACTTCAAATTTTAAATGTCGTTACGATCCCAGAGGACTACAAAAAAATGACCGTTAATTTGAAAGCGCCCATCGTTATTAATAACAGGACTAATAAGGGGAAGCAAGTGATACTTAACAATGACGATTATGGTATTAGGCACTATGTTTTTGACCAACTGAAAAGTAGGTGACACTCTTGCTTGCTCTTACAAGAAAAAAGAGCGAGACTATTATGATAGGTGACAATATTGAAGTTGTTGTCCTTTCTGTACAGGGAGAACAGGTTCGACTCGGTGTCATAGCTCCTCGTGATATTCCCGTTCATCGTAAAGAAGTTTTTCTGGAAATCCAACAGGAAAACGTCAATGCATCCAAAACCGATATCCAAGTTGTCCGTAAAATGAATGAACAGACAAAAAAAGGATCTTAGCCTCTGCGGCTAGGATCCTTTTTTTGTTTATACAGAGAATCCACTCGTGCGTCGTGCGATTCGTGCGATAAAAAACTGTTGAGATTCTTGATGGATTAGGCTATACTCTAGTTAATTTTGGGGAGGTGATTTCTTGGAAACGATCCATTTGGATACGATCCATGTGGGTACGGTCCAGGCTGTCAAGTCAGCTATTGATTGTATCCGGGCGAGGCAGCATGAATTTGAAAATCATCTGATGGTATTTTCTGCGCTACCCTATGCCACCAGCAGCTACGAGGAGCTATCAAAAAAAATTAAAGACTATGCCATCAAATTAAATATGAGCGTTCATCACGAAACCTTTGGACTTTTAAGAATGAACCAGAGTTTTCTGGCCGCCTTTTTAATCGGCAAGCTTCAACAATGTAGGGCTCGGGGGATTGAGGTGCGAGTGAATTTAAGGGATTTAAACACAGACTGCCCTTTGAGTGAGGAAGAGTTGGTGGAGGCCTTCGGTACCTTAATTGATAATGCATCGGAAGCTATGCTCAGCGCTGGATCGGCACTTCCTCAAAAAATTCTTTTCCTTGATTTTTTTTATACGAACCATAGCTTTCGTGTTTCTAACACATCCCCTATTGTTTTGGAAGAAGATTTGCAGCATTTCTTTCTGCCTGGGTTCACCACTAAGCCGGAAGATGAAAAAAACCGGGGCTACGGTCTCTATAATTTGCAAAAAACCATGGATAAATACGGCAGTATTTCGGTCAAAAATGAAGTGATTGACGGAGCCGAAGTTTTAAGCTTTATTGTTTGCTTTGGTTCTGAAATGGAGGATTTTCATGCGTAACAACAAGTTGCATACCCCTGAGGGCGGTAAGGATGTTTTACCTCAGGAGTTTGCATTTAAAAAAGAAGTGGAAAAAAGAATAGAGATGATTTTTCATAGCTACGGCTATCGTTCTTTGACTACGCCTATGTTGGAATATCTAGAGGTTTTTGAAGGAACTGGCAGCGTTTCTGTGAAAAGTATGTATAAATTTATCGACAGAGATGGAGAGATTTTGACCCTGCGCTCTGATATGACACCAGCCATTGCACGTTTGGCCGCTACGAAGTATGACAAGGACGCTTTGCCTTTACGTCTTTGTTATACAGAAAACAGTTTTATTAACCGGGACAGCTTTCAGGGAAAGCTTCATGAATTTACACAGTCGGGTGTGGAACTCATTGGCGTTAACTCTATTGCTGCCGACACGGAGGCCATTACTGTGGCCGTCAAAAGCTTACAGGCGAGCGGCTTGAAGGCGCTCAGATTGGACTTGGGACATGTGGATTTTTTGCGGGGAGTGATGCAGGAAGCTGCCTTGGATCCGGAATGTGCTGAGGCGGTTCTGGACTTTATATCCAAACGGGATTTTGCCTCTGTTTGGGCCATGACGGAGGGGCTTTCCTTGCCAGAGGGGATCAAATGTATTTTTCGTGAGCTTCCTATGCTTTGCGGGGACAAGTCTCTCATTGATAAGGCAAAAGGTCTTGTCAAAAATGCTTGCTCCTTACAAGCTCTAGACAGTCTGGCTGCTTTGCTTCGTGTTTTGGAGCATTTGGACGTGGAAATATCCTTGGATTTAAGCATGTCAGGGAACCTGGAGTATTATACTGGAATTATTTTTCGAGGATTTACCTTTGGTACTGGCTATTCGATTTTGGACGGAGGGCGCTATGACGGCCTGATCTCAAAGTTTGGCAAGGACTATCCTGCTGTTGGCTTTGCGATTCGTATTAATCATCTCGTTACAGCCCTGACGAACCAAGGAGTTTGCTTTGAAAATGAGCTGGCAGACACCCTTTTAGCCTATGCGGAAGGAGCTATGGAAGAGGCTTTATTGATCGGAGAACAGCTTAGAAAACAAGGGGTTTTTGTCGAAAACGCCTTAGTTGGCGGCGACTTTGATTCCAATATCCAACATGCCCGTCAAAGGGGTCTAAAAGGACTGGTTTACCTTTTGGACAAAGAAAACATTCGGCTCTACGACCTGGAAAATAATGAGGAAAAACCTGTGACCATGAGTGAACTCTTAGGAGGTGGGGCCAATGCATGAAAATAACATGCCTGAAACGAGCACAGTAGGGAATGAAGAAAACTATTTAACCATCGCATTAGCCAAGGGACGTTTGGCTGAACTGGCTATGGCTAGGCTTGAAAAAATCGGTATTTCCTGCTCTGAAATGAAGCAAAAAAACCGGAAGCTGATTTTTACGAATGAAGATTTGAAGCTGAAATTCTTTCTAGCAAAGGCTTCCGATGTGCCTACCTATGTGGAGCATGGGGCAGCGGACTTGGGCGTAGTTGGAAAAGACACGCTATTGGAAGAAGACAGAAACCTATACGAGGTATTGGATCTGGGTTTCGGGAAATGTCGGATGATCGTAGCTGGCCCTCAAGGTACCAAATTATGCAATGATCTTCGCGTTGCTACGAAATACCCAGCCATCGCCACTGACTTTTTTTTCCACACCAGGCAGCTGACGGTGGAAATTATTAAGTTGAACGGCTCTGTAGAGCTTGGGCCGATTGTAGGCTTGGCGGATGTAATCGTGGACATCGTGGAAACGGGAAAAACTCTTGAAGAAAATGGGCTGGTAATTCTGGAAGAAATTTGTCCCCTATCAGCTCGCTTAGTAGTAAATAGGGTAAGCATGAAAATGGAAAACAAGCGAATCGTGAACATAATAAAAGGTTTAAAGGATGTTGAAAATGATTAAACCCATTAAATACAACGCTGCGGAAGGCGAAAAGCTAGTCAGAGAAATGTTAGAGCGAAATGCAGGCGGCGGGCAATACCAGGCTGTGGTAGACGAGATTATAGCCAAAGTACGGCAAGAGGGTGATAAGGCCCTCTTTGATTATACGGAACGTTTTGACAAGGCCAAGCTGGACTCCTTCTTGCTCAGTGAGGAAGAAATAGAGGAAGCTTATACGCAGGTAGCGGGGCAGACAATCGGTAGTGAATCTGGCAATGGGAAAAACCTTCTGGACATCATCCGCTGTGCGGCTGCAAGAATACGCAGCTTCCACGAAAAGCAGAAGCAAAACAGCTGGTTTGAACCATCGGAAAGCGGAGAAATACTGGGGCAGATCATTCGTCCCATTGAGAGCTGCGGGGTTTATGTGCCAGGCGGGAAGGCAGCCTATCCCTCCTCAGTTTTAATGAACATCATACCCGCTCAGGTGGCGGGTGTGAAGAACATATACATGGTTACGCCCCCAGACGCCAAGGGGAAGCTTACCCCTAGCACCATCGTTGCGGCGGTGGAATGCGGGGTCAAAACCATATTCAAGGTGGGCGGGGCGCAGGCCATAGCGGCTTTAGCCTTTGGAACGGAGAGCATACCCAAGGTAGACAAAATCGTGGGGCCAGGCAACATCTTTGTAGCTCTTGCCAAGAGGAGCGTTTTTGGACATGTGAACATTGACTCCGTGGCTGGTCCCAGCGAAATTCTTATCATTGCTGACAAAGAAGCCCGTGCAGACTATGTGGCGGCGGACATGCTATCACAGGCAGAGCACGACGAGTTGGCCTCCGCCATTCTGGTGACGGACTGCCCGACGCTTGCAGAAAGCGTATCTCAGGAGCTAAGCAGGCAGACGGCCTTGTTGGGACGGCAGGGCATCATAGAGAAGTCCTTACAAAGCTTCGGAAGGATCTTCGTCGTGGCTGATCTACAAGAAGCGGCCAAGCTGGCCAACACAGTAGCGCCTGAGCATTTAGAGATATACACTCAATCGCCCTTTGAGCTATTACCCCAGATCAAGAACGCCGGGGCTATTTTCTTAGGGCCATACAGTCCGGAGCCGGTAGGGGATTACATGGCAGGGCCAAACCACGTTTTACCGACAGGTGGGACGGCTCGTTTCTTCTCGCCTCTTTCGGTGGACGATTTTATCAAAAAGTCTAGTTTGATTTCCTTTACAAAGGATGCACTTTTGAACATCGGGAGTGATGTAGTAGCCTTTGCTCAAGCGGAAGGGTTAACAGCTCATGCGAATTCGGTGAAGATACGGTTAAAAGAGTAAAAACTGTAGGGGGACAAGGAGTTTGCCAGAAAATTTTTTTCAAACGGCGAAAAAAGTTTTTCAGAACCAACTGTGTTTGGGAAGAGCTACAGCAAGATACTTGCTGTAGCTCTTATTTATTTCTACAAAGTTCCATTGAATCATACTGTCCTTGTTGCTACGGCCTTTTTTGCTGGAAAAAAAATTTTTAAGTTATGACGACACGACAAACGCATGAATTGAAAAACAAGAAAAACATGGTAAAATCATCGTAAAGGGGATGATAAAATGAATAACATAATG
>CAZSXS010000053.1:0-27357 GCA_964611385.1 uncultured Defluviitaleaceae bacterium
CATTATGTTATTCATTTTATCATCCCCTTTACGATGATTTTACCATGTTTTTCTTATTTTTCAATTCATGCGTTTGTCGTGGTTTATGTGGTGCTTGGACTTCGTAAGTTACGTTATTTAATCTCTTGTTCCAGCATGTTAAATTCGTCTGTGCTAAAGAAATCTCCAAGTGTGATTTCAAGTCCATCGCACAATTTTTTGATTGTGACGATACCGGGATTTTCGCTTTTTCCATAGAGAATGTTTTTGAGAGTTGATGGTGGAATCGCAGCAAGGTTTGCAAGTTTGTTGATGGAAATTTTCTTTGCCGCGCATAGCTCTTGAAATCAATTGGCCACGGCAATCCGTGTATTCATTTTATTTTCCTTCTTTCGTAGTAGACCATATTTAGTGTATACAAAAGACTTGCATGTTATAGGCTATATATGCTACTACAGTCTATATATCCCACATCTAGCAACTGGATAAAAAAAGGATAATAATTTAATTTTGAGGGTTGATTTTCGCCTAAATACGCTTGAAAGTTACCTTCAAAAATTAATTATTAGCCAAAAATTACTGAGTTGCTAGATGTGGGATATATAGCTTATGGTAGATCAATCCAATAGAATTATTGTTGTTTATGATGGTAGGCAAACTGGTAGAACAGCTGCAACAATGAGATATGCTGAGAGATCTGAGAAGGACATTCGGGTAATAAATGTTTACCCTAAATCATTGTAATGATTGGTTAGACTTATTGAAATGTGCTGTGAGAAATGTCTAGATAAATCGAATTTTGTATTGAGATGAGCTTGCAACATCTGCTATAATAAACAAAAACTATTGGCTTTACTGGTATAGCGCTACAGATCTATACTCAGTCTCCAAAACATTTTCTAAGCCGCCTTCATTCAGCCTTGATCAATTCTATTGTTTTGTGTGGCGGCTTTGCAAAGCCAAACGGTACTGAGTATAGCAGTTCTGCCAACTGTTTTAATCTAAACAAGGAGAAAATATGCGTAAATACTTTATTGTTTCTTTAGCACTCCTCTTGGTCTTCGGACTCAGCGGCTGCGACTATGACTTCTCGGCTCAAGCCATGACAAGAGCAACTTTTTTGGCTGTGGGGGACAATTTGATTCATTCGTCTATTTATAACCAAGCCGCAAGAAGAGCCAAGGAGGCGGGGAAGACAGGCTATGATTTTGATTTTGCCTATGAGAATGTAGCGGAGCTTATTGATGCGGATGTTTGCCTTGTGAATCAAGAGACTTTGATCTCAGACCAGCATTCACCCTCCGATTACCCAAGGTTCAATTCACCCGTGGCTCTGGGGGAAAAGATGATTTCCCTGGGCTTTAATATCGTGAATCATGCCAATAATCATGTTCTGGATCAGGGTACTTCTGGAGCGCTGGCCACCTTGGATTTTTGGGAAAGAAACGGGATCCCTGTTTCCGGTTTGTATCGGAACGAGGAGGATATGGCGGAAATCCGCACCCTGACCGTGAATGAGATTACTTTTGCTTTCTTGGGCTTCACTGAGCACACTAACGGATTGTCCATCCCTTCCTCTCAATCCTTGAAAGTGCCCTATACTGGACAGCGGGAGCTGATGAAGGAGCAGATTGTCAAGGCAAAGGCCCTGGCAGACGTACTGGTGGTGTCCGTGCACTGGGGGCAGGAGTATACCCACGCCGTGACAGATCAGCAACGAAGTTTGGCTGAGGAGATGGCGAATTGGGGAGCCGATCTCATTATCGGTACACACCCCCATGTGATCCGTCCCATGGAAGAAATCCAAAGTGCAGATGGTCGCAAGGTTTTGGTGGCCTATTCATTGGGGAATTTTATCTCCGCCCAAAACCGTAACAACACCATGATCGGGGGAATGTTGAAGCTAACCGTTGAGAAGAATCCTGAGGATGCCGCCATCACCATGACAGATGTCCGCTTTATTCCCATCATCACCCACTATGACAGAGGCTATTCCAAAAATCGACTGTACCCCCTCTCCCAGTATAGCGCCGAACTTGCTGCCAAGCATGGCGTAAACCAGTTTTCACCCTTTAGTTATCAGTTTATTCTGGAAACCTTGAATAATAATGGATTTACAGGTTTTGAGACCACGAATGTAAACGATTGAGTAGTGGTTCTATAGGTTCTAGGTTCTGTAGGTTGAAGCATTTAAAAAGCCGCCACGAAAATAAGGCAGAAAATTCCTGCCGTAATGCGTGGCGGCTTTTTGAAAAAATACAGCCTTGAATAGAGAAGGCCATTTCGATTCTTTCTCAAGTTTGAGTTTTGACCCTTTTTAATTTTCTTCATTTTTCATTTTCTTCTTCCAATTTTTCAACCGTCTCCAGATCCAATCCTGTTGATTGACATATGGTTTCTTTGTCTACCTTTAACTTTAGTAGATTCTTTGCCATTTCAGCCATGAAGAGCGGTTTTGCTTCTGCGATGATAGCTGGTTTTGCTTCCGCAATGATAGTCGGCTTCGCTTCTGCGATGATAACCGGTTTTGCTTCCGCAATGATAGTTGGTTTTGCTTCCGCAATGATAGCTGGTTTTGCTTCTGCAATGATAGCTGGTTTTGCTTCTGCAATGATAGTCGGCTTCGCTTTAGCGATGATAGCCGGCTCAGCTTCCTCAATGGCCGTTCGTATGCCTGTACGGTAAGCCTCAATGCTCCGGCGTTCAAGCTCGTATTGAATCCAAGCCTCGTCATCCATCTGAAGCTGATTGTATGCCTTGTCAAAGGCTTGAATTGCTGCACTCATTTCTCCCAAATCCTTTCTCTTTTTTTCATCTTCATATTCTAAAAAATAATCCAGCCACAATTCCAATGCGGTTGGCTTTGCTGACCTTTTTTGTTTCCTGAATTTTGGGAGCTCCACAAAGAAGAAGCTCAAATCTTCACTGAAAACATAATCTGTACCCTTCAAAATCAAATTCCCTACATTATAAAAACTCGGTGCATCCTTCTCGTCAAACAAGAGATAATCCGTGATGTTGATCATGACTACAGGAGTAACCTTGCTATAGTCCTCCCCAGATTCAAGCTGTCTGCTCAATATGCGGGCGGTATAGATTAAGTTTCTATTGAGCATGTATTTATCAACATAAAGTTGAATCTCAAGGATGTATCTGGTCTTGTTGCAGTCGGTAACCAGCAGATCAATCCTAACAGGCTTTGCGCCTATATGGTCACCAAATTCAGTATTCTCAACATTCACAGAATTGATCTTAGTGATACTAGGTCGGTTGGCTCCTAATATGGAATTGATCAGCCCGCGTAAGGATTCCTCCAACTCAGGGGTTTCCATACAGTTTGCGTAAATACCCAAAAACACTGTATTCGACAAGGGTTTCATAAACCTTTTCTCCAAAGATAGGCCCTCCTTTTCTTCAGTTATTTTTCTGCACTGAGTTCCCTCGTAAGCTTGCCGAGGCGGACAAATGTCCAACTCACATTGTACTACATTTCTAGATTCTTCATGACGATAAGCTTTTCGCTGAGGGATTTAAAATGCATATTAAAAAGCTTTAACGTATTGTATTCATTTATAGTAAAAATTCGGCTGGTTGTCAAGGTGTTTCAGGATAAGCGCAAAAATGAATGGAGGTACAAAGACAAAATGCCTCTTTCGAAATTTTGAAGTGATTTATACCATCCCCATGTCCGGCTTTTTTGAAAGATGAGGATGGGGGGCGTGGGGTGAACCAACTGGTTGGTTTCAGGAGAAGAACACTATTTTAGCCGTTTGAAAAAGTTTTCTGGCCAACTTGTTTGGCCAACTCCCTGTCCCCCCCACGATCTTATCCCTTCCTCCAAATAAATTCATTAATGATTTTGGTGTAGGACTGGATTATCTTTACTACCTTGACGGAGACGTTTAGGTCTGTGTAGTCTGGCACCTTTGCTGTGCTTTCTTTGGCCGCCGACATTTGGCTTGCCAGCTCAATAGCCTGCATGATTTGGCTGAATTCAATGCCGCCGATGATCAGACTGCCCTTGTCCAGTACCTCCGGCCTTTCGGTGGAGTTTCGGATCAGTACAGCCGGAAAGCCTAAAATGGCACTCTCCTCAGAAAGCGTTCCGCTGTCGGATAGCACGCAAAAGGCATTTCTTTGTAGTTGATTATAGCTGGAAAAATTGAAGGGCTTCATGGATTGTACTAGGGGATGAAATTGAAACTGCCTTTCCTCGATTCTTTTCTGACTCCTGGGATGAACTGAGTAGATCACCGGAAGCTTGTAGTGCTCGGCTATCTGATTAATGGCAGACATCAACGCCATAAAGCGGGTTTCGTTGTCCATGTTTTCTTCCCTGTGGGCAGAAACGAGAATATATTCCTTCGGCCGCAGGGATAGCTGTTCAAGGATGGGGCTGCTTTCGATTTTCTCCTTGTTCTTGAATAGCACTTCAGGCATGGGAGATCCGGTTACAAAGAGGTTTTTTCCCTCCAACCCTTCTGAGAGTAGGTAGCGCCTGGAATGTTCCGTGTAGGGCAGATTAATATCTGATATGTGATCCACGATTTTCCGATTGATTTCCTCTGGAACATTTTGGTCAAAACAGCGATTGCCCGCTTCCATATGGAAGACGGGTACTTTTAATCGTTTGGCCGGGAGCGCCGCCAGGGCCGAATTGGTGTCGCCCAAGATCAACAGAGCCTCGGGCTGTATCTCCTTCATGATTTGATAGGCCTTGCTGATGATGTTTCCCATGGTCTGCCCCAGGTCTTCCCCAACGCAGTTTAAATAAGAATCCGGTTTTCGGAGTTGTAAATCCTCAAAAAAAATGTCGTTTAAATGGACGTCCCAATTTTGGCCTGTGTGAATCAAACTGTGGTCAAAATATAAATCGCAAGCTTTGATTACTTCAGATAGTCGTATGATTTCAGGTCTGGTGCCGATGATCGTCATCAGCTTTAATTTTTTCACGCTGACCCCTCCTGAATGTATTGATTCGGCGATTCAATCAATGTGCCTATGCTTCGAGGTACTTCCATCATTCCTGGCCGAATCGAAAGGACACTTTGTGCATTTACTCAGTCTTTTAAACATTTTCAAAGCCGCTATGATTCAACACGGATAAATTCTATTGTTTTGGGCGGCGGCTTTGCAAAGCTGAACGTGACTGAGTATAATTATGATATATTCATAAAAACAGCCATCCGTGAATGTCTTTAGCAGTCGGAAACGAGGAAACAATATGTACTCGAGGGTATATAATAAACAAACGGCATAAACGGCTGTCATAGTCGTAGAGGAGGGCAAACTTGAAATTAATTCATACCTTATTATTTATGATCCGGGAGAATCACCTGGACGAGGATCTGGCCTTGGCCGACCAATGCTTGCGTTCTCTGGAAAAAGGCAGCTACAAAACGGTTGTGATCTACAACCAAGGCTTTTGGAAACGGGAGATACTGGAAGGATTTTTGAAAGCCTATGACTTGAATTGCATCGTGATCGGTGATGGGTTTAACACCGGGACAGTGATCGGGCGGCAGGGCTGCTTTAACTATATTTTTAAGCAGTATCCGGACACCCAGTTTGTGAGTGAAATTCACTTAGACATGATTTTGACTACGCATTGGGAAGACCCGTTGGTTACGTATCTGGAAGAAAACGACGAGCCTTTAGTGAGCTGCGGCATTGTAGATCAAGGGGGAAATTTAAGCTTTTTGCAAAAGCTTGTGGAGCCTTTACCCAAGGACAAGGACTTGATTGATGACTACTTATCCGGCCTGAAACAAGACTCTGTGGTTCATGGCTTTACCAACCCCTGTATTCACAAGGTGGAGGTCTTAAAGGCAACAGGCGGCTACAACCAACGCTTTTTGACCGGCAAGCAGGCCTTTGAAGACGACAGCATGCTTTTGGGCTACTATTATTACTACGGCACCAGGGTCAACTGGAAGCCAAAGGTAAACTACAACTCAGTAGTATATCACGCCGTAGCGGGTCAGCGCTTAGGTATGGGCGACAGTGTCATGGTCAACTATTCCGGTTTGGTCAAACAATATGGGGCCATGGGCTTAAAGCATCTCTCCGAGCTTCACAAAAGCCAATGGCAAGTCAGCTTCTTTTCGGAGCAATATCTTAGGTGATGAAAGGTAAAAAATGAGCCGCCAATATTTTTCATAATGGCGGCTCATTTTTTTGAGGTCTATCTAAAACCGTGAAGGGACTGGAGTTGGTCAAACAAGTTGGCCTGAAAACTTTTTTCAAATGGCGAAAAAAGTTCGCTAGGAAACCATCGTAAGCTGCTCAAACCTCTCTCAAATGTTGTCAAGTACTGCTTTTGAACACTTAGCTTTGGTGAAATTGAATTATAAACAAAAAAATTTTTTCAGAAAATAACTACTGTATACTGTTGAACAGTAAGTTCAGTTATGATATATTTAGTAAAATAATACGGTTCGAGTTTTAGCAATAATGGGTGGCTGGGTAGATGAAGATTATTTATATAATGGGAGGTTATCATGGCGGTTTTGGAAACTAACAGGCTTATAATTCGCGATGAAAAAGAATCCGATTTGAACGAAATGCACCGTCTTTGGTCTGATAAAAACACTATGTATTATTTAGATGATATTTTAATGAACAACATTGAAGAAACTGCTGAGAATTTGAAAATTGGTATTGCCAATTCAGACGGTCATTATTTTTGCATTTGCGATAAAGCTGCCGGACATTATCTGGGAAACATAGGTTACACAATTACTGATACTACGCCTTTTGGAAAAATAGTGCATATGGGGTATTTATTACTACCCGAATATCACGGGAAAGGATACATGACAGAAGCTGTAAAGAAAGTCATTGAATTTGCTTTTGCAAATGACGATTGCGTTCGTATTACGACTGGTTGCTACAAAGAAAATGTGGCAAGCTACAAGGTCATGGAAAAATCAGGATTCAAAAAAGAAGGGGAACGGATAAAAGCGCAGTATCACGATGGAGTTATGAAAGACCGATTAGATTATGCAATAAATAAAGACGAATTTACGAAAGGTTAAAACAATATGAAAAAACTAAAAATCTACCTTGATACATCGGTTACAAGTCATCTTTTCGCAGACGATACTCCTGACAAGATGGCAGATACTCGAAAATTGTGGGAACAATTTTTGGAAAATAAATATGATATTTTTATATCTGATGTTGTAACAAGAGAAATAACAGATTGTTCTGAGCCAAAGCGTAATGAAATGTTGAAAGAATTACGGCGTATACCATTTGAAATTCTAGTTGAAAAAAACGAAGTTGATGAATTAGCCTTTGAATATATTAAAGGTGGCGTTTTGAAAGAAAAAACATATAAACGATTGTCGTCATATCGCATATGCTGTTGTATATAACTGCGATTTGATTGTTTCTTGGAATTTCAAACATCTTGTAAATTATAAAACGATTAACAAGCTAAAGATTGTTAATGCAATAAACCAATACAAGGAAATAGGCATCATTTCACCAACAATGCTTATTGAAGAGGAGGAATAATAATGAAAGAAAGCGTCGTAATGCATGATCTTCGTAAAATTCGTGATGAAAACTCACTGCGCTATTTATCGCAAACACCCGAAGAACGTTCAAACGAACTTAAAAAGTCTATTGAATTGTTTATTGAAATGTTGGGTAAACCTGTTAAAATTGTTAATTCCGACAATCAAAGATTATGAGCATTTGGCGAACCACGCCCCACCAAAAAAACGGATACCTCACCCGAAGTATCCGTTTTTGCATAATATCAAGCCGTTCGCTCCGCTTTTTTCGGCTCTTTTTTAGGTAATTCACCGAGAGGAACAAACACACCTTTCCCCATATCTTCGGCTCGCATAGCTTCTTTCTTTGCGTCCATTTCAGCCTTTTTCGCCGCCTTTGTCCGTTCCTCATACTCTTTCTGCTTGCCGTTTTCTTTACGGCGCAGATAGTTGCGGTGAAGCCTGTCCTTGCGTTCCTCACGCTTGCGGAGTGCTTCCTGTTCTTCATCTGTTAAGGTTACTTCTCCAAAATGCGGAGGAATATATCTGCCAACAAAGTTAAAGAAAATCTCAATTTCTTGCGTTGTTTCGATACTACCCTTGCGGTCAAGCTCATGGATAAGGATTTTTTCCACAAACTCATTGAGCATGGTCGTTGCCAGAGTTTCGTAGTTTTCGTATTTTTCAACAAGGGCAATAAACTTGTCGGCAGACTTTCGGCTTTGTTCATAGCCATTGATAGTGACTTCAATCTCGGCGATTTCATCAGCCAATGCACCTTGCTCTTTGGCGTACTGCTTATCAAGTGCGGCGTACCTTGCTTGCGGTAGCTTGCCGAGTATGCTGTCCTCATAGATTTTGCAGATTAGCATTTCAAGCTCTGTTGCTCGTTTTTGCGCTATGACAAGCCGTTTCTTTTTCTTGGCTATGTCACTGCTCTTTTGGGTTTCCTGTGCTTCCTGTACGGTTTTGATAAACTCTGTGCGGTCATTTTTGGAATATGCCGCTATTGCCCCCAACATATCGGCTATCAAGGTCAAAACCACCTCTGCGTTGATACGGTGCTGTGTTTCGCAAAGCACACCGACAGGCACTTTGGAATATTGGGAGCAAGTATACTGTGCTATACGCTTACCGTTGTTGGTGCGGTGAATGTACATTTTGCCACCGCAATCAGCACAATACATAAGTCCTGTGAGTGGGTGAGCCTCACCCCAACCGTCGGGGTATCGCCGTACATTACTACGAATACGCTGTACATTATCGAAGGTATCAAGGTCGATAATCGGCTCGTGGGTATTTTCAAAAATCGTCCACTCGCTCTCATCAACGTAACGACTTTTCTTGTCCTTGAAATGCTTGCGTGTCTTGAAATTCACCGTATGTCCCAGATATTCACGCTTTTTTAAGATATTTACAATAGTTGACGAAACCCAACCGTAGGGGTCTTTGAACGTCTTGCTTTTATTCACACCCTCGCCGTGTCTTGCCAAATGTACAGACGGTATTTCAATCCTTTGTTCTGTAAGCTTTTGGGATATTTGATACGGTCCGTAACCCTCCATAGTTAGGCGAAATATGTTTCTCACGACCTCGGAGGCTTCGTCATCAATAACCCAGTTCTTCCGCTTTTCATCAGCCTAGAGATAGCCGTAAATAACCGTTCCTGTTAAGTGCTTACCCTCCATACCCTTGCTTTTGAATGTAGATTTGATTTTACGGCTTGTATCTCGCACGAACCACTCATTCATTATGTTGCGAAAAGGAGTGAAATCATCGTCACTTTTGAAGCTGTCTACGCCGTCATTTACAGCAACCAGCCTTACACCTTTTTGTCGTATCAGCTCCATTATTTGCCCAACTTTAAGGTAATCACGACCTAAACGGCTCATGTCCTTAATTACGATACAATCCACTCGCCCGGCTTCAACTTCCTCCATCATAGCCAAAAATCCGGGTCTATCAAAACGAGTACCCGAGATTCCGTCATCAGTAAAATGGACAGGGTTGATTAGGTGATTGCTCCTAGCAAACTCCTCTAACATACTCTTTTGTGTGGAAATACTGTTGCTCTCGCCCTGTAACTCGTCCTCTGACAACACAATTCGACAAAGTTATATGTTGTACAAATACGCTAAATACTATAATATGACAATATTTCGCTTTGCTTATTTAATTATTTGATGTATAATGAAATATAAATTTTGCTATACAGAGGTTAAATATGTTTCAATATACTGGTGAGTACAAGAAAAATAAATCCGATAGAAAAAATGGAATGGATTTTTATACGTTCACTCCTTCGGAGTTATGCGATGGACTTCTTATTGATATAGACGATGAATTAATAACATTGCTGACAACCGCACATAAACTATTGGGTGTTTTAGGAGGCAAACCAAATTCATTAGAGGTGTAAATACGCTTTTGGTTGTAGTAAATAAAGATATACCTAAAAATAATAGACTTAACGGTTGACATGGGAAGGTTGTATGTTTTGATTTTATACAATTTCTCCTTTTTAAGAGTAGCGAAAAAGCTCTCCATTCGTGCGTTGTCATAACATCTGCCGGTGCCGCTCTACTTCGGCATATGCCCCTGCTTGGATACCGGCTGGAATAAAACTAAGGAGGAAGTAGCGTATGAACACGATAAACGAGTATGTGTCCGCTCTTTCAGGTATTCGAGCCGAGCGTGTCAGTGAGGTTGTTTTATATATTCGAGAAAACTACCCAAATGCAGTCGAAACCCTTGATTTTTCACCGAAAATAAAATTCCCCACCTTTAAGTTAGGTGAGGTTTATGTGTCTGTGACTAGTATGAAAAACTATATTTCTGTCCACTTCGGCAAATATGATGCAACAAAGATAATCACCGAAAACAATCCTAAAATCAAAGCAGGAATCGGCTGTGTTAATATCCGTGACAATGTGGAGTTTCCCACTGTTGATATTAAAAAAGCTATAGATTTTTGCTTTGACAATTAACTAAAAAATCAAGGCATTTTACTTTTAAATATTAAAAAGGAGCAACAAAATGAAAATTCATGCGTATTAAGCTTTAACGACAACTGCAAAGAGGCATTAGAATTCTACGGCACAGTGTTCGGTGCGACACCCAAAATTATGACCTTTGGCGAAATGCCACCAGACGAAAACTTCTCTATGACGGACGAGATGAAGGCTCTTGTTATCTATGCAAATCTTGATGTATGTGGCAACGAGCTATTCTTTTCTGATGCAATGCCGGAGATTGAATACAATCAAGGCAACAGCATAACCGTTTCTCTAAATGGCGATGACAAAGAACAATTAACGACATTTTTCAACGGACTTTCAGGGGGTGGGAAAATTGTGTTGCCACTGGCTGAGGTGTTTTGGAGTCCGCATTACGGCTATGTTATCGATAAATTCGGTGTTGGCTGGCAGGTCAATTATTCGGAGTAGGATGCAGAAAATCAACCTGTTCATTGCATTTTAATGAATAGGTTGATTATTTTATTACACATTTCACAAATCAAGGTGATGTTTACAAAAGGTTGATAAATAAAGTTAGCACCGGAGCGTTTCATACTGTCCTTTTTATAAATCCGCCATTAAAGGTAATAAAACAACAAATTCCGAGTAGGCTCCAAGCTCGCTCTTAACTTTGATTTCACCGCCACAAAGCTCGACAATTCTTTTTACAAGTGCAAGCCCAAGTCCATTTCCCTCATTTGTTTGTTCGGTGTTGCCTTGATAAAATTTATCAAAGATATGTCCTATAGTCTGCTCATCCATACCGATACCATCATCTCGTACCGAAATTTGCACTATTAGCATATGGTCATCTGTTCTGACCATTTTGCTACCAATATTTATTTCTCCATTATTATCTGTAAATTTAACCGCATTTGAAAACAAGTTAAGCCAAATCTGTTGTAATAATTCAGCATTGCCATAATAGGGGATTTCAGAAAGCTCCACATTTATAGTAATGCTTTTTTTCTGCCATTCGTTTTGTAGTAGCAATATGGTATGCCTTATTTGTTCATCAAGTAAAAAATCTTGCTTGTCTGTAATAATGTTTTGATTTTCGAGTTTGGTGAGCTTTAATATATTTGTAGCAAGCCCTGAAAGCCTTGCTGATTCGTCCATAATGATTTTGGCATATTCTTTTTGTTCCTCGGAAAGGTCGGAGTTATAAAGAACAGTAGCAAAGCCTTGTATTGAAGAAATCGGTGTCCTAAATTCGTGTGACATATTGCTGATAAAGCTGTTATTCAACATATTAACTGAAGAAAGCTCTTTAGCCATTGTATTAAAATTAGCAATAAGAATGCTCAACTCATCTTTTTTATTCTCGTTTATCGGTACTTGAATATCGAATTCACCTCGAGAAACTCTATGGGCAGCTTCGCTTAATTCCCGCATGGGTTGTAATAACTTCTTGTTTATTAAAACTATTAAAATGGTTGAAATGCCTAAACCAGATGACAAAGCAGTACCATAGAAAAAATCAATACCGTTGCGTATTTCTGGCGAAATAGATGACTGTATATACTCAACGATAAAGGGAGGAAGAAAGGCCAAGGAAATAAGATAAGATAAAACTATTGAGATAAACCAAATAGCAATATATGTCAAGAGAAGTTTAACACTTAAATTTTTAATTATGTAACTTTTCCTTTTCATATCTTCTTTTCTCCCTTGTAACCAAGTCCTCTAACAGTAACTATTTCAAATTCGGGATAATTCAAAAACCGCTCTCTAATTCGTTTTATATGAACATCGACCGTGCGGTCATCAGCCTCGCTGTCCATTCCCCAAATCTCGTCCATAAGCTGTAACCTTGTGAAGATAACACTGGGATATGAAAGCAGTTTGAATAACAGGTAAAACTCTTTTTTGGGTAAAGTTAGACTTGTACCATTTCGTGAAACGGTCAAAGCATCATAATTAAGCGTAACCTCACCAATTGTCAATTTATGTTCATTTGCGATTTTTGAACGACGAAGCAGAGCCCCAACCCTAAGCACCAACTCATTAACATCAATGGGCTTTACCATATAATCATCTGTACCAACAAGGAAACCTTTTTGTTTATCCTTAAATGTATCCTTTGCGGTTACCATCAAAACAGGCAGATTGAAATTTGATGTACGCAGAGCTTCTGTAAGCTCGTATCCGTCCATATTCGGCATCATAATATCGCATATCATAAGGTCGATATGTTCTTTTTCAAAGACATTAAGTGCTTCATTTCCATCAGTGGCACAGAATGTTTTATAGCCGTTTTGAGTAAGCACGGTTTGAATTAGTCGCCTTATGTTCTTATCGTCCTCTACAATTAAAATGTTAAACATATAAAATACCTCACTTTACTGAATGATTATACCATAAATATGATGAATTTTGAATGCAAACGAATATGAACCTATATTCAATAAAGTTCAAAGCTATTGCAGAGGATAGGTGCAATAGCTTTGAATACAGGTTCTTAAAAAGTGATTATTTGTAAATATTATTCATTATCAGTACATCACCCTTCAAAAATTAATTTAATACTCCATCTCCAACAAATTCAGTCCATAGCTGTCTATATCACCATTCACTGCAGCATCTACCCATTCAGCAATTGTTGGATTTTCTCCTCTTTTCTCAAAGAAAATCTTAGTTCCCTGCGCTGTATGAACTGTAAGATGACCACTCTTTTGTGCGACTTTATCCCAGATATATATTCCACATCTTAAAATATTTGATTGTAAATCTTTCACCATCTTTGTAAGATTCATCTGATATTGATCGCCTTCTACTTGACCAGGATTTTTACAATATTCTCCAAAATCAAAATAGGTCTGCATTTGCGCAAGGCTATTATCGCGTATCGAAGAGCTAAATAACACATTTCCCTCTGGATGATTCTTACTAAAATTCATAAGCGCATCGAGCGTAATATTATCGGTATGAATAGATTCAGACAAAGCATCCGGAGAATTCCATACGCCCGTCATTACCTTATTCCAGTCCTTATTCAGTAGTAACGAGCTGTCTACAAATACAGTAAAATCTTTTGTGTTAGGAAAAAAAGTTGTGACATCGTCTGCCAAAAGTGCAGCACCAAATCCACCTGCACTCGCACCGGTAATCAGAACCTGTTCCGCTTCATTACCTATATATTTCAATGCTTCGTTCATCATCATTTGATAATTGGTATAACCGTGATGGTAAAGTGTCTTAGTGTTTCCGTCTAAATCTGTATATTCAAAATCGCCCTGCCCTGAATGAAAATCGCCATTATTATATGGGATTATAATAATTGACCAGTCCTTAAATGGGTTTTCATCTTTATCATTCCCAATTCCCCATTTCACATAAGCATTTGCCATTATATGCTGCCCAACCGAAACGTCTGCAGCATAAAAACCGCCATCATTGTTTAAAGGCCGTGCCGCAGTAAACTCATCAACACTTAGTCCGCCACCAAAGAAAATCACCATCACCTTATTTTCAGAACCCTTTTTCAAATACCCTTCCCACTTGCTTCCGTCTGAAGAAACTGCATTTTCAAATTCTTTTGAATACCATTTCCCAATCGTAGGCTCACCGACTAACTTTTGGAACTCTTTCCCCATAGTTAATTCAATGACTTTGTTTAGAATCGCATTGAAGTTAAGTGCAGCTAATAGTATAGCTGTTATTGCAAAACTTAAGCCAACTCCAAATAGTATAGTTTTTTTGTTTTTCTCTTGTTTGCTTTTCATTTTAATATTCCTCCATTTTTGTAAATGGTTTCAGTAAGCCACTCATTTATGGCCTTTTCAGCTTGTACTGCCAAAGCCTGTTGTTCCACAGTGATAAAAATTGCTCTCTCTTCTTCTGTAAAAGCGGCACTTAGTTCGGGATAAGGGGTCGAAATAAACGGGTGTTGACCACCATCGTATTCCTTGACTTCAATTTCCACGCCACTGTCTTTAAGCACTTGTTGATATTTTGGTGTTTTCTGCGAGATGGCGTCCTCACTACCCAACACAAACAATGCAGGAGCAACAGATGAATTTACTTTGTTAGGCAACCCGGTTGTCCACGGGCACACCAAAATCTGTGCCGCCAGCTTAAAGTCCTTTTTATCAAGTTCAATAGCGATTCTTGCCGCATAATGCCCTCCGGCGCTATGTCCAATCACCGAAAACCTTCCTACATCAGCACGATACTCTTCGGCGTACTTTGCAAAATACAAAACTGTATCAACACCCTCCTGCACACCGTAAGTAATAGACTTAATATCTGGTTTTGTGTAATTAACGGATATTATGATTGCATTCCAATCGTTTGCCCATTTGTCACATTGGGTGTCCATTTCGTCAGCATCTCCTAAAACAAACCCACCGCCATGGAAATTGAAAATCATCGGCAGCTTTTTATCGGAACTGTTTTTAGGCATATACATATTCACATGGACTGGAGTCTTTCCGTCTCGAGGTACTTCAAATCTTGTACCAATTAACTCGTTATCTGATTTTTTTACTGCATACCGCAGAGCTGCGTTTGTTTCCCTGTAACCCTCTAAAAATGTCTGAAAGCCAATAAATGCTATTAGCAGAAGCACAATTGCAATTGTAAAAAAAACGATAGAGCCCTTCCAAAAGCGGGGTAATTCTTTGAATTTCATTTTCATAATCATTCTCCTTTATCCTAACATTACAATCAGCAGCGAACCAATGGAGTTCCAAGCATAGACGCCTAATGAGACAGCCAAAATAGCTGTTATAATCGATAAAGAAACAATCCACCTTTGCCAAAATTTTGGTAGTTCTTTGAATTTCATTTTCATAAATACTCTCCTTTTTTGATTTAAGGATTAAGCCTTTAATTTATTTTAGTTTCGCAATATGAACCGAATATGAATTGGCAAATTCATATTCGGTTCATATTGGGGTTTTATGATTATTTACATGAAACTAAACGTTTATGAGTACAAGAAAATTAGCAAAAAACGGAGGAAAGAAGTATGCGCGCATTATTAAAAGTTTTTATGGTTCTTGGAATAATTATTTTAGCACTGATAGTGTTAGTGGTCGCTTTTCTATTTTGGGGTTCAAAGCAGCCCTCTGTCAAGCACGACTATTACAAAACGGTAGATGCAAAAATGGCACTTGAACAAAAATACACTGCACTTGGTACATACGAGGTTGAGTTTACTGAATTTGATTCAAACGAAACTATGTATAAGGAATACAAGGTGTGGTATCCAAAGGGTATAGCAGATGGAACGGAAAAATATCCAATAGTTGTAATGGCGAACGGCACAGGCGTACCACATTATAAATATGAAGCAATATTCAATCATTTAGCATCTTGGGGTTTTGTTGTAATAGGTAATGATGTTGAAAACTCTTGGAACGGGACATCTTCTTCAAAAAGTTTGGATTTATTATTATCCTTAAACTCTGACCCTAACAGTATATTTTATGGAAAACTTGACGAAAGCAATATTGGTGTTGCGGGACACTCACAAGGTGGAGTAGGTGCAATAAATGCTGTAACTAACCAAGAAAACGGAAACAAATATACCGCAATGTTCACCGCAAGCACAGCTCATCTTGCCTTGGCAAACGGATTGAAGTGGCCTTACGATGCAAGCAAGATAAATATTCCATATTTTATGGTTGCAGGGACATTGAAAACCGATGCAGGAAACGGTGCGGACTTTGCAGGAATTGCACCGCTTTGGTCTTTACAAGAAAATTATGATGCAATTCCTGAAACCATAGCAAAAGTTATGGCAAGAAGAATGAATAGCGACCACGGCGAAGTGCTTTATACGGCAGACGGATATATGACAGCTTGGTTTATGTATTACCTAAAGCAAGACAGCGAAGCCGGAAAAGTGTTCTTTGGCGAAAATCCTGAAATTTTGCAAAATACAGAAAACTGGTGTGATGTAAAAATTGTGGAGTAGGATTGCAAAATAGACAAAATATTTACACAGGAGTGTGGAGATTAATTATGAAACTTATAAGAATACCGAGTTAAAGGCAACGACCAGCCTTCTTGAAAGCTATTGCAAACAGCTTCATTTCGGCAGTAATCTGGTTGATAATTCCAAACGAATACAGGGCAAGGATAACATTGATTTCCTGATGGAGTTGTTTCGGCTTGAGCTAGAAAACCGTGAACTGAAACGCAAAAACATGTACATAAGGCAGGCTCGTTTTGATGTTTTTAAGACCTTTGAGAATTATTCTTTTGAGGGCATCGACATTCCTTTAACCATTCAGCCGGAGGAGATTATCGCAACCAGTTTTATTGAGAAAAAACAAAACCTTATCTTGTATGGCAAGGTTGGCGCTGGAAAGACGCATATGGCGATTGCTGCCGGTATTTCGGCCTGTAATCGTGGTAAAAAGGTCAAGCTTTATCGTACTGTCGCCCTTGTGAATGAACTTGTTGATGCTAAAAAGCAAGGAACAAACTCATCTGTATCACAATATATTCGTATCAATAATTCTTGCATAAAACTACCCATCCTGCTTTTGTTTTGTGGTAAAAATATTTTAGCATATTTTGGGGTAGTTTTTTATTTTTTTATCGAACTCACGTTATTTTAATGTTTTGTTTTGTCGTGCAGCAACGTTCAAAGTCACGGTGCAGCCCACTCTCATTGTCGTTTATAAACACACTCGCCATAATATTCATGGCATTGACAAGACACAGCCCATCTCGGATGCCGCTTTCGGCGAGCACGGTTTCGACTTGTGTGGTAATGTTGACATAAGCATGCCGGGTCTTGGTGTGGAAGTGCAGTTCCTTACGATGTGATTTCATATGTTTGTCCTCGCTTCTCGTAAATTGACGTATAGGTGAGCTTACCCCCTATGTGCTCCGATTTCATAAGTTCAATACTCGTTACCGTTTCGCCGAACAGTTCGATTTGCCACGGTTTACTGTCGGTCACAACCTCGCGTCCAAGCGTGATGTGAGGGTGATACTTTCGCTCATCCATTTCAAAGCCACAGAGCGCAAGTTTGTATTCCACTTCGTGTTGCAGGTTCAAAAGCAGCTTATCTTCACACAGTCCAGCCCACCAAAGCGTTCCGTGGGAGAATGTGCCGAGCCGTTCGATGCTCGCCGGGAACTGGTCAAATGTTACAGTATCCATAATCGCCTTGATTTTATCAGCTTGTTTCGGGCTGACCTCGCCAATAAATGCGATCGTAAGGTGCAAGTTCTCATCAAGGGAGAAATTGCCGTGTTGTGAGCGAGAACGCAGGCAGACGGATAATCGTTTGCTTGCTTTTGGCTTTGGGTAGAGCGCACAGTGATGATGGTGATAGTGGTGGCTGCGTCTGTGTAAACCGTAGAAATTGATTATTTTTTTATTCTTAGCTTGACATAAGCGTCATCACGACTCAATCTCTCGTACAATGGGGTTATTTTGCTTTCTCTCATGGTAAAAATCCTCCAAATAAAATATGCTCTAAAAGTATTATTTACCAATATTCAGTGAAATATTGATGAATAAGTCTTTTAGAGCATACAACACCGGCGACGAAGCAAAACGCAGAATACAGGCCGCAGTGGAGTACTTGAGCCAGAGTGACTTAAGCTTTATCTCTTAAGCGCCCCCAGAGTCGGCATACTATGAACCGAGTGCCCCAAGGCTGCATGAATGGCTTCCTTGATCCCCTCAGAGTAAGTCGGATGGGGGAATATCGTCTTTGCCAGTTCCTCCAAGCTCAGGCCCTTATCGACGGCAAGCGTAAGGACAGTGATCATATCTGTAGCCCGTTCGCACATCAAGGTAGCACCCAAAAGCACTGTGCTCTCCCCATGATACACCAACTTGACAAATCCCCGCTCTCCGCCGGTAATCACGGTCTTTCCGTTTGAAGACATGATATACTTGGTGGTCTTTGCGGGGATTCCTTTTGTCTTGGCATCCTCCGCGGTCAAGCCCACAGCGGCAATCTCGGGGGTTGTATAGACGCAGGCCGGGCAGGAGGGCGCTACTTCTATTTCCGCCTTTGCCACCATTCCTTCTACTGCTGCAAGTCCCTCCGCTTCGGCTTCATGGGCAAGCTGCATACCGCCAATGATATCCCCCACGGCATAAATGCCTGGAATGGAAGTCTCATAGCGCTCATTCACAGTTAAAAAGGGGCCATTCTTCTCCGGGCAAAGCGTTTCCACAAAAAGGGCTTCTGTATTTGGCTTACGTCCGGTAGCGATAAGAACAGCGTCCCCATAGCATGTACCTTCCTCTTTGGTCATAAAGGTACAACACAAGCCCTTCTCATGCTGAGTGATAGACAGAAGCTTAGCTGAGGTGAAAATCTCAATCCCTCTTTTTTTCAAGATCATACTTATATTTTGGGAGACTTCCTTATCCATCTGGGCGAGGATACGCTCCTTGGCCTCCAGGATGACCACAGGGCGGTCGAGGGATGAATAAAAGGAAGCCATTTCCAAGCCGATGACGCCGCCACCGATGATCACGAGGCTATCGGCCAAAACCGGCTCACCCTCCAACAAGCCATCACTAGTATAGACACCTGGAAGCTGGGCACCGGGGATGGGCGGGACAGAGGGAGAAGAACCGGCAGCGATCAGGATCTTTCCGGCGGTATACTCTATTCCGTCCACCGTCACGCAATTTTGCGCCGTAATCTTTCCATGACCCTGCAAAATCGTTATCTGGTTAGCCTTCAGCAAGCTTTCGACTCCACCTCGGAGTTTCTGCACAGCCTCATCCTTATACTGATACATACTGGCAGCATCCACGGACAAGCCACTGATGTGAACGCCCAAAGAACAATCCTGTTTCATTTCCCGATACCGTTCCGAGCAATGCAAGAGGGCCTTCGTTGGGATACAACCCCGATTAAGGCAAGTACCCCCGATCAAATTTTTCTCTACCAGAGCCACCTTCATCCCAAGCTGGGCAGCTCGAATCGCAGAAGTATAGCCTCCTGGGCCGCTTCCAATTACGATCAAATCATAATTCATAAACAAGCTCCTTTTTATAAAGATTAGAATGACCAAGCAACTGCACTAAGTCCTGCATCTGACTCTCCATTCCCAATCCAGTCAGCCTACTTTCCAAGGCTTCCTTCTCCAGCAGGCAATTTTTCAAGCTCTTGGCGATTTCCTCAAAGTCCGGCTCCAGGGCATCGGAAAAAATGCGGATATCCTGTATGTACTTTTGCTCTCCCGAAGCTCTTATGTCCATCCGAAGGGTAACCCCCCCCCAGGCGAATCGTTCCTTGATCTCATGGGTAAAGGCACTTTTCTCTTCCTGCTTACCGTAGCGAAAAAGCGGATCAAGGAAACGTTCTCGGAGTACATCCATTGCCTGAATCATCTCAGCACCCAAGCGCCCAACATCATATGCACTAGCCCGAGAAGCAAGTCCACAATCCTCCTGGAACGCGTCAATCAGAGCCTTTTTTAAGTCAGCGATTGTCAACCCAGGGCAATGATCAGAGAGGTTCGTTACCCGCGAGCGGACGGATTGCACGCCTTTGGATTGCAATTTTTTCTCATCCACGCTTAAATATTTTGCCATCTTTTCAAAATCAGTGTGGACGAGTAAAGTACCATGATGCAGACATTTGTTGTTCTTATAATAATACGCATTGCCGGAGCATTTTGCAGCAGGCATCGCCTCAGTCTCTTGCACCTCTGCTTGCCCTTCTACTTGCGCCTTCTCATTACCCTTTACAACAATATCATTCCTTCCCGTAGCCAAGGCCTCAATACCAAAGGCGCTTAGGGCACGGATGATCACTTCTGTTTGCCGCTTAACGTCATAGTTTGGTTTATGTGCAAGAAAGGTAAAGTTCAAGTTTCCCAGATCGTGATAAACAGCCCCTCCACCAGAAAGACGGCGGGCCAGAAGCCCGCCGTCTTGTTCCAGTGCAGTAAGGTTGCATTCATCAAAGCTGCATTGGTTTTTTCCGATTACAACCGTATGTTTATTTTGCCAGAGAAAAAAGATTCGTTCATCCGACTGCAAGTGCTCCAATAAGTACTGCTCCATTGCTAGGTTATAAAATGGATCAAAGGAAGAACCCAGCAAGTAATAATTAGTCATGTTGATACACCAACACTGGGTTTCGGGCGGCTTCCACCTCGTCCGGCCGTCCTACAACCGTGCGGATGGGGGCCTCGTGCATGACCTGGGGATTTTCATGGGCCAGCTGATAGAGAGCGATTAAGGTGTCACAAGCTTGATCCAGCGTTTCCTTAGATTCAGTTTCGGTTGGCTCTAGCATCAGCGCTTCCTTTACGATGAGTGGGAAGTACATAGTAGGTGGATGCATCCCATGATCAATCAAGGACTTTGCCATATCCAGAGCAGATACCCCTGTTTTCTTTTTCAGATCCTCCAACGAAAGCACAAATTCATGCATGATTTCCTTGTAAGGAATATCAAAAACCTCTGCCAAGCGGCATTTCATATAATTGGCATTCAGTACAGCGTTTTCCGCTGCCTCTCTAATACCCTCTGCTCCAAGGCTTAGCACATAGGTTAAGGCCTTCACCGCTACGCTAAAGTTTCCATAAAAAGCCTTTACCCGAAGCTTGGGCAAAAATTCCTTCAAGAAAGCCTTGCAGCCAACAGGCCCACTGCCTGGGCCGCCGCCACCGTGGGGAGTGGAAAAGGTCTTGTGAACATTCATGTGAACCACATCAAAGCCCATATCTCCGGGTCTAGCCTTTCCGATGATGGCGTTCAGGTTGGCTCCATCGTAGTAGTTCAGACCACCGGCTTCATGAACCATTTGAGTTATTTTTAAGATATTCTTGTCAAAAATCCCAAGCGTATTGGGATTTGTCAACATCAGTCCGGCAACTTGGTCGTCCAGTTGCTTAGCCAGTGCATCTACATCCACGCAGCCGTCGGGCAAAGAGGGAACGGAAACAACCTTGTATCCCGCCATGGTAGCTGTTGCCGGATTGGTGCCGTGAGCAGAGTCGGGAACAATGATCTTATTCCGGTTCTGCTGTCCCCGGCTGTGGTGGTAAGCCTTGATCAAAAGAATGCCCAAAAACTCCCCGTGCGCTCCCGCCGCAGGCTGGAAGGTCATGGCATCCATGCCTACAATCTCACAGTAAACCTTTTCAGCAAGCTCTAAAACCTCCCGACAACCCTGTACTGTATCCTCCGGCTGCAAGGGATGGATGGGAGCAAAGAGAGCCGCCATTTCCTCATGAATCCGAGGATTGTACTTCATAGTACAAGAACCCAGGGGGTAAAAGCCGCAGTTTACCCCAAAGGTTCTTTGTGCAAGCTTGGTGTAGTGACGGCTCAGCTCTGGCTCAGCCATTTCCGGTAAGAAAGGGGGCTTTTCCCTCAAGCAGTCTTGCGGCAAGGAAACCTCCGGTACGTCACAAGGGGGAAGGATGTTTGTTACGTGCCCCTTCCTGTCTTCAAATACCAGCTTCATGCATATACCTCCCCTATGATTTTAATGCTCTGATCAAGTTCTTTCCGGCTGACTTTTTCTGTGACGCACCAAAGAATGGCGTCATCACCTATGGGCAGTCCGCCCAAAATGCCTTCGTTTTCAAGCGCCTTTAGAATTTCCTTTGACTTTCCTTTTTCGACACGGGTTACAAATTCATGGAAATATTCTCCTTCGTACAGCAGGGTCAGACCGAGGGCGGACAAGGCATTAGCCAGGTACTTGGCTTTGGAGTGACACTGGGTGGCGGCATCCCACAAGCCCTGATAGCCCATCACACTTAAATACACTGAAGCTGTTAAGGCGCAAAGGGCCTGATTGGAACAAATGTTACTGGAAGCCTTCTCCCGGCGTATGTGCTGCTCTCTGGCTTGCAGGGTAAGTACATAGGCGGTATTGCCATGATGATCCTTGGTCTGTCCCACAATCCGTCCGGGAAGTTTTCTGGCATTGGCCGTGGTGGTAGCCATGAAGCCAAGATAGGGCCCACCATAGCTCAAGGGGATACCCAGAGGCTGTCCCTCGCCCACAGCGATATCGGCTCCCAGTTCCCCAGGGGTCTTGGTCAGAGCCAAGGCCATGGGATTACAACCCATGATCAGCTTGCCCCCGGCCTGGTGGATCATAGTCGCAATCGTCTCTACTTCCTCAAAGAGGCCGTAAAAGTTGGGGCTTTGGACATAGAGACAGCTTACGGATTTCCCGGCGGCTTCCCCTTCTCCGTTCAGAATCCCTTTCAAGGCTTCCAAATCCATCTTGCCGTCCTTTTCCGGCACCACCACAAGCTCCGCATCTGCCGCCCAGCAATAGGTTTGGACGGTTTCAATGGTGTCCTTGTGGGCGGTGGTAGAGATTAGGGCAATGCTGGCTTTTTTGGAAGCTCCGCTTCCGCCACGGCACATCGCGACAGCTTCTGCCGCAGCTGTAGCGCCGTCGTAAACAGAGGCATTGGACACGTCCATTCCCGTCAGGGAAGCAATCATGGTTTGATACTCAAAAATGCTCTGCAAGATACCTTGACTCATTTCAGCTTGATAAGGGGTATAAGCCGTTACGAACTCCTCTTTAGCAGCAACATACTTTACAATAGAAGGAATATAGTGATCATAAGCTCCGGCTCCCCTTAAAATGGTGCGAAAGCTTTTGTTTTTCTCTGCCATCTCAGTCAGAGTCTGACGAACGGCAAGCTCAGACTTTCCCTCAGGGAGGTTCAATTTGCAACGGGCTTCCGGTGGAATGACCTCAAAAAGCGCATCTACAGAAGAAATGCCGATTTTATCGAGCATTTGGCGGATTTCATCAGGAGAATTACAAAGATAAGCCATGCTTATGCCTCCTTTATGCAAGCTTCATACTCATCTTTCGTCATCAGGGGGGCTGTTTCCGTAATCTCCGTTACCTGAATAAACCACGCTTCGTAAGGGGTCTTGTTGATCTCTTGCGGACTGTCTAAAAGCAACTCATTGATAGCGGCTACTTTTCCACTAAAGGGTGAAATTACATCCGAAACCGCCTTTACGGACTCTACGTCACCAAAGCTCTCGTCTATAGTTATGTCATCCCCTACACTGGGAAGATTGACAAAAACAAGATCTCCAAGCTGGTTCTGGGCATACTCTGTAATGCCGATATAAGCACTGCCGTCTGCTTCAAAGCGAATCCACTCATGAGAGTTTGTAAATTTTAAAGTTGATAAATCCATATCATTACCTCCGTTTTTCTCTTTTATAAAAAGGCAAGGGGATGATTTTTCCCTCTACTAGCCTTCCCCGCACGTCAACAAAAACTGTTTCAGCTTGATAGCCCACATCAATCAAAGCCATAGCAAGGGGCGTATCCAAATAAGGGCAGTGGGTACCAGAACTTACCTGCCCGATTTTTTCACCAGGTAAGTTGCCTGATGGATTGTCGGGCGTTTCCCCAGCGGCATGGACGGGATAATTTTCCCTAGCAATCCCCTTACCAGTCATTTTGATCCCCACCCGCTTATACCGAGGGGGCTGCCCTAACATGGCCTTTCGACCGATAAAGTCCTTTTCCATCTTTACAAAGAAATCCAACCCGGTTTCCAGGGGCGTAATCTCATCATTCATCTCATGTCCGTACAGGGGCATGGCGGCTTCCAACCTTAAGGTATCTCTGGCTCCCAGCCCGCAGGGGATTAAGCCCAGTTCCTCTCCCTCAGCTAAAATTCGCTCCCACAAAAAGGGTGCATCCGCCGGGTCGCAGTAAATCTCAAAGCCTGCCTCTCCGGTATAGCCAGTGCGGGATACTAGGCACTTTTTACCTTCTAAATACATATCCTTCTCAAAGGTATAGTATTTTTTCGGCAGCGCTCTGTCCAAGCTAAGCTTTTCAAGTACCTTTTGTGCCACAGGCCCCTGAATGGCCAGCTGAGCAACATGATTAGAAATATCGCTAAAGCTGACATTCCCCTCTAAGTTGTCTCGAATCCATTGTACGTCTTTGTCCTTGTTGGACGCGTTGACCACCAAAAAATAAGCCTTCTCATGAATCCGATAAACCAAAAGGTCATCCACCACCCCGCCATTTGCATTGCACATGGGGCTATAGCGAACCTGCCCGTCCGTCATATCCTTCATATCGTTGGTTAGCAATCTTTGCAGGTTCGAGAGGGCATCCTCCCCTGACAAAACCGCCTCTCCCATATGGGACACATCAAAAAGCCCGGCCTTTTGCCGCACGGCCAAATGCTCTTTCACTAGCCCCGCAGGATACTGCACCGGAAGCATAAAGCCCGCAAAAGGAACCATTTTTCCACCCAGCTTCAGATGGCAGTCATACAGCGGCGTTTTTTCCATAAAATCCTCCTCCTTACTGTTACTGTACTCAGTCTCTAAAACATTTTCTATACTCAATCATGTTCAACTTTGCAAAGTTAATCGGACTGAGCATAACTTAACCAAAAATGGACAATAAAAAAAGAAGCATAGCTTTTTAAAGCCCATGCTTCTCTGTTCATTAACCTGAAAGATTCCCTCAGAATCCTTGACAAAAATCATCAATTCATAAGGTTGCCTCGTCGGTGCTTGACAAAAATCGTCAATATGCTTTCCAGAGCTCCGTCCAAAACCGGTCCTTTTGCCTGAGAGTTTTTGCCTTTACCCCTTCGGCGGATAGCGAACTATCTCTCTCCCGATTCCTTCATTCGAAATTAATGGAAGTATAGCGGAAAAAGAGTTGGATGTCAATGAAATAAAAAGTAGCTATTTGTTGGGATCGATAAAAGGTGAACCAATTCAACTCGAACAGGCTATAAGAGTCTTGCTTGACTTCTATTTTTTCACCCAGATAAACGCTGTAACATCCGGCAGGGGGTCAAATCCTAGCTTTTTGGCAAGGGACTGCGAGGCTTCCCGAAACGGCCAGGCACACCAATCCGGAATAATATTCTCATCTAGCAAGTGCGTAATCAAGGTAAGTGCCGCAGCGGTAGCATATCCCTTCCCCTGGTATTCGTCCTCTGTTCCCACGCTAAGTTCCGCATGTCCTTTTCCGAGCATAAAGCCGGAGCAATAGCTGACGCAAACATCGTTTTTATACACTCTTGCAACGGGGTAAAGTCTTGTCGAATTACAATCTTGTTCAAATAAGATTGAAACATTTAGCTCGTCAGGAATTTTGAATTCAGCTTTGAATGTGCTAAATTTTTCATGGTTCAATGCAAAATGTTTTCGATGATCGCTATGCCCACCCTGCTTCTCAAATAGGGATGATAGAATGGGATACCATTGATCACTGGGGGCAAATAAAACACATTCTTCCTTTTTATAGAAGGGTATATAGGTTTTAAAAATTACCTCTTCTATTGTAGCAGCCGCTCCTGGTGTATTCGGATTGCCAGCTACATAATGAAAATCAAATGGAGTAAATAAAATGGCAAAATCCGGTTTTTCATAATTGTTAACATAAAGCTCTCCAGTATACTGCCCTTCGAGAGATGAATAGATTACAGGAATGTTGTGCTGATATTCCGAAAAGACGGATAAATAATCTTGTATATTTTCGTTTTTTACCTTTAACATGTGTAAACGCTCCTCTTATATCATGAAATCTACTACTGAAGGCCTTACTTTCTTGCAACAATGCACATCCAATTGGGCAAGGCTGCCATGGGATTTATCCTCCAATCGTGCATTTGATCGATCTCCTCTACCGTAGCTGTAGCACCTTGCATAATCTTGTGGTATGGAATCCAGAAGGGGTACTCATAATCCTTTTCCGCAAACAGTTCTTCCATGTGCTTTATAGTCAGACCCGAATCCGCTATAGCGTTCATGATGTCCTGGATTCGCCACGCGAAGGTAATTGTACTTTCGTCCTCAAAAGGGCCGGTGCTGTCATAGGTTTTTTTCACCAAGAGTTGCTTTTTCTCGAATGAATTCCCGTCAAAGGGGCGCAGGAAAGGATGAATTTCGTACAGAATATACACTCCGTTGGGCTTGAGAATGCGATGGATATTTCGGTACATGCCTGGCAGGTCGTCAATCCATACATGTACTCCATTGGAGGTGTACACAAAATCATACTCGTTATCTTGAATGTTCTCCAATTTCATAGTATCAGCACAAATAAATTCAATCTCCCAATTGTAGGCTTTGGCTATCCGCTCGGCGTTTGCCAGTTGGTTTTCCGAAAGGTCGCAGGAAGTAACCCTTGCCCCCAGTGAGGCAAATGCAAACACTGCGTGATTATCTCCGCTAGAGGGGACGCAGATTTTTTTACCCCGCAGTTCGGGTATGTACTGCCCAATGATATTCCATGTGCTTGCATGAAAGGCACTTGCGGGATTTTCGAGTATGCGCTGTATTGTTTTTTCTGAATGATTACATTCCGAATAGGCAGCTGCAAGCCTATTCCAGTTGCTTTTATTTTTGATTGACATGGTTTCGCTCTCCTTTTTAGTTTTCAGGCAAATAAAAAACTCCACGCTCGTTATCGAGAATGGAGTTAGAAGGGCGCACTCAAAAAAAGGTAGTATTTCACCCAAGGCAGAAAAACAGCGCGGCCAACGATACAGAGAAAGCTCTCTGATTATAACCCAATCTCGACAACAAACGAAAGCCTGTGCCCATACACAGACTTACTGTCATTGTTCGGTCAAATCTGATTATAATCGAATCATTGCCACGCCACCTTTCCCTGTCGTATTTACAGCACTATAGCATACTAGAAAGTAAATGTAAATACAAAAAAGAATGAGAACGTTGACAGCTCATGCAGGCATGATATAATCTATTGAAGATAAGGCGTATCTGCTTCATCACGTTCAATCATTCTTTGTATGCGATGAACAACTAATAGACAAAACCGTAGGTTACTTAAATGATGTGTTTGGAGAAGTTTTTTGGGAGGTGTTAAGTTTGAAAACATCCCTTGCTGAAGATTTGCACGAGCCATAAGGAA
>CAZSXS010000054.1:0-27058 GCA_964611385.1 uncultured Defluviitaleaceae bacterium
GGGGGTCTGGGGGAGGGAGGCGGAAAACTTTTTTCGCCGGTTGTAAAAAGTTTTCCGCCTCCCTCCCCCAGGATTTTCATTTTTTAGCAGTAAAACTGCAACTGGAGGTTATGATGAATATTTTAATTGTTGGCGTCGGCGGACAGGGTACCCTTCTGGCTAGCCGTATTATCGGCCGTCTGGCCGTGGACGCAGGCCTGGACGTGAAAATGTCTGAGGTCCATGGTATGTCCCAAAGAGGGGGTAGCGTCGTTACCTATGTCCGCTTTGATAAAACCGTATTCTCGCCCCTTATTGCAAAAGGCTCGGCTGATGTGATCCTAGCCTTTGAGGAGCTGGAAACTTACCGATACATAGACTACTTGAAGGAGGGCGGCATGATCATTGCTAATGAGCAGAAAATTATGCCCATGCCCGTCATTACCGGTGTCCAAACCTACCCCGAGGGCTTGCTGGAGCGTATCAAGAATAAAGGCCTGAAACTGATTCACCTGGATGCCTTGGAGGCAGCCCGCCAGGCCGGAAACGAAAAGACGGTTAATGTGGTTTTACTTGGGCTTTTGGCAAAGGTTCTTGGGGAAAGCTTTAGCCGTGAGGCTTGGCTTGCAGCCTTGAAGGCGACCGTTCCAGAAAAGGTCTTGCCCGTGAACCTGAAAGCATTTGATATAGGATATGGTGAATGAATAGGAGGACAGTATGGAAAAGTACTGGAATGAGTCTGTAGAAAGAATGTCCCGTGACGAACTGCATACAATACAGACGGAACGACTGATTGAAACCGTTGAAAGAGTCTACACCAATGTGCCCTACTATAGGGCCAAAATGCAGGACAAAGGAATCTTGCCGGGCGATATCAAAACCCTAGAGGACTTGGATAAGCTTCCCTATACCACCAAGCAGGACTTAAGAGAAACCTATCCCTATGGGCTTTTTGCTACCCCCATGGAAAATATCGTCCGTGTCCATGCCTCCAGCGGTACCACAGGCAAGCAGACCGTTGTGGGCTACACGGCGAAGGATATTTCCATATGGAGCGAATGTATGGCCCGCTGCCTCACCATGGCAGGCGGGGATCGGAAGTCCTTTGTTCAGGTTTGCTATGGTTACGGCTTGTTTACCGGGGGACTGGGGGCGCACTATGGCACCGAGCGCATAGGCGCAACGGCTATTCCGGCTTCCGTAGGGAATACAGCCAGACAGCTGACCATCATGCAGGACTTCGGTACCACTATACTCTGTTGTACTCCCTCCTATGCCCTGTACCTAGCAGAAGCCATAGAAGAAGCCGGCTGCAAGGATAAGCTGCAGTTGAAAGCTGGTGTCTTTGGCGCGGAGCCTTGGAGCGACAACATGAGGAAGGAAATTGAAGCTAGGCTGGGGCTTCGGGCTCACGATATTTACGGTCTTAGTGAAATTATGGGGCCGGGTGTATCCCAAGACTGCTATGCGCAAAAGGGTCTGCATGTTTGGGAGGATTACTTCATTCCTGAGATTATTGGGGAAAACGGACAAAACTTACCCAATAACACCTACGGCGAGTTAGTGTTCACAACGATCTGCAAGGAAGGCTTCCCCCTCCTTCGCTACAGAACCCGCGACATCTCGGCGCTAAACTATGAAAAGTGCGAATGCGGAAGAACCCATGTTCGTATGGAAAAGCCGAGAGGCAGAAGCGACGACATGCTGATTATCCGTGGAGTCAATGTGTTCCCCTCTCAGATTGAAAGCGTTCTGTTGGAGATCGGTGAGGCTTCACCTCATTATCAGATCATTGTTGAAAGAAAGTCGAACCTGGACTCCATTACCGTTGAAATTGAGGTATCCGAAAGCATGTTCTCTGACTATGTGAAGGGGCTGGAGGATCTGGAAGGCAGTATCCGTAAGAAGATTGAAAGCGTCTTAGGCCTGGCCTGCAAGGTGCGCCTGGTGGAGCCGAAGACCATAGCAAGAAGCGAAGGCAAGGCAAAAAGGGTTATTGATAAGAGACAGTTATAGAATTGAAAAGGAAGAGCGGCTGCCGCCGCAGATGGAGGTATTTATGATAAAACAGATTTCCGCTTTTATCGAAAACAAGCCGGGACGTTTGGCAGAGGTTACAGGATTTTTGGCTGATGCCGGTATCAGTATTCATGCGCTCTCCATTGCTGACACCACTGATTTTGGCATTCTGCGTATGATCGTAGGTAATCCAGAGCTGGCCCGGGACGTACTCAAGAAAAACGGGTTGACGGTTAAGGTCACCGATGTATGTGCCGTAGCCGTGGAAAATCAAGCCGGAAGCCTTCACAAGCTTCTTTGCGAGCTGGAACGGGTAGATATAGCCATTGAGTATATGTATGCTTTCACCAGCCGCTCCAGCAGGCACGAAGCCATGATCATACTACGCTTGGCCAATCAGGAAAAGGTGATTCACAAGCTGAAGGAATGCAACATTCAGATTGTTGAGGACGATATCTTTGAGTTGATTGAAGAGTAGGTCACCGTAAGCTTAAATTTGAATACATGATGCGAAACAAAAAGGGCGGTGCAGCACCCAGTAAAGAGGGTAAATGCACCGCCTTAACTCTGTCCATTTATCGTTCAGTTTTTTTCGAGATGAATCTGACAAGATGTTTGAGCAAAGAAAGAAAGCTGTACTTAGCCAACTGATTTATTTGTAATGTTTAGGTTAATGAAAAGTAGAATTAGTCTTATCAAAGACAATAGCAATAAGAAACGATCCACGAAAGCCTTTATGCCATTTTTGGTATCGGTATCCTTTTATATTTTACTTATTTGGATTGCTATTTATAATAGAAGCTATGCAGAAAAACTCACAATGGAACGGTTGATTATGGAGAAAAGTCTCAAGGTAAATGAGGTAATTACAGATTTACTTTATAAGACTCATGCCCTTTCTGCCCTTGTCCTCCAAAGCAATGGTTAAATACTGGACTTTGAACGAGTTGCAGCAACCAAAGCCCTTTACAGAGCAAAAAAAGAAGGAAGAAACAGGAGCGTGTTTTATGATGATATTGCAGGTTCTTTTTAAACATGGATCTTTAGTCGATTCACTGACATAGCTGTACTCAGTCTCTTAAACATTTTTCAAGTCGCCATCATTCAACGCAGATCAATTCTATCTTTTTGAGCGGCGGCTTTGCAAAGCTGAATGTGACTGAGTAAAGGCGGTGTTCTTACCCTCTCTGGGAAGTATACGCCGCTCATGAATGTCCAATAAAAAACACCGAGTTGATTGTCTCCCGGTGTTTTTTTGTCTGTATCATGATAAAAACTTTCCGACCAATTCATTGATTAATCACCAATGCTGATTGTTCTCAATTCAAAAGCCTTTATTTGAATCCAAAGGCTTTGATTGCCTATTCTCAACGTCGCTTCTGTGTCTCGCCCTTGAGTTTCCAGGATACGGATGATCCCGTTGGGCTTAACAGAGGTGATGATGAGATTATCGCAATCCAGTGAGAGGAAGCTGTGCTCTGGCGGAAGCGTACGAGCGTCTTTAGCCGGGCTAGTGCTGAGAGGAATCAAGGGCATAGCGAGACTGTGGGCAGCTTGGTAAGCGCTCTGCAAGTTATCAATGAGGCAAACGGCAAAATGGAAACTGCGCTGCCCCAGCTCAGGATACTTGTCGGGGCCCTTGCTTGCCCGCAGCAACTTAAGACTGATGCTGTTCTTTTCGCAGCGATAGCCGTAGTTTGTACTGGCTGTCAACATCAAGCGGCTGCTCTCTTCTGCTCTGTCCGCAATGACAAAAGAATTGCCGCAGAAATCCAGAGCGGCTTGACGTCTTTTGATGGTTCCGGCGGGAATATCATAGAGGTATCCGTCGGCAGGATAGGCATGAGACAGGGTGTAAGCCAATTGAGGAATCCGATCAGAAGGTGTTTCCAGAAAAGTGCAGTTGACCGAATAGACCAGATTGCTGTCGCCTTCGTTCAGGGCAATCTTCAGCTCTAGCTCAGAGCGCCCGAAGGAGGCCCGAAGCTGGAGATACTGATGTAAGCCGCCTGTTTGATATTGTAATAGGTTGAATTCTTTGATTTCATTTTCCTTCATCAGCCGACCGACCACCCAGGCATTTCCACCTGTATTGGCATCCTCCTCCAGAAGCGTAAAGATTCCTGTTTCCTCTTTACAAAACTCCATCCCAGTATCTTTATTAATGAAGGAACTCAGTCGAAAATGCCTTGGATCGAAGCTCGCCTTGACCTTCTTGTTCTCCAGAACGTAGGGGCGCTGCTCTTCCTTGGGGGGTAAGTTTTCCAGTACTAGCTTGTAGTCCAGGGCAATTTTATCGATTTCATCCAGGCCGTAATTTTGTTTTTGGGTAAGAAGATAGCTATTGTAGCCGAAAGCACCTACTTGACAGAATACATAGAGCCGAATGTAAAAATGCCCCCATTCCTCACTGAAAGCCTTTTTGATAACTTGATGAGGGACAAGATTTCCTTTAGAATCATAAATGACCAGGGTGTCTATGTTTTCGTTGTAGTCCCATAAAAGCACCTCGGCGACTTCCTCCCGGGCGAACTGACTGGGGTTAAAAACATGAAACACACGATTTTTGGATACGGACTTTTCTGGAATACCCGTACTGTGAAGCTTTTCCACGAACATCCCAGCACCTGCTCCAAAAGAAAAGTTATAGGCCTCGGGTTCGCAGTCCTTCCAAAATCCGGAGGTATCAATGGCCTTGGCCAACGCTTCCAGGCTTAAAGCACGAACGGTATTGGATGCAGCCATGGCCTGCTGAAAGAGTCCAAGAGCGTAGTCCTTGACCTCAGGTGTACAGGAGCCAGGTAAGATATCATGAAACTGGTTAGATAGTGTTTTTTTCCACGCCTCGTCCAGTAAGGACTGACGCAGATGATCAGCAGCAAATCGGCTTGAAAGCGTATTGAAAAGCTCTGCTTGAAAAAGCATGGACTCAGCGTTTTTGTGCGCTGCCTTAATACGGCTCTGACTGGTATAGCAACCGGTGAAGATGGGGTTTATCTCATTGTGAACAAGGGGGAAGTGGTGGCTTTGCTGACTGAGCAGTTCAAAGTAAGCGTGATAAGTTCCAAAATAAAGCTTTGGAAACAAAGGCCAATTCATCATATCCAAGGCTCGTTCCAGATCCCGGCGGGTAGGGCCGCCGCCATGATCCCCCACACCGTAGACCTTCATCATGGTGTTGACATGATTCGCATCACAAAACTCCGGCACAGTCATAACCATATCGGCTTGGATTCTGGAATCGTACCAATGGGGTTCCTTATAGGCCAATACTTTTTTCCCAGAGTCCGCTTCCCAAAGGAAAATCGGCTTTGTGTTGATTTCCCCTCGGCAAAAATAATAATAATCCACGCCGCAATGCTGAAGAATTTCTGGTAAGTTTTTACTATGCCCAAAAGTATCCGGCTCAAAGCCGACCTTCAAGCTTTCCGGTGCGACATCAAAGAGCTTGGAGAGATAAGTCTTGGCATAAAAGCTTTGCATGACCAGGCTTTCGGTACCAGGCATATTTTTATCTGACTCGACCCAGCTGGAAGCTAAAAGCTCCCAACGCCCCTGATGGACGTAATTCTTAATCTTTTCTAGCAATTCGGGGGCATACTTCTCGACGATTTCATAGGCCAAAGCGGAGGACTGGGAATAGACAAAATCCGGGTACTCGTCTAGCAGATTCAGCATAGTGGAAAAGGTATTGATCACAACGCTAACCGTCTCATCGTAGCCCCACAAAAAATTCAAATCAATATGGGAATGAGAAGCCAAAAGCAAGGAGTAAGACTTACAGTCCTCAGCCATTGGTTGCATCAGTTCTTCGCAGTGTTTTACAAACGCTTCATTCACAGGTCCTTCATGCGCCGCAAGCACAGAAAGGGCCTTTTCCAGTGGCTCCAGGTCCCCCTTCTTACAGAGCAAAACCCGATACGCATAGGCCATTTCCGCCACAAGTCTTTCGCCCCAGGGGTTGTTGGCATACTGATCCTTCAATTCAGATATCGTTTTAAATAAGGTTTTCATTCTTTAACCGCCCCGATCATTACACCTTTTGCGAAATACTTCTGGATAAAGGGGTAAACCAGAATGATGGGTACAGTGGAAACGACAATGGTGGCCATTTTGAGGGACTCACCAGTAACAGCGCGCTGTACGGAGTGAATGGGACCGGAGCTTTGCATCAGCTCTTGTACCTTTTGAGCCGCGGTTAGCATTTCCTGGAGTATGGTTTGAACGGGTTGTAAGTTTTTGTCAGTGACATAGTAAGCTCCGGAAAACCAGTCGTTCCAATGCCCTACGCCGTTAAATAAGCCGATAACAGCCAGCACCGGCTTGCTGAGCGGCATGTATATCCGCCAAAACACCATAAAGTCGTTGCAGCCGTCTAGCTTGGCTGATTCCTCCAAGTAATAGCTAATGGTACTCGAAAAGAAGGTACGCATGATGACAATATTCCAGGCCGAATATAAACCAGGTAAAATGTAAATCCAAAAGCTGTTCAAAAGCTTGATGTTTTTAAGCAAGAGATAATCGGGGATGGTGCCTCCGCGAAAAAGCATAGTGATTAGTAGAAAAATGGATAAAAAACTCTTGCCGGGCAAAGTCCTGGTGCGGAGTACATAGGCTGCCATGGCGGTCAAAAGCACGCTTGTGGAGGTTCCAATCACTGTGCGTGCGATGGTGATTTTGTAGCCGTTTAAGATTCGGTCGTCACTAAAGGTGGTCTTATAGTTTTCAAGGGACCAAACCCTGGGCCAGATGTAAATGCCGCCCCGCATGGCATCCTTTCCGTCGTTGAAGGATAAGGCAAGAATGTTCAGCAAAGGGTATAAGATGGAGAAGACCAAAAGGGTCAATATAAACAAATTCAAGCCATAAAAAATCTGTTCCAACAAAGAGCGTTTTATAAAGCTCTTTGTGCTTTCATCAAAATCCTCATTTTTCATACAGTTCCTCCCAGTGACGGCCTTTGCCGCTAGTATGCCTATATTCAGTCTCCCCGTGTGGCAGCTTTAAAAAGCTTAACGAGACTGAGGATAACAGAAAAGGGCGCACCTTCTCGCCCTTTTCCGGTTCATTCTGCTTATTTAAATTGCTTGATAAAGATCATCTTAGGATCATCTTTGCGAATCTTGTCAATGTGGGCCTTGAAATCCTGTAAACCAAGTTTGTTGAGTTGGTTTACATAATCGTCCATAATCTTCTTGGCTTCTTCCTCTGTCTTTGCAAATACAGCCTTGACTCGAATGTCATCATAGGCGTTGGCATCCAACAGGGCTCTTAAGTCTGCGCCCTTGGGGAAGCTGTCTATGTAGCTCAAAGGACCGAAGCTTTCCGTGTACACAGTGGTAACAGGACGTTCTTTTCTTCCGTATTCAGCGATGAAGTTTTTCTTTTCCATGATGGAGGGGTCTTTTCTGGTGCCGTACATCAGCTCACCGAAATCGGCTACGTTATCCAGGTCGGTTTCACCGAATACTTTACCCCATTCGGAGCCGCCGCTCGCATAAATATTTAAGTCTTGGAAGTACTTTCTGTCGCCATCCTTCAATTTTGCCATCATATCATCTGTAGGCATAGGGAAACCGTTTTCCATGTTGTAGTGTTCGCCTTCAATACCATACATCCAAAGCAGCTTGCCTTCTTTGCTAGCCAAAAAGTCTGCAAATTTCACGATTTCTTCAGGTTTCTTGGTGGTTTTTGGAACAGACCAAGCACCGTATTGGGATTTTCCACCCTTGTACTCAAGGTATTCGCCGTCTATGTCGTTCAGCTTAAAGGGCAGATATTCTGTTGAGTCGAACAGAGATTCATAGCTGTGAACGCTTTGTACGATGCCCCAAGAGTAGGAATGAGCGCCTTCCTTGGCACGGGTATCTTCCATTGTAAGGGCTTCCTTATGCATTAAGCCTTCACTAATCAGCTTGCGTACAAATAAAATTTGTTGCATTGGATAATCGGTTTCGGACTCATGCTTCAGCTCTCCGCCAACATAGGCAAAGCTATCTGACAGTCCACCAAAGCCAAGTGCGTTAATGGCATTGACAGGCATATCGTTTGCGCCACCCCAATAAGTTGGGCCAAGAGGCGTAACAGGCTTGCCAAAGGAATCTTTAAAGTTGCCTTCCTTGATTTTCACCAATAGGTTATAAAAATCTTCTGTAGTCTGCACTTCCCAAGGCTTAATCCCTAAGGCATCTACGATCGATTTTTGGATGTAAAGACCGCCGCGCATGTTGGATTGGTTGGATCCGTTTTCACGTTCTACTCTCATAGGTACATGATAGGTTCCGCCATTAAATTCGGGACGTTGCACAATATTTTTGTAAGAGTCAGCAGGCATGTACGTTTCGTCATAGTATTTGCTATAGACTTTGGTTTCCTTTAAGAGAGGGGCCAGATCTGTCAATACGCCTTCAAGAGCGCCCTTCCGAATAACCGGAAATTCCTTACGAGCGGAATTGTTCAGGTAATAGATGATGGCATCGGGCATGTTTCCGGCTGCAAAGGCGGTTGTCAGCTGCTCCAGGGAACCTGCGCCAGAGGTATACTGAACTTCCCAGGTTATGCCTGTCATTTCTTTGATTTTTTTGGAAATGGGGTTGTTATACACGTCCTTGGGGCCGGCAGCCAGGTCATCATTAAAGGTACGAACGACGATGTGGCGATCAGCAATCCAGGTGGCGGGCTTTTCTGCGCCGCTGTCTGTAGTACTTGGAGCTTTGGCATTTCCTCCTTCACAGCCTGTAAATACGCCGAGGGCTAAAAGAAGTGTCAACATAGATGTAATGGGTTTTTTTAATTTCATAGCAATCACCTTTCTATAAATTATTTTTACCAGACACTGACTTCTGTCAGTTTCTTGCTGGCTTTATTGGCCGAGATAACTAAAATCAAGGCGACTATGCCTTGCAGCAGGCCGACGGCCGTAGCATACGCATAGTTACCCATGGAAAGACCTTGGTCGATAACGAAAACATCCAAGGTATCAACAATGGTCATGTTTCCGGGCGTTCTTAACAGTAGGAGTTGCTCATAGCCGCTGGATACAATACTGCTCAGGCCGAGTATAAACTGGATACCAATCGTGGGCTTGATGCCAGGGAGGGTGATATGCCAGATCTCTCCAATTTTTTTGGCCCCATCGATACGGGCGGCCTCGTACAGTTGAGGGTCAATGCCGGAAATCGCAGCCAGATAAATAATAGAGCCCCAGCCTACCCCTTTCCAGACATCATAGGAAAGCAGAATACGATAAAAATAGTCCTGCTCCATCATATAGAAGGTTGAGGTATCCTGTCCGAACCAGCCTTTAATCTGATTCAAGAGGCCGGTATCAGGGGCTAGAATCCTTTGGAAGATAGCAACGGCAACAACTGAGGAAATAAAGTGGGGCAAATAAGAAATGGTTTGGAAATTTTTCTTCACTCTTTGATTTCGAACCTCGTTGATCATCAGCGCAAGAAGAATCGGAAAGGGGAACTCCAAGACCACTTTAATGATTCCGATAATAAAGGTATTGGCAATCAAACGGGGCGCACGGTAATTCGTGAAAAATTCCGTAAAATACTTAAATCCGACCCAATCACTTTCAAAAATGTTCTTATCGAAGCGAAACTCCTTGAAAGCCTGCAAAAGGCCAACCATCGGAACATACTTGAAGGTAACAAAAAAGACCACGCAGGGCAGAATCATCAAGTATAGGATCCAATGCTTCTTGACCTCTCGCCACAAGGACTGCCTTTGCGGGCGAAGCATCGGCATGACGCTTTTTTCAGCAACCAAACTCACCATCCCTTTCGTTAAGTTCTTTAAAACCGTGGGGGAAGGAGGATTATCCCTTGGAGATTCAAAAAGAACCATTTGTGTGTACTCTATTTGCTATCTTATCGTTTAATGTGCAAAAACACAATCAACAGATCTCATATTTTCAGTGTAAATTTCTTTGAATTTAGGTTTGCCTTGTTTGAATAAATAAATGTGCTCGAAATAAGTGTTAGTTCATGCATTATTTTAGTAATGGTAGTAGTAATGTTTGAGGTGAGTTAAAAGAGGGGTAGAGGAAGTCATGCCGACAACAACATCAATTGTTGACTATATTCAACAAATATGATTAGATATATGTATTTCATCAAAGGAAGTGATTTAATGGATAGGGTAATGACGCTGCGAAAGATAAATCGCTGGTGGTCTACAGGGAAGGTTGAAAAGCCTTTTCTTTATAAGGAAGTTCGAGACGAAATCAATACGATAACATCGCATATGCAAAACAGGCGTATTCTTTCTTTAATCGGCCCGAGGCGTGTTGGTAAATCAACCTTGATTTACCAGACGATTGATTATCTCTTGAAAGCAAATATTAACCCCAAGTCCATCTTGCTGTTTAGCGGAGATGACCCAGGGCTATTTAGTAATAATGAAACGATTGACGATATTTTGAATGATTATGCAAAAGAAGTACTGCATCAGAATTTAGAAGAGTTGAATGATAAAATTTATATCTTCATAGATGAGATTCATTTTGTAAAAGATTGGCAGTTATATTTAAAAAGTATGTATGATAAAAGATACAACATCAAATTTATCATAAGCGGTTCATCTTCAACTCATCTGTTTAAGGATTCCAGAGAGTCCCTTATGGGCAGGATCGATGATACCTACATTCTGCCGCTAAGTATGAGCCAATTTATTCAATTTTACACTGCTTACAAAGAAGACTTAGGCATAGGGGTTCTAAGCTCATTGCTTCCGATGAAACCCCTGTTTAGCAATCCAGAGGAATACTATACTGTACTGAGTCAAAACAGGTATAAAATATCCGAGTTTGAAAGTGCTATGAATAAAATCACGAAGACATTTTTTTTAGCGGGAGGGTATCCGGAATTTTTTGATACAGACAATATGCTGATATGGCAAAAGAGATTAACCGATGATATTATTTCAAGAGGTCTTTACCGTGATATTGTCAGCATTTACAATATCAAAAATCCTGAAATCTTAGAAAGGTTGATGTACTATGTAGCGGCTAATAGCGGTGGTGAGTTTTCTTATACCTCTATTGCTCAAACGTTAAGCGTCGAAACCGTTACGATTTCATCCTATATAAATTATTTATCGCAAGCGTTTTTTATCAGTGTTTGCGACAACTATTCCCCGAACTTAGGCAAAGTCATCCGTAAGAATAAAAAAATCTTTATCGCAGACAGCGGAATACGGAATGCCCTGCTAAGAAACAATGAACTTTCCCCTGAAGATGAAGGCTTTCAGGCCGAAAATTGTTCTATAGAATTAGCCAGAACCTATAGTGAGCCGGAAAATTATTCTGTTTACTTCTGGCGTGAAAATCAAAAAGAAACAGATATTGTTATTGACAAGAAGATTGAATTATTGCCTGTTGAAGTAAAATACCGGAACACAATTTTAGAAAAGGATTTGAAAGGTCTTTTGTCTTTTATGAATAAATACAAGACAAAATCGGGAGTTGTCATAACTAAGAATTACCTTGATAAAAAAGAGAATGTGTACTACATTCCTTTTTGGTTGGTGAGATGATTGACCAGCTAACTCTAAAATATCATATACAAAGTTGAAGGGACTGTTTTCAGTCACCTTCGCCTTTATTTAGGAGGTTAATTATGAAAGTGATTATGGTAATGTTTGATTCCCTTAACCGAAGCCTGCTAAGTCCCTACGGCTGCAAGGATATCCACACGCCGAACTTTAAGCGCTTGGCGGAGCGCTGTACTACCTTTGATCAATCTTATGTAGGCAGCCTTCCCTGTATGCCAGCAAGGCGTGAGCTTCATACCGGGCGGTATGATTTTTTGCATCGGAGCTGGGGGCCGATCGAACCCTTCGATGACTCCATGCCCGAGTTGTTAAAGCGGTGTGGCATAAAAAGTCATCTGATCAGTGACCATTATCATTACTGGGAGGACGGCGGAGCAACCTACCACACCCGCTACAGCAGTTGGGAGGCCTTCCGCGGACAGGAAGGCGATCCTTGGAAATGCTTAGCAGATCAAGATGACAGCTGGATTTTACCAAACCGTAACGGCCGCGGAAGCTGGGGGCGACAAGACTGGGTAAACCGCAGGTTTATGAAAAAGGAAGAGGATTTTTCGCAAAGCCAAGTCTTTAAAGCCGCCTCTGATTTTTTGCATCAAAACAATCAATCTGATAACTGGTTTTTGCACATCGAAGCCTTTGATCCGCATGAACCGTTTTATGCCCCGGACCGTTTTCGTGAGCTGTATGCGGACGACTACAAGGGAGAGGCTTTTGACTGGCCCTTTTACGGAAAAGTTCAGGAGGATCAGGAAACCATCCGCCATCTGCGCCGAGAGTATGCTGCCTTGCTTACGATGTGCGACGAATCGTTAGGAAAGGTATTAGATCTTTTTGATCGTTACAATCTATGGAGTGATACCTTGCTGATCGTGAATACTGATCATGGCTTTTTGCTTGGTGAACACGGATATTTGGGCAAGTGCGCCATGCCGTTTTATAATGAAGTAGCACATACACCTCTGTTTATTTGGAACCCCAAAGCTTCGGTTCGAGGGGATCGCTGTGACTTACTGGTGCAGACCATTGACTTGCCTGCCACTGTGCTAGATTGGTTCGGAATCAATAAGCCTACAGCAATGCAAGGACACTCGCTTCTAAACATTCACAACCAACAAGCCTTGCGTAATGCCGCCCTGTTCGGTATTCACGGTGGACAAGTAGGCTGTACCGACGGGCACTATCTCTATCTGCGTTCTCCTGTTTCACCGGATAACAAACCGCTTTATGAGTATACGCTGATGCCTACGCGCCACGGATTAGGCCGTGCGTTCATACCTGAACAGGAGCTTGCAAAGGCTACACTTGCTCCTCCATTCGGCTTCAGCAAGGAGTGCCCGTTGCTGGCGATACCGGCTAAAGCTGAAACACCTCAGTATACCTTTCCTACTACGCTTTATGACCTAGCAAACGATCCCTTGCAGCTTTCGCCGATTGATGATCAGAAAACAGAAGAACGAATGATAGAGCTTATGATTTCACTGATGAAGGACAATGACAGCCCTGCGGAACAATTCGAACGCTTAGGGCTTTACACGGGCCAATAAGGTAAAGCGTTGTCTTATTTTGCGAGGAGGTTAGTTATGGAGCATCGTTTTTCAGAAACGCTCAATTTTAATGAACAATTTTATAAAGGATTGGATCAAGCTATCTGTTTATTTTTTGAAACATATGTATCCTTAAAGGATGAGTACGCAAAGAAAGTAATACATACGCCGAAGAATGAAGTTGATATTTATCAAGTGCAAGATCATTATTTACTCAATTTTATTCGATATGGGTTGGCTCTGGTTGATGGGGGTCTTCATCCAAGCTTTGTAGAAATTATACTTACGAATGCATGTGATGTTTTATTAGATAGGTGTGAAGATGAGGAAAAAGAAATACTTAGATTACAATTGTTGTATGTGATACAGAGTATAAAACTACTTTATTTTGGTGCAAAGGAATTTGTCTATTTTACAGATCATGTTGCATCAATGGAACTAGATACATCAAGTATTCGCCGTTATTTTAATGTATAGATCAATGTCACAGGTTAAGACCTTGGAGGCTGGAAAACTTTTTTCAAACGGCGAAAAAAGTTTTCCAGCCAACTTGTTGGCTAACCTTCATGGATAGAAAGACTTTAAAGTTCTAGTGGCGTTACTTAATGTTGATCACCTCTTGCCTGTACTTTTCAATAAGTGAATAGATAAACAGCTGCAATTTCTTCTTGCGTCTTATCGGCATCAATCCTGAGATCTTCTAATCTTTGAAAAAACACCTACCAACTATCCTACCTCCCAAAGAACTCCTTTGCAAACCGATCCGTTCTACCCTTGATCATCTGCAAAAGCGCAATGGCTTCCCCGTCACCTGTCACAGCTTCCTTCATAAGACGGCCTTGCTCAAAGCAAAGTTCCTCATACAGGGGGAAGTACTCATTGACCAGGAAAAGACCGTACTTGGCCATGCGGTAGGAGCCGTGTACGCGTTTTTCCTGGTTTGGAAATTGCTCCAGCACCACGCCGTAAATGTCCTTGACACTGGGGTAATTCTCCACGGCTACGCTATACTGCTCCTTGATAGAGTTCTTTAGCGTTTCCAGCTCCAGATCCTCCGCAAAGACGATGGTATAAACATAATCAAACCACCTGGCCGGTTCTGTCCCATGGGAATCACTGGAAGCGACCACAGGGATTGTATTCCCCTTTGCCCGTTGTTCGTAGTACAGAAGGGTCTGCATGTTGTTTTCAAAGACACTCTGCCCGCCCAAAAGCTCAAAGGCATCGTATACGCCTGTCTCAAAAATATACTCAGTCATTTTATCCGGCACATTGAAGGCATTGTTCATCCAATGTGGATGGACAAAGACCGCCAGACCACCGCCTCGGTGTATTTGCTCAGCAATCCAACACCGCCTTGCATAATCCAAAGCATCCACACCGTCCGGCAGCTTGTCAAAGGTTTTCGACAGCGCCTCGGCTTCCTCCAGACATTGTTCCTGGTTGGCATGGAAGTACTCATTCACGCTGATGTGCCCGCCGAAGTTGATCGCATGGATATACCCGCCTTGTACGTGGATTTCTTCCCCATAGAAAAGTTGTACGTCTGTGGGGATATCCTTGTACTTTTCAATGGCCTCTTTTGAAGGCTGCCATTGACCGTGGTCGGTGATGGCCAAGAAGTCATAGCCCTTCTTTCGATAATTGGCCACCACAACCCCCGGCTCTTCCCGACCATCGGAATGATAGCTATGTACATGCAAATCGCCCTTATAGGGCCTTTTTTTATACAAATCGGGCAGCAGGGAATAAATTCTGAAATTGTAAAGGGTCTTCCCCTCTACCATCACCCGCAAAAGGTGCATTTGCTCACCAGGAAAGTTATGTGAAAAAACAAGACAGCCGTCCTGGGGCTTTACTTCCACAAATGGCAACTGATCGTCCGTCCGAGGCTCAATGGATTCCTCCATAGGCACAAAGCGCACAGTATAGGTCTTAGTATCGTCAAACTTGGCATGATCCCCCCTGGGAGCAATGTGAATCTCTGTCATCACCTCAGAGGCTACTACCGTGGGTGTTACTTTAAAATTGGCCAATTCTCTTTTCATTTTGTTTCCTCCTAAAATTTTTTAGAATTTTTTTTGTAAAATCGAACGCGTTCCAACATATGTCTATAGTCACATTGCTGAGATTTTACATATGTTGACAATTAGAAAAAACGAATTATAATACACCAAATAAAAATAACTGGGCTCTTTTTAACCTTCAATGTAATCTATCCCTACCTCACCTCATGTCCGGCTTTTTTGAAAGGAGAGAGGTGGGGTGTGGGGGAGGAGAGAGGAAAACTTTTTTCGCCGTTTGAAAAAAGTTTTCCTCTCTCCTCCCCCACGGTTTTAAAAGACCCCGAAAAGGAGACTGAGTGTGAAGGGTAAGAGAGTGACACAAAAAAGTATGGTTCTGATTTTGTTTTTTTCCTGCTGGATCGTTTATTATTGTACCTACCTTGGACGGCTGAATTATTCATCAGCTATGGCTGAAATGATTGCCAGTGGCTTTCTTTTAAAGGCGCAGGGCGGGTTTATTAGTACGCTTTTCTTTGCTTCCTATGCCGTTGGACAGCTGATCAATGGCTTTTTGGGGGATCGGATTTCTCCCAAAAAAATGATTTTCGTCGGGCTGCTGCTTTCGGGTAGCGCCAACCTCTGTATGGGCTTGTTCCCTTATTTTGCGCCTATGTCGGTTTTCTGGGCCATTAACGGCTATGCCCAGGCTATGGTGTGGCCGCCTATTGTCCGCATTTTTACTAACATGCTTAAAAAAGGTACCATGGTTAAATGCTTTACCAATATTTCCCCCACAATAGCCCTTGGAACCTTGTCTTCCTATCTGCTGTCCGCTATTATGATTTCTAAGTTCGGTTGGCAATGGGCTTTTCTAGCTGCTTCTTTTGTGCTTTTGCCCACAGCTGCCGGATGGTTTCTGGTTTTTGGGCGGGTGGAAAAGCATTGCTTGGAATACGGTGAATTAGATGAGCCGGATGAACAGGATGAACCAGATCAGTTAGATAAGCTAGACAGGTCAGCTACTCGCTCCTTTATTTCTTTAATCTTAAACCCTTCGATTCTGCTGATCTTACTTCCTACCATTGTTCACGGCGCCCTCAAGGACGGCGTAACCTCCTGGGTGCCAACCTACATAAGCGAGATATTCAATACCAGCCCTGTAAGCTCTGTTCTGGCAGCCACCATTTTGCCTGTGGTAAATATCAGCGGGGCATACTTGGCGCACTTTGTTCGAAAGCGCTTCTTTGCCAGTGAAATCAAAACTACAGGGCTTTTTTTCTGTCTAGCTCTGCTGGCGCTAGTCACTCTGTATTACTTTGCCCATATTCACATCATTTTGACCGCCCTGATCTTATCGGTGATTACGTCCTCCATGCTTGCCATCAACACTACCATTGTTAGCTTTGTACCTATGCATTTCGCAAAAGTGGGCAGGGCCTCGTCCATGTCGGGGTTTTTGAACGCCACAGCCTATCTTGGCTCGGCGCTTTCCTCCGTCTCCATTGGCTTCATTGTATCAAACGCCGGTTGGAGCATTACCATTCTCAGTTGGATCGGGATTACACTGCTTGCCCTAGTGCTTTGTATAATCGGACGGCGTAGGGAGTTTTAGGCAATAGTCATCCAGTCTTTGCGTGATTTCATCGGTCTGGCGGATACCCATCCGATCCAAGGCCTTTAAATAAGCTCCCATAACCGGGGGCTTTTTTTCTTTTACGAGATAAGCCATAGGCACTTTCGCAAAGAGTTCTTCCTTAAAGCCCTGCATCAAGGCTGTATCTTCAAAGGAAAACAGGGTACCGCCCAGGACTACGGGGTGTTTATCAGTGGGCAGGCCATCAGGGGCGAACGCCTGTCTCATGGTACCGATCAGGCCTTGGGCAAGCTTTTTACCGTGGGCAAAAAGCAGCTCATGGCAGACAGAATCCCCATCTTTTGCCAGCTTAAACACAAGCTTTGTAACCTGGCTCAGTTCCTTCCCTGTGATTGTTTTTTCGGGATAAAAAAAGTCGATACAGTTTTCCAAGGAAGGTCGATCAAACAGACTGGGCAATGTGCTTTCAAGGCGTGTTTTTTGGCCGGTAAGCTCATTAGAGCGAAAGGCAAGGTGGAAGGCTTTTTTGGCGATATCCATACTACCCCCATAAGCCCCAATCTCATAAACCAACTGGCGGAGAATAGCAGAGCGGTTATTGGGATCGCAGGTGGCGGCATTCGCGCCGGTACCGCAGATGGCGATACTACCGATAGGGGAATTGAGGCCAGCCCGCATGACCAGCCAGGTATCATTTGAAACTTCGAAGGGTATATTCCCGAAGACCCTTGTGCCGATTTCGTTATACAAGGCAAAGTCACTTTCCACGTCCGCGCCGGACAGACCCAAAAAGGCAAAGCGCAGATCCTCTTTCAAGCAGCCCATTTGCGTCAAGAGTTGATCAAGGCCTTCCTTTAAGGCGCATTCCGACTTTGCCGGGCCCACCTGCTGGTGATTTGAAGCACCGACAAGCACATCGGCCAGGATGCGGCCCTCCGAATCACCAAGGATCATTCTTGTTTTTGAGCCACCGCCATCAACGCCAATCAAATAATTTTTCATAAAACCTCCTAAAGATAAAAACAGAAAACCTTAAAGACGAAAACCTTGGGGACAGGGGATGGGTTCATTCTATGTCCTTACTTCTTAGGATCTGTTCAAACTCCATGATGGCTCTGCCAAAAAAGTCATTGGGGAGTGCGTTCTCGTCGTCGGAGGGGTGGTCGTCATAGACACCCACCACCAGGTCAGCTAGAGCGGCTAGGTTACTATTTATGTTTCCAGTGAAGACTACGATGCTTATGCGGCTAGCCTTGGCCTTGACAGCAATCTCTAGCATGTATTTGGTTTTTCCGGATTTGGATACAATGAAGATGGCCCCAATGTTTCCATTGAAGTTTTTCAAGACGGTTTCAAATTCCAGGGTTTGAATGAACCAGCATTTTTTGCCCATAACCAGGAGCTTCTTGTAGATGTACTCTGCTACAATCTCCGAAAATCCCATGCCGTAGACCAAGACAGTCTTTTGATCAAGCAATTCCCAGAGCTGTCTATAGAGTTCAAGCCGAGAGGAAGGCACCTGCTGCTGTATGCTGTCCTTTACCAAAGGTGTACTTGTTTGCGACTTGAAATCGTAGAGCATTTCAACAAAGCCACTATAATTCAGTTTTTTCGCAAGCCGCATGACTGTTGACGTAGAGGTGAAATTTTTTGCCGCTATACCCCGTATGCCAATCTTTGTTGCCTCGTTCAGGTTTTCCAGTATATAGACTAATATTTCTCGCTCGCTTTTGGATAACACAATGTTTGCTGTCAGCTTCTCAATATTCATCCCTTTACCCCCTTTTTCTTGTCTTGCCTATTTTATCATCATCTATAAGATTATGGAAGGGTAGAAGGGAATCTCTTTAACTCTTCAACTCCCCCCAATACCCTTTGTTTGCTTCTATTAGGTCGTCCAGTGCTGCCTTTCCTACCTGGTAAGAGGGAACGGTCTTGTTGAGCATGATGGCCTCCAAAGCTTTTTGGTAGGAGCCGGTTAAGGCGGCTTCTACGGTCAGTAGCTCGTAGCCTTTTTGTAGCTCCATCAGAGACTTGTGGAATTGTGGTATGGCCCCCACTGCCGTTGGCTCTGCTCCAAAGGCACCCACATAGCAGGGTACTTCCACTACCGCATCTGGGTTGAAGTTGGCTATGCAGCCCTTGTTCCGAACGTTGATGATAAAACGCTCCCTCTTGTCGTTGATGATGGAGGAGGATAGATCAACAATATAGTTCCCGTGAACCCCGGAAACTAAAGGGGAGTCTTTCGCCGTGTTTGCCTGGATGGCCCTTTCGCATTCTAAAAAGACGGTCTTGTCCCTGTGCTCCATCAGATAGCTGGCCCTCGTGTAGTTCGGATCGGATAGCTCTACCATCTCGTCGGCAAAGAAATAATATTGCAGATACCCCAGCGGTAAAAATTCAGGGAAAAGTCGAAGCATCCGTGATACATTCAAAAAGTTCTTGGATAAATGATCTCCGTCCGTGATCTCCAGACTTGGGTTCGTTAATACTTCCTGCCGGATTCCTGGAAGATGATCAAAGCCACTTTTGTCGTATACATGGGTGAACCAGCCGAAGTGATTCAGACCAAAGTAGTGGAAGGTCAGCTCCCTATGAGGTAGCTTTAAATAATCTGCTACCACCAACTCAGTGGATATCGGCATGTCGCAGATGCACAGCGCCTTGGCCTGTGGATAGACTTGGTAGATGGCTTCGGATATGATGGCCTCGGGGTTTGAATAGTTGAGAATCCAAGCCTCGGGGCAGTATTCCAAGGCTTTCTGTACAATGTGAAGCATGGCCGGTATGGTTCGCAAGGCAAAGGCAAAGCCTCCTAAGCCGCAGGTTTCTTGCCCTACTAAGCCGTGTTTTAAGGGGATTTTCTCATCCAACTCCCGCTGGTTCATGCAGCCCGGTCGAATTTGTACAAACAAAAAGCTTGCCCCCCGGAAGGCTTCTTCTATGTCCGTAGTGTATGTAACGGTGACAGCCGGTGCATTTTCCCGGAAATAGATTCGGGCAAATTCACCCATCAAGCTGTTTCTTCTTTCGTCAATATCATAAAAACAAAGGTCTGACAGCTTGAGTTCCCTGTGTTTTTCGCCTAGGCTGGCAATAATACCTGGTGTATGAGAGGCTCCGCCTCCAACAATCACAAATTTGTTGCTCATACAATCTTCCTTTCATTGTCTATTTATGGCTACTATACGGCATGGAAAACAATTAAACTATACTGTTAAGGCAAAACGAAACATGTTACGGATAACAGTAACAAATTACCCTATGTAAAACCAAATAAATTTGTTATAATCAGCAAAAAGCCAATGAAGGCGAATGAAAGATGTGATAATCATGAATGAATGTACTGAGCCATCGGTGCATCTCTTGCTTGATCTGGTGGACGAGGGCGTGCAGCCCGGCCAGGATAAGACGAACATTATCCATGAATTTACAGTGGATCGCAAGTATCAAAGCCTTGAAATCAGCTATAACTTTACCCCCAAGATGATTGAGGATATAGACATAACAAAGCAGCAACTGGTCAAGGGCATTCATCAATACATACTGGACGTTCTTCCTGATACTGAACCTGGACTTTTAAAGACCAAGCTTCTGGATTCTCTACATAAACAGCTTCCGCTACTGAACCATATGACACTTTCCTTAGACTATGAAGAACACTATATCGGTGCGGCTCATCGTCATGCTTCTCGGCAAGAGCTACGCATCAGCGAAGACTATTCCTCCCCAGGTTTTATTCGAAGCCGAATCCAGCCTGGAACCTGGCGCATTATGTTGAACGTCCATGCCGCCCTTACGGACTTGCGCTACAGCCTGCGGGTAATCGGAAAGGAGGGCTTGAATTGAAACAAATTTTAGCAGAGCTTCACACCCATACCCTGCACAGCGACGGCCGCTTTACCGTGAGCGAGCTGATTGAAACCGCCAGGAACGACGGCCTGCAACTCATTGCGCTGACAGACCACAATACCGCCTCCGGCTGGGACGAGTTAAAGGCTTATGATTTTCCGGTGATCCGAGGCTTTGAATGGACGACCTATTATGGACACATGCTGGTACTGGGGGAACACTTCGCCGACTGGCGTTCTGCCAAACCCGACAACATAGACGAAAAGATACAGCAGATCAGAGAAGCCGGTGGTCTTGTGGGTATCGCACACCCCTTTCATCCAGGTAGCCCCTTTTGCACGGGGTGTCACTGGGACTTTCAGCTGAAAGACTGGAGCCTGCCCCACTACATTGAAATATGGTCGGGCAGCGATCCTCATGAGAATATTTTTAATCAAAAGGCCTATGCTTTTTGGATCTCCCTGTTGGATAAGGGAATCCGCATTCCCATCAGCCACGGAAAGGACTGGCACAGTAAAAGCGAGATACGACGGTTGGATGCCTTTACCCTGCTGGAAATCAGGGACGATCCTATCACCCCCCAGGCGGCTATAGAAGCCATACGTCACGGCAGAACTGCTGTTTCCTTGGGGCCGATCTTAAACCTTCAGGCTTTTAACGGCAAAGCCTACTCCGTCGGAGAGGTTTGCAAAAAAGGGAAGGTTCATGTTTCGGTGGAAGTCACCCTAGAAAGCACGAGAAGTCCAATTACTGAGCATTTTAGTATGAAGGCAGAGGGCGTTTCGCTACTGTCTGACGGCGGAAGGGTTCTGCACACCTTCGATCTCCTGAAAGGGGAAAAGGAAGCCCAACTGGAGTTAAAGGGTGGCTATGTGTTTGCCCAGGTCTTTGGCGAAATCAACGGAAGGAAAAGCCCTCTGGCCATCAGTAGCCCCATTTACTTGGAGGAAGCTGAGAAATGCGAAACAGCAAACGGATTCAGATTACACTGACTTATAAAATTTTTACTGCCATGATGTTGATTGTGAGTATGGTGGTTGTTTTCATGAGCATCTACTCGGATGCAAAGACCGGGGAGATTTATGAGCGGAATTTTCAGGATCTGTACAAGCGCATGAGCGACCAGTTTACAGATAATCTGAGCTACAAGTTTAACAATTATCACAACAGCCTGGCCAGCATGGCTTCCGTCAGCAAGCTGCCCACCCTGCTTGCGCTGGATTTTGAAAAGGACTACATACAGATTCAAGAGTTAACCAAAGGCCTATCCGACGATATTGAAATGCTATTCATTAACCGACTGCAAAACGATGAGGTTATTAATTTAACCGTATATTCCTACAAAAAAGATTTCCCCATTTACAGCAGTAAGTTTGTTTCCATTGAAAATTGTTATTATTCAGGCTTCTACCCCTCGAAGGAACTTTTGCCCAAAACTCCTTACTTTTTCTACGAAAACAGTTTTAAGCAAAAGGTACTTGTACTGACCATGCCGGTATACCAGCTTCAAGATAGCAAAGCCTTGCTGATGGCTGTGATTGCCCTAGAGTTGGATGCCGACACATTTTTCGGGAAATCTGAAGAAATCTACAAGGAATATGCGAACAATGCAGACATTGCCATCTGGGTTGAAGAGGAGAAGCTGTGGGCGAATGATAAGGCGCAAAGTGCCTCCGGTCAGGTTATAGAGCGCAAGCTGCCTTTTTTTGGTTGGAAGGTGGTCATCAGCTACACAAGCCAAACCGACAGCGAGCACATGCGCTACAGGAGTGGCCTGATTACCACCGCTCTGCTGTTTATCTTATCAGCACTGATTTTAACTTACATCATTGCCACGCGCTTTACGGGAAAATTCAACCGCCTAATCGAAAAAATCAACCATCTGGGCAAGGGCTATTTTAATACGACAGAAGCCATCCCAGGTACAGACGAAATCGCCATCATAGATGGTAGCTTCAATCAGATGGTCGGTGCTTTGGATACCTATATAAAAGAGAACTTTCTGCTAAAAATCGCACAGAGGGATGCTCAGCTAAATATCCTGCAAAACCAAATCAATCCCCATTTTCTCTACAACACCCTGGAAACCATAGACGCCATGGCCTCCATTCGAGGGATCTTCGAAATCAGCGAGGCTTGCAGTCGATTGGGTCAAATCCTTCGTTATAACATCAGCAAAAACAACCAGCAGTATTCCAACGTAAGCGGTGAAATCACCCATGTAAAAAACTATGTGGCCATACAAAAAATGCGTTTTGGAAGCCGCTTTGAGCTTGACTATGACATAGATGAGGAAACCTTGACCATACCCATTTTAAAATTCATCCTCCAACCCATCGTTGAAAACGCCATCTTGCATTCCCTGAATCAAGAGCACCCGGACGCAGAAGATACCAAAGATCTAAAGGATACAAAGCAAAATACGAACCAAAAGCAAATTCATGTTGTCCTCAAGATGCAGGGGGAATTGTTAGCCATTCGAGTAAGCGATAACGGAAGGGGCTTTCAAAAAGAAGTGTTGGATAAAATCAACGAATGGATTCACAATCCAGACCTGCAAAACAGTAAAATTACCTCCGGCATCGGCTTTTCAAACGTCCTGTACCGCATTAAGCTGGTCTATGGCCAAGATGCCCATATCAACATCACCTCTAAGGAAAACGAAGGCAGTCAAATCGAATTCATACTACCGCCCATTAAGGCGAAACTGTTGCAAAAGGAAAACGGAAAGGGGGAGCAGACCACAATACGTTGAACTGGCACAAACGGCAAAGAGCGATCCGATGAAGATATGCTATAAACGGGCGCGAATCCCTAGAGCGGTCCGATGAAAGCGGGGGAAGGGATACCGCCCGAAACGGCTTGCGCCCAGCACTAGTGGAGGGCGGTGTCCCTTCCCCCGCTTGGCGTGAAATACGTTATTTTCTTGGATCGTTATTAATTTTTGTGCCCACTTCATAATAAGGTCTCAACTGAACGATGTACAAGTTATTAGTTGTTGAAGACGAGGATTTCATCCGCAAAGGTATCCTCGAAAAAATCAAACAAATCAAGCTGCCCATATCAGATTACTATGACGCCTGCGACTATGATTCTGCCCTATCCGTCTTTGATCGGGCGGCGGTTGATATTTTGTTGACGGATATTCACTTGCAGAGCCGAAATGGTCTTGCCCTCATTCAAGAGGTCAAAAAGCGTAGACCCAAAGTCCAGTGTATCATTATCAGCGGCTACTCGGAATTTGAATACGCCAAGCGAGCCATTGAGTTGTCCGTAGTGGGCTATGCGTTAAAACCAGTAGGCTTGGATGTTTTGCATGAACAGCTGTCCCAGGCCATCAACAATATCAAAGACATGCAAAAAATAGACAGCAAGCTAACAGAGTTAAAATCTGAATTAAACCTGCTGAACCTGATCGGCGATCTGAATACCATCCTCCATTCTAATGAAGAAACAGAAAGCAATTTAAGCAAAAAGCTTTGTGGGTACTTCCCCGACAGCGGGCACTACCTGTTGGCTACGATAAACATCGACCGTTGCAGCTTCACGGATTCTGTCTTTACCACGGAGGATATTGAGCTGATCTTGGATCTGATCAAAAACATAATCAATGAACTGTTATTTGAAGGAAGAAAGATTGCCTTTCATAACGTGGTTCAAAACAACCAACTCTTGATCCTGTTCATTCTCCCCAAAACCTGCAATAAGGCAGAAGCCGTGGTTCTAGAATATTGCCGAACGTTAATAGAATTAATCAAAAGTACCTTGCAGATCCATGCCTTCTGCTCCATCAGTGATTCTTTACCCTCTATAACCCAGACCCTGTATTTGCAAACCCAGGAGCGGCTGGGAACCAGACTTTTGAATGTTCCTCAAAGCACGGTTTGCGATTCAGACCCACAAACCCCAGGGGATCTTTCAAATGAGCTCAGTCAACTGATCAGCAGCCTCAAGTGCTTTGATGCGCCAAAACTTGGCTGCAATCTGATCAAGCTACTGCCGGACTACAAAAGCATAGGTTATTACAGCGCCGTACTCCTAGAACTGTCCCAAGCCATACGAAATTTAAGCCTGGACAAAAAGAAGCTCTGTACCTGCGCAAAGACCCTATCCGACGCCGCCAATCAGATCGGTTTTTTATTTAACGATATCCACGAGTTAAGGGACTTCTGTATGGGCACCATCACGGGGCTTTTCCCTGAAAGCCCGGGTGAGCACGCCAAAAGCGGCTACAAGATCAGCTTAGCCGTCAAGTACATACACAGCAATTATAAGAATGCTATCACGGTGAATGAGCTGGCAGACAGATACAACATGAACTGCAATTATTTTTCGTCTCTATTTAAGAAGAAGACGGAGCAATCGGTGGTAAACTACCTGACCATGGTGCGACTGCAAAAGGCCAAGGATATGCTGAAAAATACGGATTTGTCCAATCATGAAATTTCAGAGCTCGTGGGCTATGAGAATGTACAATATTTTTACAAGGTATTTAAAAAAGCCACAGGGCAGACACCTTCGGCTTTTCGACTGAGCGAGACGAAAGTGCGCCTTTGACGCAGAGGGAGGAAGAAATGAATTTAAGCAAGGAAAAGGATTTTGACCTGGTACCGCTTGGGCGAATCGCCATTGATTTTAATCCCACGGACATGATGCGACCCTTATCCGAGAGCAGAAGCTTCAAAAAATATTTGGGGGGTTCGCCTGCCAACATAGCCGTTGGCCTAGCTGTATTAGGGAAGAAGGTTGGATTTATTGGAAAGGTATCCGACGACGAGATGGGTGTTTTCGTTACGGACTTTTTCAAGAAAAAAGGCATAGACACAAGCGGAATTAGTCTGGCCAAGAACGGAGAGAGTTTAGGTTTAACCTTTACAGAAATCAAGAGCGAGACAGAAAGCAGCATTTTGATGTATCGGGATGGGGTCGCGGACTTAAATCTGGAGCCAAGCGAGGTATCAGAGGAATACATCAAGCGCAGCAAGATTCTATTAATTTCCGGCACGTCACTGGCCCAGAGTCCCTCACGGGAGGCAGCCTTTACGGCCATGGCTTACGCTCGCAAGCACAATGTTCCCATCATTTTTGACATAGACTACCGGCGTTACACCTGGAAAAACAAGTACGAACTGGCAGTATACTACTCGCTGGCAGGCGAAATGAGCGACATCATTCTTGGTTCGCGGGAAGAATTCTCCCTAATGGAGGCCTTATGCTTACCGGGCAACCAATCGGACGAAGAATCGGCAAAATACTGGTTAGCAAAAAAGAGCGAACTCATCATTATCAAGCACGGAGCAGAAGGGTCAACGGCTTTTAGTAGGGGTGGAGAGTGCATCAAGATCAAGCCATTTCCGGTACATCTATTAAAGTCCTTCGGCGGGGGTGACGGCTACGCCTCGGCCTTTATATACGGGCTACTGGAGGGTTATCCCTTAAGCGAGGCTTTAGAATTTGCTTCGGCTTCAGCAGCAATCTTAGTTTCAGCGCACAGCTGCTCTGAGGCCATGCCCAGCGTCAGCGAGATCAAGTCCTTCATGGCCGAAAAAAAAGCCCAACACGGAGAAAACGTGGCCAGGGGGTAAAATAAGAAACCGGACGTGGGGTGGGGGTAATGAGATTGCAAAAAGGAGAGTTGAATGATGTACAGATCGCTTCAAGCAAAAGAAAGTATGCTAATGAATCTCGGGCTTTTAAAGTTGGAGGCGGGGCAAGGATTTGAGGTAGAGAATGAAAAGAATGAGACGGCTTTGGTGCTTTTGACGGGGAGGGTAAGAACGAGCTTTTGTGAGATTGAGCTGAAACGAGATTGCCTTTTTACGCAAAAGCCTTATGTGCTACAGATACCGGCGGGGTATAGGCTAAGCTTACAGGCTTTAGAGAGCAGCGAGTTTTTGGTGGTGGATACGGAAAACGAAAATGCGTTCAGCCCGGTTTTGTATACGCCGGACACGGTCAAGGAATATGGACTGGGGGAAACGATCTTGGATGGCACAGCGAATCGCATCATTCGCGATGTGTTTCATTATGAAAATGCCCCTCTGTCCAAGCTGGTTTTGGGGGAGATCATCAACAAGCCGGGTCGCTGGTCAAGTTATCCGCCGCATTTTCATCCTCAGCCGGAGGTTTACTTTTATCGCTTTGACAAGCCCCAAGGTTTCGGCTGCTCTTTTTTGGGTGATGAAGCGCAGAAGATTACCCACAACTCCATAGCCTGCATTGACGGCAACCTCACCCACCCCCAAGCCTCCGCCCCCGGCTATAACTTGTACTATTGCTGGATCATCCGCCACCTGCCTGGCTTGCCGTGGACGAATACGCGGATTTATGATAAAGCGCACGAGTGGGTGCTTGATTGAACGCTAAGAGAGAAATGAATCCCCCGCCCACATAATCCAGGTTTTATATAAGAAGCATTAAGCAAAATTGTATCACTCGTACCTCAAACCCCCATGTCCGGCTTTTTGAAAAGGGATGGAGGGGGGTGTGGGGGGAGGAAG
>CAZSXS010000055.1:0-25824 GCA_964611385.1 uncultured Defluviitaleaceae bacterium
GCTTACCTTGTTGGCTTTTGGCGCGCTTTCACATAGTGAAAACCATTTCATACTATTCCTCCTCTTTTTTTAACGCCTACTTAAAAGATAGGCAAATAAAACACCCCCCAAATCCTTTAAATGATAGGGGGGCGTGTTATATTTTTTATTCAGTTACTAAACAATCCTCAAAAGGTGTATTTTTACCTACACTATCATACACTCCTACACTTTTGACTTTAAAACCTTGATTCAAGGTCTATGCAAACACTGTTACAGTTCTCCAGATTAAAAGAAAGTAGCTTGCTAAGGCTTTGTAGAGCACACAAAAAGACCTCGAGGTTACCGAGGTCTTTTTGTGTGCTGCTGTGCTTGCACTGTTCGCATCATTTATGATTTTCTTAAAACATTGACTAATAACCTTTTTAGTAGGCTTACAAAACCTTCCTAATTCTTCTTCAAAATCAATAAGCGCTGCCCTGCTGAGATCTCCCCGTCCAGCTCATTGATTTCTCGGATATCGTCAATGGAGGTATTATACCTCTTCGCTACCTTCCAGAGATTGTCGTCCTTTTGAACTATGTATACAGTCATGCTGGCAAAGCTGTCAAGGTAGCTTTTGTCCAACTCCTGGAAGCTGATATCGGTGATCATGCTCATTTCCCGATGCTCGATAATTTGAGTATTGAAGCCAATGAGTAAACGCAGCTCCAACTCACGGTTGCTGAGCATGTTGAAGCCCACATGGTCAATGGTAGGGGCCAGCTTCACTTGCATGTTACCCCGGGCGCCTTTCGTTTCAATGATCTGCTTGTAGGGTACTAGCGCTTTGTGGGAGTAGATGGGACGCTCGTCACTTTGGGCAACATAGAGTATATCTGTTTCCACATAGCCTTCCACCAACACCTTATCTTCGATCACTCGCAAGTCGTCTACCTTGACCTTGCCATTCACTCGCAGAATTTGCAGAATGTCTGGGCACTCGTCATCAATCTGTATCACTTCCTTCACTTGTGTCTGATTCTTGTTTCGAGAGATCAAGCGTGGGTACTTTATAGGGGTCTTGCTCAGTTCCAGGCTCTTGTTAATGCAGTAGGCATCCTCCAGTATTTCTAAGGTCTCCTGGCTATGTACACGGATAAGAACGCCGATGTTGGCTTCAATGCTCACCACTCGACTTTCCCCGTCCTGGTCCGGCTCAATCTTTGCCATTTGATCCATAACCACCAGGCTGATGTCGGCAAACATATCATCCTTAACACCTGGGATTTCTACCGTCCCACTGAAGGGTAGCTCGTTTTCCAAAAATTCAATGACTCTTTCCTCGTTGTCCGCCTTGTACAAAGTGGTTACGTTCAGTTCCCCGTTAATGCTGACCCGCCCGGTACCAACCCGGACATCCTTATTGCTGACCTGCACCATACTTTGCAGAACTTCTCGTATATTGGGCTTGCCCGAGGGTACACTTATTTTCTCTTTAATCATCAGCCTTTCTTCCCGGTTGTCTATACGCCGGTCAAGGTGCAAGACTCTCTTTTGAAGCTGGTTTTCCGGAACTTCCTTAATATGTACCACCACATCGTGGGTTCGGGCACTGTCTGCTGTGATCGTAACCCCCAAAATGGCCTTGTAGCTGACCTTACGGTCATTGAGCATTCTGTAGTCGATGTTAGTTATGTCCACATTCACTTCCACCCACATATCCTTGTTGATACCGTCCACATTCATGTAGTCCTCAAAGGGTGCGGAGAGCATGATACACTGCACAGGCTGTGGGGAATTTTTGGCCAGGTACAAAACGGACAGCTCCAGTCTCCCTGAAAAGCTACATTTATCGACGGAAGTCTCCGTCTTGTCAATGCAGGTTCTTGCGTCGGTTTGCAGAATGACGGACATGTCCGGCTTCACATCGGGCACGATAATATCGCCTTCTACCAAGATTTGCGTAAACTCGTTGATGACTCTCTCATCCAACACAAGCTTTTCTTTTATCAAATCCATTTAAAAAACCCTCCCTGAATATACTTAATATTACAATATATTCCGGTGGGGCTTTTTTTATACGCAGTCATTAAAAACAAAACCGTGGTGGAGGGAGGCGGAAAACTTTTTTCGCCGTTTGAAAAAAGTTTTCCGCCTCCCTCCACCTTTCAAAAAAGCCGGGCATGGGGTTGGGATTAATGATCAGACGGAATCTAAAATGCTCAATTTAGTATTCACCGGTTTGCCAGTGTTGAGTATTGAGTACGCTTACTGTATAATAACGTTACAATTAATACCTGTCCACTCTTTCACAAAATTCCTTTTAAACGGCATTTTGAGAGGGGTGGGGATGAGGGTTTGGGAGAAGGGGCGGGGAACACTTTTGGCCGCAGAAAAAGGGTGCCCCGCCCCTTCTCCCAAGGTCTTTTACGATTTTAAGGAGGGTGTATGAGACCGGAATTTGTAAATTTTTACGTACCGGCGGTTCCAATGAGTGAAGAGTTTCTGATGGATACGGATATTTTGACCTTGTCCACTTTTTTTATATTTGAAAAGGATGTTGTAAAAAGGATCGAATGGCTTGGTCAGTATAGCACCTGTGACCGGCAGGAGGCCCAGAGACGCTGCCTTATGACCTTGCAGTTTTTGAAGGAGCCTAACTCCCTTACGCTGTTTCGACAGCTTATCTCCCTGTCTAAGGACATGAGTGAGCTCTATAACGCCTTTATGTACAATGAGGGGAAACTCTTGCGCTGTGTTCGTGCCTATTGGCTGATGAGTAAGTTTATCACGTCTGTTGATTTGCTGTGCCAGGGCTTGCTTTCTTATGAGGACAAGGAAATCAAGCAGTTGTATCAGTACGCTTGGGAAACCCAAAGCAGTCCGCTGTATAAGCTGGTGAAGGAACGAATCCTGAGCTTTGAGGACTGGCTGCATTTTCCCATTGAGTTTGATTTGTATACCAATGTTACCAGAAATGGAGACGCTATTTCGTTTTATGAAGAAATTTTAAGTGAGCATGAGCAATCAGTTAGTATCTTTAAGACGTATGAAATACCAAATGGCTTGTTTGGTAGCATTCCAATGAAAAGAGGCGGCGAAACACCTCATTTGGAAGCCTTTTTCATCAAAAAACTTGAAACCAAATGGCGTGGAAATCTTTCAAAAGCCGAAGCAGAGCTTAAAAAAGTTGACTTTCAGGCTATATTAGACTGGTGCTCCTTTCTAAAGCAGGCTGAATATTTTGTGTCCGCCCTGCTGTATGCTGGCAGCCTCAATGCAAAAGCTTGCCCCCTGTGCGTACCGGCCTTGGGTGAATCCGGTATTACGGCCAAGTCCTTGTATTACCCCAATATGCTTCTCTCTGTGGAGGGCAAGCTTCCTATTCCGCAATCTTTTGAGATCCAAGACGAAGACACTGTGGTGATCACTGGCCCCAACAGCTCTGGAAAAACCTCCGTTCTGAAATCCATTGCCCAAAGCTGTTTTTTAGCGCATCTGGGCTTTCCCATACCAGCAGAGCATTTTTCTTGCGGAGTCTATCATGGGTATTTATCCTTATTTAGTGCCGGGGAAGATACGAATCTCCAACAGTCTCGATTTGATATTGAAGCGGCCGCACTGGGCACTATTCTTCAAAAAGCATCTCCAGGTACTTTCGTTGCCATCAACGAGCCCTTTACCAGTACGAATTCTGCCGAAGCTGCTCAATTGCTGGTAAAGGCCTGCTCTCTGCTCACACAGAAAAGGATTTATCCCTTAATGGTTACTCATATTTATGACTTTTTTCATATGGCGAAAAAGATAAACATGACGGTACAGAGCTTTATAATGGAAAGTACCTCTGATAACGGAGAAGTCCACTATTCGTATAAGCTCACAAAAAAAGCCCCTGATGTCAGGAGCTATGCCACAATGATTGCGAAGCAGCATGGGCTAGATATAACAAAATTGCTGAAGGATAAAGATAAATTGGCCGAGGTAGAAGCCTACCTGGAAAAGGAGGGTTTATGAGTCAGGCTTTTGATCTGCTTTTGAACAGCAGTATTGATATTTTATCTGAAAAATACTTAGATGATGTACAATTAAGCGATTTTTTAAGGCAGTTTTTTTCTGACCCGATTCGGTATGTAACAACCGATGAGGCTGCTCTATTAGAGAGAAACAGAATTTTGAACTGTCTAGCAGATGATGAACCGCTTTATTTAAGCCTCGAAGAACTGTCACGGCAGATCGGGACGCTGAATCAGGTTGTGAAATTTTTTGAGCTAGACTCTGTCCAGTTTTGGGGCAGCATATCAGTGTGTAAGGATATCTATCAAAGCATGAAGAATCTCATAGACAAAATTGGAGATCCCAAATGCGACTGGTTTGCGGCAGCGAAAACCTTTCTGCAAGATATACTAAAGGAATGCTTCTACCCAGGATTTGACGATCTTTGGAAAATCTATGCCAGTGGTAGTGACATACTGCAAGGCATACGCTATCGATTCACCCTAGATCACCAGTTGAGAATCCAAAGCATTGCCGTGAAGGAGATCGTGGAGAATCGGTACATAAAAAAGAAGAGGCCTTGGGAATTTAATGCGGTAACAGAACTGGCGCAAAATGACAAAGATACACAAAACTCTCGTTATCACACTTCGCGCAATCTGAATATACCGCAGCTATTGAAGGTAAATATGAATCGGATCTATCTGGAGCAGATCAAAAGTGCCCATGCACAGTTTCGTTTCTTTGCCATGAGGCTAGTTTCTAGGCTCAAAACGTTAAACGAAAGTTTGGACTATATTATAGGAGCTTACCGTTATCAGGCCTATCTGATAGGGAAGAAGCTTCCCCTATGCTTTGCCAAGGTTTGCAAAGCAGAAGAAGCCTACTTCATAAAGGGAATGCTTCATCCCGAAATGGCACAGCGGGGCGGAGCTGTCGTCTTAAATGATCTCACTGTAGAAAATCATGATGCTATCCTTCTGATCGGAGGCATGAACCATGGGGGCAAAACAACATTTCTGCGTTCCCTGGGGGCGGCTTTGCTTCTTTTTCAGCTTGGGTTGCCCCTACTGGCTCAATCCGCTCAGCTTCGTATTTTTAAGCACTTGGTCAGCGTATTTTCTGAGAAGGAAGATAATCAATTTAAAGGCGGCAAGCTGGGCCACGAAATGACCCAGATCGCAACTGCTATCCAGTCCATGAATCCAGAATCGTTTTTTCTGTTTAACGAACCAGTCTGCGCCAGCTCGCCTGCTGAAAATTATCTTTTGAGTAAGGAAATCCTATGCATGATGAAAGCTCTTTGTTTGAACGGTGTGTGGGTAAGCCATGCCTATGCTTTGTTTGATGATATCCCCCATATGAATCAATGGGTCAGCGGAAGCCAGCTGCTCATGCTTCGAACTGCAAGCGATGCAGAGGAACCCTACTCTATCCACGAAGGAAAGCCCCAGTGGGATAGCGAAGCTTTTTGTGAGTTGACGGATCACCTTCTGCTGCTAGAAGCAGGGCAAACGCATACGAAATATTTTTGATGACAGAGCGTGTTTTTTGACTGTAAATTCGCCTGTGTGGACGAATAGAAATTAATAAATGTCATTTTCTTCTGTTTTTTGGAAAACAAAACGTCTACAGAATCCTTTTTCTTGTCAAGAAATTTTCGTATGCGTTTGCCCTGTGCCAGAAAGACCAGTCCCTTTACAAGGAAGAAGAATAAAGATATAATGCGACCAAAATTTATATTTGGAGGAAAACCATGCCTGTTCAAAATAAGGTTCAATTAATTACGTACCCCGATTCAATGGGTGGGGATTTAAAAACGCTGAATGAAGTTTTATTAAAATACTTCAAGGGTTTATTCAAGGGAATTCATATACTGCCGCCTTATCTCTCCTCCGGTGATAGGGGCTTTGCGCCCTTGACTTATGACCAGATTGAGCCTGCCTTTGGTAGCTTTGATGATATTGATCGACTCAGTGAAAAATTTGATATTGTGCTAGACTTTATGGTTAATCATCTATCAGCCCGTTCAATCTTTTTTAAAGATTTTCTGGAAAAAGGTCGAAATTCAAGCTATTTTGACCTTTTCATCACTCCAGATAAAATCTGGCCAGGACATGCAGAACCCCCAAAGGCTGATCTGGAAAAAATCTTTCTGCGCCGTTCTCGTCCATTTTCAGAATTTACTACAGCGGAGGGTAAGGAAGAAACCCTCTGGACCACCTTTGGGCGAGAAAACCCCTCAGAACAAATAGATTTGGACATCAATGCCCCTGCTACCCGGCAGCTTATTGCAGATTTCTTTGAGAACTTCAGTCGTCACAAAGTGAAAATGGTTCGTTTGGATGCCATCGGTTATGTGATCAAAAAACCTGGAACCTCCTGCTTTTTTGTGGAACCGGAGATTTATGGGTTTATAGATTGGATCACAGAGTTAGCAAAAAAAATGAACCTAGAGCTGTTACCAGAGGTTCATGCAAACTATCATACAAATTTTAAGCTTTCAGCCCATGGCCAGTGGATTTATGATTTTATTCTACCCTATACAGTACTTGAAACGCTGCTAACCCATAGCAGCCAAAGCCTTTACAACTATTTAAAAATTAGACCTGAAAAGCAAATAACTATGCTAGACTGCCATGATGGCGTCCCAATAAAGCCGGATTTGGATGAGCTTTATCTTTCCGAAAATGCGAAAAAAGTGGTAGACTTCTGTGCGGAAAACGGAGCCGAGTTCAGCCGTATTTTATCGGAGGAGCACAAGGACAAGGACGGCTTTGACGTTCATCAGATCTTAGGTACTTACTACTGCCTTCTTGGGAAAAACGATGCAGCTTATCTTGCCGCCCGAGCCATACAGCTTTTTGTACCAGGTGTTCCCCAAATCTACTATGTTGGCCTCCTTGCAGGGGAAAATGACATGGAAAGGGCAAACGAAAGCGGCGAACGCCGTGAGTTGAACCGCCACAACTACAGCATTCCAGAAATCGAAGCAGCCCTTGCCAAGCCCGTGGTACAAAAGCTTATGCGGTTAATTCGCTTCAGGAATGAATACGAAGCCTTTGATGGGACGTTTTGGTTTGGTGTAGATGCGGAAGGGACAGAAGAGACAGAAAAGGTAGACGGAACGAAAGCTCAGGGTCTTAGCAGTGAGCGTAATGAAGTTTGCATGGGCTGGAAAAAGGACACCACTCGCTGTACGCTGCGTATTTGCCTGGATACTTTTAATACCCTTGTTGAATATCAGAGGGAAGATGGGGAATCAGTGGAATGGGAAGTGTAGCGTTCTTTACTGTAGTGAGCTAACCTTCTACTGCTGTTCTTTTTGCTGCAATTGATCAATCTACCAGTGCAGTACTCTTTACTACAGCTAGCCAGCTTACTAGTGAAGAGTAGTTTCAATCAACCAATCTTCCAACGCACTTGCTACTATATTCATCATAGAACAAAAAAGCCCCGAAGCAAGAATTTTGATTGCTTCGGGGCTTTTTCATATAATTAAAGTGATACTTACTTCACAAGTACCAGAGTCAGTGACGCACCTTTGTCACCAGTTTCCAGCAAGTAGAACAATTGCCTATGGCCTCACTGGATTATTGATAGTCGGATTGTTGATTACTGGTGCCCCAGCTGTGCTTGGCTCAATGACCGGTAGATCCGAGGCAGTTGTTGGTGCCTTTTGGGTGTATTTCGGAACAACAGGCACAGTACTAGTAGAACTAGGTGTGGGAACAGGGGTAGGAGTAGGACTGGTGGTGGGGCTTCCTGTGTTTGGCTGAGGTGTATTCCCAACTCCCTGAGTGGCTGTGGCACTAGTACTTACCTGAGGGCTTACACTTGGAGTCGTTGTCGGTGGGACCGGCTTAACGGTTTGTGGGGTTGATGGTAAGGAAAGCTCAGGCGGGGGTGTAGGAATTACTGGGGACGGCTTCGAAGTTGTCGTTTGGCCGAGTTTTTCCTCATCCTCGTCCTCATCCTCTAAGTCACCCAGAATATCCATTTCTGGTACATCAGGCTCATTGTCAATGATCGGTAGGCGACCCTCAGCGTGTATACGACAGGTAGGGCCATCTATAAAGCTTTGCTTAAAGTAATAGTCTGCAATATCATAAGGATTGGTAGCACTGATAATTCCGATGACCTCTTTTTTATAGACTTCTGGGCAATTAGGGCCAAATTTTTCTCCAGTGGAACTATCCAGAGTCAAGGCAACGTGAACATCGCAAGTCTCCTTCGGTTCCGTTCCAGCTATAAAAATCTCCGTCGTAAATCCTCTGTGTATATCCTTATCGCAAAGACCCTTTATAACTCTCTTTCCGGATGCTTTACAGGTGGACGCGGTAATGACGTTTTCAGGTCGAACAAAGTCCTTGACAGGTTGGTTTGCAGATATCTCATCCATGACGCGGCTCCACAGCAAAAGGTGATAATTACTACTCTCTTTAATGGTCTGAGGCATGTCATATCCGGTCCAAATGCTAGCCGTATAGTAAGGAGTATAACCCACAAACATTAAATCCTTGTCATCCGATGTAGTTCCGGTCTTACCCGCAACAGGCATTTTACTTTTTTTGAGAGCCGCCTTCGTTCCTGTTCCAGATCTGACCACATCCTTCATCATATCTGTCAGTAGATAAGCACTCTCTTTTTTCAGGATTTGTTTGGGTTCTGGCACATTTTCCAACAAAATCTCATTGTTGTGATCCAGTACCTTTGAATAAAGAATTGGTTTGTTGTAAACTCCGCCATTAGCAATGGCTCCGTAGGCGGCTGCTAGCTCAATCTGCGTAACGCCTTTAGTGATACCTCCCAGGGATGCTGCCGGAACGCGGTCTGTTTTTAGCTCGCCACGAATGACTTCATTTTCTACCAAGGTCGTAAATCCAAAGTTTTTCAGATATTCAAAACAGGCATCAAGCCCCGTGTTGATCATCATATTCTTGACAGTGATGACATTCATAGAATCCCGAATACCGCTGCGAACGCTAGACCAGCCCCGGTAACTGGGGTTCCTGTACCAGTTTTTAAATTCATGTCCGTTCACTTCGAAGGGGGCATCCTCAATCAAGGTGGCCGGTGTAATCTTCAGCAGATCAATGCCTGCTGCATAGGAGGCCAGTACTTTAAAGACGGAACCGGGCTGCCTTACTGAATTGGTGGCCCGATTCAAGCCCCGATTTGTCAGCTTTTCACCCCGTCCGCTGATCAAAGCTCGAACTTCGCCTGTGAAGTTATCCATAATGACCATAGCTGCTTGTGGTTGGGGGATAGGGTAGAGATTTTCCAAGAATACCTCATCATTTGCTCCCAGAACTTCATTTTTGACACTATCCACAAAAGCTTGAATATCCTCTTCTTTTTTTACAGTTTTCTCTCTGTAGTAATCCGTCACCTTGTTAGTGATGGTGTTTTTTACCGCAAGGGAATATTCAATATCAATGGCAAAAGCCGCAGCTGGAAACATTGAGTCATCTTTGAAAGCATTATCCATAATCTGTTGAAATTCCAAGTCTTGCAAAGAATAAATCTTCAACCCCGAATTAAAGATCCAATTACTGGCGGTAGCACTGCTGATTTTGTATTTATCCTGTAAATCCTTAGAAACAGCATCAATTAAGGAATCGGTATAGTCGCTGTGGTAAATAGGCGTGTCATCCGTTTGCCTTACACCTGTTACTCTCGCAAAAACATCATCAGCCACAGCATCGTCGTACTCAGCTTTTGTGATAAAATTAAGATCGCGCATTTTGTTCAGAACCATCATTTGACGCTTACGGCTTTGCTCGGGATTCACATCAGGCGCATACTGAGCTGGAAACTGAGTGATACCCGCAATGACCGCCGCTTCTGATAGGCTTAATTCTGAAACATCCTTACCAAAATAATAACCGGAAGCAGTCTGTACGCCATATATATTGTGATGTAAGCCAATCGTATTTAAATAAGTTTCTAGAATATAATCCTTGGCAGCCTTTTTGTTACCTTTGAACTGCTCAACCAGTTTTTTTTCATAATTAAACGCTAAATACTGCTCCTGGAGTTTGGTTTCCGGGGTGTTTCTAGTCAAGTTCATGACGTTGTTCTTGATGACTTGCTGTGTAATGGTACTGGCACCCTCTCGGCGAGAATTGCCTTTGATTATATTTTCTATATTGACATAAACAATGCGCAACAACGCTCGGAAATCAACACCATCGTGAGAATAGAAACGCTCATCTTCAATAGCCACCACAGCATCCTTCAAATTCTGTGGCACCTTATCAAAGGTGACATATTCTCGATTTTCCTCTCCCTTCAAGCGGTCAATTTCTTGCCCTGTTTTATCAGAGTAAATAATCGTTGTATAGATATCCGGTTGGATCACAATATTCTCAAGAGGAGGAGCATTTTCAAGGATTCCCATATAAGCGCCAACCAAGGCGCCACCCCCTGCAAACATACCAATGAGTAAGGCTGCGATAACGATCCGAAAAATTAAACTTCCTACTTTATTTTTTACTTTCTTCTTTTTTGATTTTATTTTTTTTCTTCTCTTTGTGTTTTCCTGTTTGGAATAATTCATTTAGAAGACTCCCTATACTGCCTTAAACACTGCAAAACCTAATGGCGGCAGTTTGATTTTAATACTGTCGGGGTATTGGTCCCAAGAGATTTTCTCCGAAACAAATAGGTCGTTATTGATCCCATCCCCGTTGGTTATCCCGCTCCCGAAAAATTCCCTGGAATCGCTGTTGAAAACCTCAACATACGTACCGGCAAAGGGAACACCCATGCGGTATTCCAGATTGGGAACAGGGGTAAAATTACAAGCAAAGACTAAAATGTCCTCTGGCGTTTTACCGATCCGGTAAAAGGTAAAAATACTGTGTAGGCTGTCATCACATTGGATCCATTCAAAGCCATCTTCGTTAAAATCATCATGCCAAAGGCATTCGTTCTCTAGATAAAAATGATTGAGCGCCTTAACAAAGTCCAAGGTTTTTTGATGATGCTCATATTGGAGCAAAAACCAGTCCAGGCTTCTTTTTTCATCCCATTCAATAAATTGTCCAAATTCGCCGCCCATAAAAAGCAGCTTCTTACCGGGATGCCCCATCATGAATCCCAGAGAAACCCGTAAATTTGCAAACTTCTGCCATAAGTCTCCTTGCATTTTATCCAGAAGACTATGCTTACCATGGACAACCTCATCGTGAGAAAGCACTAATATAAACTTTTCGGAATAAGCATAGGTCATGCCAAAGGTCATTTTATTGTGATGATATTTTTTAAAATAGGAATCCTGAGCCACATACTCCAAAAAATCATTCATCCAGCCCATGTTCCACTTCAAGGTAAAGCCAAGGCCCTTTTCCTCAACTGGATGTGATACGCCTTCCCAGGAGGTACTTTCCTCAGCAATCATCAGAACACCGGGATAACGCTTATAAATGATGGAGTTCATATGTTTGATAAATTCAACAGCCTCCAGATTTTCCCGGCCGCCATATTGATTGGGTACAAAGACCCCGCAGCCAAAATCCAAATAGAGCATGGAGGCCACTGCGTCCACCCGCAATCCATCCAGGTGATACTTATCTAGCCAAAAGATGGCATTTCCAATTAAAAAATTCTTAACTTCTTTTCTTCCATAATTAAACTTAAGTGTCCCCCAGTCCTTCTGCTCAGCCAGTCGTGGATCGGCATGCTCGTAGAGGGCTGTTCCGTCAAAAAAGGCAAGCCCATGAGCATCCTTGGGAAAATGAGCCGGAACCCAGTCCAAAAGGACTCCAATGCCGTTTTGATGACAAACATCCACAAAATACATAAATTCAGTAGGATTTCCATAACGGCTGGTAGGTGCATAGTAACCAGTGACCTGATAGCCCCAGGATCCATCAAAGGGGTGCTCTTCAATGGGCAAAAGCTCAATATGAGTATAGCCCATCTCTTTCACATAGGGTACAAGCTCTTCAGCAAGCTCTAGATAACTGTAAAAACGATTATTCTCCTGCTCCTTCCGCTTCCAGGAGCCAAGATGCACCTCGTAAATATTCATGGGGCAATTCAAAGAAGCTGTTTCACGCTTTTTCATCCAGCCGCCATCGCCCCACTGGTATTGATTCAGATCATAGACTAGAGAGGAGGTGCTAGGCCGAAGCTCAGAAAAGTTAGCAAAGGGATCGGATTTTTCTAAAACTGTGTTGTGACGAGTTTTGATTTCATACTTGTAATGGTCCAAAGGCTTCAACCCAGGGATAAAGATTTCCCAAACGCCAGAATTTCCTAGTGTACGCATAGCGTGGCGACGGCCATCCCAGTTGTTAAAGTCCCCGATCACACTGACCCTTTTGGCATTTGGGGCCCAGACAGTAAAGACAACCCCTTGAATCTCGTTTACTGTCTTAGGATGGGCGCCCATTTTATCATAAATTTCATAATGAGTTCCTTCATTAAATAAATGGAGATCCATATCAGAAATCTGAGGTAAAAAGGAGTAGGCATCGTATGTTGAATAGGTGTTTCCCAGATGGTCAGTAACGATAAGGCGATAGGTAAAAAATTCACTTTCCTTTAAGATTGCCTCGAAAAATCCATCATAATGTACGATTTTCATTTCTGTTTGTTTGCCGCTGCCTTCATTCAGCACGGAGACTGCTTTAGCCTGAGGGATGAAGGCCCGGACGGCAAGCCGCTTTTCTTCTTTGTTCTTAACCTTGACATAAACTTCATGCATTCCCAAAACGTGGTGAGGATTGGCGTGAGTGGATTCGATTATCTGCTTCAGTTCGATGAGATTCGCTGTTGTTATCATATTTATTCCTCCATCTATAAGCTTCTGTTTGCTCTTGCCTACATTTCACTGAGATATTGTAATTTTATTTTGAGAAGGCAAGATTCTTAAGCTACTGTCAGTGCCGGTTTTGCCCGTTAAATCTGGGTAAAATATACACTAGGCAACAGACTTTGTCAATATAGTAACAATTTGGAAGATGAGTACAGAATTGCTGAGAAAGACAAAATTAATTCTAGGCAAATAAAAAAGCTTCCCACAGGGTTGAGGGAAGCCCTAAATAAGTAGGTCTGTAAGCCGAGTTCTGTATTTGACGATCATCTATCTTGGCGTCCTGTTACCAGCAACGCTCATGCGAACCATTTTCGGCGAGACGGGCAATCTCTTGAAAAACGATACACTTTAGTCCGTAAAGACGAAAGCATGAGTTTTTCGTGCCGACACTTGTCTTGCTTCGAGTGGGGTTTACAGAGCCCTCCTTGTTGCCAATGGAGGCGGTGAGCTCTTACCTCACCTTTCCACCCTTACCTCATTTCTTCCTTATTAAGTAAGATACATATATGAGAGATCATAAAGAACTTATAAACAAAAAAGAAAAACGGCGGTTTATTTCTGTTGCACTAGCCTTGGAGTCGCCTCCACCGGACGTTATCCGGCACCCTGCCCTATGAAGCTCGGACTTTCCTCATGAAGGTTTTACTGACTATACAATCAGATGCAACTCTTCACGCGACCATCTGGCCTACTTATTCTTGTTGCTTGTATGATGCTTGTTATCGACAGTCCACAGAAGGCTTGTCAATAAAAAATTTTGAAGTTAAGCGAAGTATAACACAATAGTTGGCGATTGTACAGCGGAATTCTTTTCAGGATTGTAAAAGCGCAAAGTTTTTCAGATAGAAGGTTATAGGATATCAAATTTCCTCTGTTCTCCTTAATTGACTTGTACGAGATGGCGATCTGATACCCTCTTTTATTCTCCTTTGAATTGTACAGTCGAAAATTTGCACTATGAAGTGCAGAAGGATAGAAGGTTGCAGTTTGCTTGTTAACAATTTATTCATATTCTGCTGCGATTTACTGAATTGTTTTTCAGAAGATAATTCAGTTCATTACTTGATTTTGTAAGAGCTACTGAAGTTTTGCTGCTATGGGGTCGAAAGTTGCTTGATAAATTATTTGTTGGCTAAAAAGAATAAAGCATAAAATAGGGTCTTTTTGAAAAACATATTCCCTACTATACTCAATACCGTTAAGCTTTGCAAAGCCACCACACAAACGATAATTTATCAAGATTGAATGAAGGTGGCTTGGGAAATGTTTTAGAGACTGAGTATAGCCCACTTAGTCACGGTCAGCCTTGCAAGGCTGCCGCCCAAAACAATAGAATTTAACGGAGTTGAACAATGGCGGCTTGGTAAATGTTTGGAGACTGAGTATACGATCTTTGGTTCGGATGGCACTAAAGTTTAAACAACTTTGTGAGTTGCAATCAATTTTCGTGGCTATAGGAGTATACCATAGATTCAATTAATTTTGGAGGAGTTTGTATGGAAACAATCAGACTTGGAGATGAATACAAAAGCATAAATAAGAATGATATCAACCTTCATTTGATACGAACAAATAAATTCAAGACCATTACCATTACTCTGCTGATGAGGAGACCAATCCAGAGGGATGAAGTAACCAAAAATGCATTAATCTCCTACATTCTTAAAAAGGGATGTAGCAAGTATCAAAATCTATCCGAGTTGAATCTTGCTGTGGAAGAACTCTATGGAAGTGTTTTTGATGTTAATGTTATTAAAAAAGGTGAGGAACAGATACTCCAGTTTTTAATTGAATTTGTATCTGTAAACGACTTGTTTGGTCCTTGCTTGGAATTTATGAAAGAGGTTGCTTTTTCCCCGCTTACAGAATTAAAACTTAATCACAGTCATCCTAATCCGGAATGTTTCAAAGAAGAATTTTTTGAAACTGAAAAAGAGAATCTCAGAAAGACTATAGAGGCCAGAATCAACAGCAAAGGTGAATACGTAAAATCTCGTTGCCTAGAAGAGATGTATAAGGATGAACCCTTTGGTCTTTTGTCAGATGGGTATGCAGAGGACTTAGACGGGATCGAAAATGGGGCTCTTTTTGAACACTATAAAAAACTTTTGTACGAAGCCCAGCTTGAATATATTGTGGTTGGGGATATTCCGGATCTGGAGGGGATACAATGGTTAAAATAAAATCCGAAAATCTGAATCTAGCTCAAGGGAAAATTTGCATGGGATATAAAAGCCAGAACATTCAGAATAAACAGGATGAGTTTTATGAGCTTCTGGTTTTTAATGAAATTCTGGGCGGTGGTACTTCATCCAAGCTCTTTAACAATGTGCGCGAAAAAGAAAGCCTCTGTTATAGTATCAATTCATTGGTATACCGATTTAAGGTGCTGATACTGGTTCAGTGCGGGGTTGAAATTGAAAAGATTGATTATGTCATTGACTTGATAAAGAGTGAAATCAAAAAATTGACGGATGGAGATTTCAGCGATGAAGACCTGGAAAAAGGAAAAAACAGCCTCATTAAAAAGTATGAAGGAATTATGGACTACACCAGTGCTTTGATGGATTTCTATGTGACTCAACATATGCTAGAGGACGAAGACGGCCTAGAAACGATCATTGAGAGAATCAAGAAAATAAATAAAGAAGCTGTCTGCAACAGAGGGAAAAACATGTTACTAGACATGATCTATATCGGAGGAAACAATGATTATTCACGAGAAGTCGATTAACGAGAAAATCATAATAAACACATTGCCAAACGGGTTAAAATGCTATATAATCCCGAAAGAAAATTACGTTGAAAAGCAAGCAGCCATTGTTGTAAATTATGGCTCAGCCCATAGCCGCTTCAACGTAGATGGAACACAGCACGACACCCCCCTTGGAATTGCTCATTTTTTGGAGCATAAGCTTTTTGAAGGTAAGGCGGGGAACGCTTTTGATCAATTCGTAAACTTTGGTGCTGATGTGAATGCCTTCACCAACTATACCAATACAGCCTATTATTTTAACTGCAATCACAATTTCGAAGATAATTTTAAAGTTTTGCTTAGCTTTACCCAGGAGCCTTTTTTTACAGAAGAAAACGTGGAGAAGGAGAAAGGTATCATTAAACAGGAAATTAAGATGTATGATGATAATCCTTTTTGGCGTAGCTATCTGAATATGCAACTTGGCCTTTATAGAGAAAAGCCCATTCGAAATGATATTGCGGGTACTCAAGAATCCATTGATCAAATCAATAAGGATACGCTTTATACTTGCTATCATAGCTTCTATGTGCCACAAAACATGGCGATCATCTGTGCCGGGTCTGTTCCAGATACAGTTATGAAGTTGGCAGAAGAATTTTGGGACAAGAAATCTGGAAGCCTGCCGAATACAGACTTTGGCAATGAGCCGGAGGACTCCGATCCTTATATGGAGGATCAAATGCAGGTTTCTATGCCTATGTTTAATCTTGGCTTTAAGGAAAACGATCTTGGTAGGGATGTATTGACTCGTATGACCTCTCAAAAGATTGTGTTGGATTACCTCTTTGGTTTAAGCTCTGAGTTTTATCAAGAGAATTACAGCAAAGGTCTTTTGGATGATTCCTTTTCTTTTGAATATTCTTGCTCTGGCTTTTATGGAACAGTTATTTTCTCTGGCAGTAGCAAAGAACCTAAGGCCTTGTTAGAAGCCATCCAAAAGCAAATAGATAGAGCTCGTAAGGACGGCCTCAATGAAAATCGGGTTTCTGTTATTAGAAAGAAGCATATAGGGCGCTTTATACGAGGTTTTAATTATATTGGCGGGATTGTAAATGGGCAAATTGATATGTTTTCTAAGGGATTAACCATTTTTGATGTGCTTCAAAAGTACAATTCAATAAGTGATCAAGAAATATTTGACGGGTTATCTCTTTATGGCAATAAAAATTTTACTTTGTCTGTGGTCAATAAACTTTGATCATCGTTGAGAAAATAATGCTTTTACATTTCTCCTTAATTTGTTGTTTTTTCTTGCTTGTTAGGAGTATCTTTTTTAGCCATACTCAGTACCACTAAGTTTTGCAAAGCTACCGATCAAAACCATAGAATTTATCAAGATTGAATGAAGGTGGCTTGGAAAATGTTTTAGAGACTGAGTATAACGTGCTAATTCTTTATTAAAAAATGCGGTGGTACAAGCCGCAGCTGGAGGATCATATGCAGGATGTTATTTTTCCTAATCTGGGCATCGCTATTGATCATTTGCCTAGGGTCGCTTTCAATCTATTCGGTCTGCCTATTTATTGGTACGGAATAACCATGGTTTCTGGTGTTATGCTTGCGGTGCTCTTGTGTGAACATCTCTGCATTAAACAGGGCTTGGGCAGAGATGTATTTAATGATTTCATCTTTTTTGGTATTGTTGGTTCCCTGATTGTGGCAAGAACGTATTATGTTATCTTTTCTTGGGACTATTATAAAGACAACCTCATAAAAATCTTTGCCTTCCGGGAAGGCGGCATTGCTATGTTTGGTACTTTAATCGGTGGTACCCTGACTTCCTTCCTTTATTGTAAGTATAAAAAAATAAGCTTCGGCCACTTCATTGATGTGGCCGCCTGTGGCTTGTGCCTAGGTCAATGCATCGGACGCTTTGGAAACTTCTTTAATCGAGAAGCCTTTGGGGTTTATACGGATTCTCTCTTTGCTATGCAGTATGTTGCAGAACAGGTTGGCAGCATTCCAGCTGATATGCCTCTCTTTACTGTGAACAACATCCAATACATACAAGTTCACCCTGCTTTCCTTTATGAAGCTGCTTGGAATTTGCTGCTCTTGTTCATCTTACTTTCCTATCATAAGCGCAAGCGCTTTAACGGTGAAGTCTTTATGTTTTACATGGCTGGTTACGGTCTTGGACGGTTTTTCATTGAGTCGATCCGTACGGATGCTTTGTACTTTTTTAATACTAGCATTCGTATTTCCCAACTTTTGGCCGGCCTTGCCTTCTTAGTGGGCTTGACTACAATGATCGTGGCCAGAGCCAAAGGCGTGCGTATGCAATCCTTAGCTGTAGCTGGGGCCGAAGATGGTTCGAAGGCTGAAAGCGATAGCGAAGACAGTGAAGGGGTTTCTGACGAAGCAGATGATGAGAATTGAGAGAGAAAGTAAAGAGCGCTTTTCCATTTCTGATTTGAGTTCGCCGAGGCGAAATTTCGGTTAGTATGAAAAAACACAGTGTACGCAAATAGCATGCACTGTGTTTTTTTGTTTGCGTTTATTAGAGATGAATACTTCTCGTTAGCTACTACGGGACTTGTTTTTCTTGTTCTAATCAAGATCTCTATTATTGTTAAGGAACAATTCTTTATGCTGATCAAAAAACTCAAAATATTGTTTCGTATTTTCTAATTCCCACCATTGTTTTATATCAACAGGTGCGGAATCCAAATCGTATATTTTTGCTGTCTCCATTGCCAATAAAAAAGGGGAATGGGTTGCGATAATAAATTGGGACCCACAATAACGAGCCATTTGCTCAAGTAATTTGGCAAGCTTGAGCTGCAGTTGTGGTGACAGGCTATTTTCAGGTTCATCTAAGCAATATAAAGTGTCGTTTTTTAGCTTTGAGTCAAAATAGTTAAAGGCCGTTTCTCCATTACTGTTAAGTTTGACTTCGGTACCAACAGTCTTACGGATAAACTGTCTTCGAGATACGGATTTTCTTCTTGCAAGCACTTGTAAGCGCAATGCTTCATAATCCTCTAAACTATTCATCTTCACCGATTCTCCATACTTTAAACCTGCCCAATCCGCTCTTGCAGTTTCTATGTTTTCTGCGATTTCGGAGTTGTTGGTTCGTACAGTAAGCATATAGTCGAAAATATCATCACTTGTAATTATCCTGCTGCCATTTGGGATTCGATATTTAAAGCCTTCATCATCAAATCCAAGCTCATATTCGCAGTGGGTAACATACGAATTGAACAACTCGCTAGAATTAAAGGGGGCTATTCGATTTAACCCTAATTTGCTTGCTATCAGATTCAGTAATGTACTTTTGCCAGAGCCGTTTCCGCCATACAAAATTGTGATTTTTGAAAAGCTCAATTCGGAAAAAGCTTTCTCTGGAAAAATGCCACAGGGGTAGGTATTATCAATATAGCCAAGCGCACCACCATTATCAGCCATCTTTTGACTGATTAAAACAGATTCTCTTTCTATTGGTAAAACAAACCTTTCTAAATACATGTTTACCTCCATAATGCAATTTGTTTAAGATGAAGATTCTTCAGATTTTGTGAAAATTTTTCGATTACTTAGCTGCAATCCTCGCTTTGTAGCTTACCTTTTGATTCAGTTTCAAGATGAACATTCTTTTAAAACTGCAAATTTGTTTTAGACTATGCTAAGAAGTGACAAGTATTGTTATCTTATCTCTACACTTCTTCTTTGTAAAGCCTTTTTGAATCAAAAGCTAATACTTAAAAGTATTTTGTATTTGATCTTACCGAATAAGCATGGTATATTTGGTAAGATCAAATACACTCTGCTCTCTGTTAGATTACTTGGAGTAGAGAAATACAAGCTTGCTAAAAATTTGAAGGATATGAGTGATTGCTCAGAAGTAAAGGAGGAAGAACATGCTTGACAGAACCGATATTATTAAAAAATTACACCAGGAATTAGAACCCTTGCCTTTTATCTACGCCTTTTGGCTAGAGGGTGCGGATGCGATCAGTCGGACGGATGAATACAGCGACATTGATTTTTGGGTTGATTTTGAGGACGAGTACGAGCAGCAGGCATATGAAGCTGTTGAAAAAGCGCTGTCTTCTCTTAGCGAAATTGATTATAAGCATATCATGTCGCATGACCACCCTAAAATACGTCAGCGCATTTACCACCTTGCCAACACGAGCAGATACTTGATGATTGATTTTTGCTGGCAACTGCACAGTCGTCCTAAGGATGACTATGCCTATTATGAAAATGATCGGATTGAAGCGGCGATGGTGGTTTTTGATAAAGACAATATTGTTCGTCACAAGCCGCTCGACCTTTCAGTTTTTTCACAGTGGAACACAGCCCGTCTTGAAGAAGCAAAGTACCGCAGAACTCAACAGCTCCGAGCAGAAAAGTATGTTTGTCGTGGCCAGTACCTCGAGGCGTATGCTTATTATAACCGTTATGTATTGGAACCTCTTATTGACCTTTTAAGATTGATTTACACCCCAGCACACACAAGCTATTATTTAATCCATATTTCACAACATATTCCCTCCTGGGAAAGGGAAAAGCTAGAATACTTTGCTCAAATAGGAACACTTTCTGATATTGGGGAAAAGATACCTCAAGCAGGTCAGTGGTTTGATGAGCTTATTACATTACTGGGCCAAACAACCTAATCTTGGCAAAGATACAGCCGTCTATTTCGATAAATAGACGGCTGTATCTTTTTCTATGCTCAGTAACATTCAGCTTTGCAAGGCTGTCAAGAAAAATAACCGAATATATTCAGTTTTGCAAAGCAGTCAAGCAAAAACAACTGAATATTCAGTTTGGAGGATGACAGCTTGGTAGTGTAAGAGACTGAGTGTAATTGATCATTATTGAGATAAAGCATTTTCTAACAAAGGAGCCTGGGGTTCTGCCGTTAACCCCAGGCAGTCCGCAAATAGTTCCTTGGCAATCTTAGGCGCTGGGTTTTCGGTTGACTCACCGAAGGGTATCATCACAACTACTGCAATTTGCGGGTTGTCATAAGGGGCATAGCCTGTAAACCAGGTATGGGAAGGTCGGCTGTTGGATTCTTCTGCGGTGCCTGTTTTTCCTGCTACCTTTATAGGAAAATCGGCGAAAACGGAGCGCAAGGTGCCTTGGCTTCCTCTTGTAACCCGTAGCATACCATCGTAGACGGCCTTGAGGTTTTTTTGATTTAAGGAAAGGGCTTTTTCAAGCACTGGTTCCTTATATTGAAGCATGGAGTCCCTTGCTTGACTTGTTCCATGAAGCAGGCTCAACTTATACCGCTGGCCTCCGTTGGCTAAAGTTGCGATATACTTGGCCATTTGAATCACAGAGTAACTGTTAACGGATTGGCCGATGGCACTGCGGATGCTGTCCCCGTCCTTCCAACGAAGGGTGGCTTCTGTTGCGTTGGGATTTAAGGCAAGTTCTAAGGAGCGCTTGGTTTCAGGAGAGGCCATTTTGGGCTTGTATTCCTCAATTTCCACACCAGAATAATCGCCCAGACCAAACTTAAGCATGTACTCGTTAAAGGTGGCAATACTGTTTAGGGTGTTTCCGGTTGTGGCATTGCCCATACGGTAAGCCATCTCATAAAAGAAATAATTACAGGAGACCTCTATGGCTTTTGAAACATCTGTATGCCCATGGGTGCTGCCATATCGGGTGTAGATCAGGCAATTTGCATAAGGAATGCCGGCGCTTTGGAATACCCCCTGATCCAGTATTCTTGTGGTTGGTGTGATCACGCCGCTTTCTAGACCGGCAAGGGCTGAAAGCATTTTTAAGGTGGAGCCCGGAGCCTTTCTTTCCATCAGAGGACGGTTTACCATGGGCGTGGTGGGATCATCTAAAAGCTTTGCGTAATAGGCTTGATTAAAGTTATTGACCAGCATGTTATTGTCATAAGATGGATAGGAAACAAGGGCCAGAATCTCTCCTGTGTTCACATCGACAACAGCCAGGGATCCGGTACAGGGATCTAGGTTGGTTTCGCTGGGTGAAAGCTCCCCTGAATTCAGTTTTTCTTTTATGAAAGCTAGAGGGGAAAGCTGCCCTTTTTTAAGCTTTACAATTTTTTCATCCTCACAGCTGAGAATTTCCTGTTCAAGCAGACTTAAAACACATTGAAGCAAAGAAACACTTCCTCCTTGAATGGCATTTATCAAGCTGCTCTTCGCTTTATCCATATCCTCAGACTTTTGCAGTTCCAACAAAGGCTGCTCGTTTAAAACTACGGCTTTCATGGCAGCTTGGGCTGTGCCTTCTGGAGCTTGAAGGACGCTTTTAATTGAAAGTTTATTACCCTTTACCATGGAAACAAACAGCTGTTTCAATGGAATCTCACCGCTATCTAGCTTTTTAAGCAATACCTTTTTTAAATTTTCAATGAGTATCATTGTTGCTTTCTTCTGCAACTGACTGTCCAGTGTCAAGTAGAGATGATCGCCCCTAGTGGGGTACTCTGTTACTATGCTGCTTACAAGCTTGCCTGAGCTGGTGACTTCTACAGTTTTCTTACCTTTCTTCCCGCTGAGTACTTGCTCAAAGGACTTTTCAATGCCGGACTTTCCGAACAAGTCGGAACTGGTGTATCCGTAAGCCTGATTGCTTTCTAGCTCCTCTTCGCTAATGGGTCGGATATAGCCTAGGATATGAGAGAAGTATTCCTTTTCGGGGTAATACCGCAGCTGCTCCGCTTTGATAAAAAGTCCGGGAAACAGCTCTTTGTGTTCTTCAATGGCAAGCATTGTTTTTTGCGTGACATTGGAAGCTAAGGTGAGTATGTGATATTGGCGGTAGCGCTGCAGGTAGATAGAACAGCGGATTGAAAGCAAGTCTCTGGCTTTTGAATTGGACAGCTCAGAAGGAACCTGAAAAAATTCTCTTAAATAGGCAATTGTTTCATCCGCATCATACTGAAGCTTTTCTTTTTCAAAGCCCATGTCCGCTCTCCATCGCTTCTCTTGACTTGCATTTCTGAAGGTGAATGTAAAGGGGTCTTCCTTTGTGATCGGCATCTCATCCAAAAAAGTCTCCCCATTTTTCTCTAGCAACTGTAGTAAAGCAAGGATCATTTCGTTTAGATTTCCGTTCGAACTGCTTGGATTCATTCGAATACTGTAAGCCGGTATGTTGACCGCAAGGGGTCGCCCATATCGGTCATAGATGGAGCCTCTTGTGGCGGGTATGTCCATGTACCGCTCCATTGTCCTAGTAATCCCATCTGTGTACTCCTTGCCTTCAAGGATTTGCAGTTGAAAAAGCCTTTGCGCCAAGATCGCATTCAATAGAAGAATTACCAAAAAAAGAAGCACCAAACGATTTGAGATCAAACGTATACATTTTTTATAGAATTTCATACTTATTTTTTCACTCCTTAAGGCTACGCGTGTAATCGTTAAATATTACAATTGTAAGCTTTAGAAGTCAAGTGAAATTTTAGGCGCTGCAAAATTCGAATAGAAACATTGACAGCCAGATTATATCTGCTATACTGTGTTTATTACGAGTGTAGTATTTAAGGAGGAAATGCTATGAATCAAATTCCATCTATCTCTGAAGCAGAGTTTCAAGTGATGAAAATCATTTGGGCGAATCACCCCATCAGTACAAACGAGGTGATTGAAAAAGTAGCTAAAAACAGTAAATGGAGTCCGAAAACCATTCAAACTTTACTGGCTCGGTTGGTTAAAAAGGGGGTGTTGGATTATCAAAAAAACAGCAGAGTGTTTGTTTACACTCCGCTGGTGGAAGAAGCAGCCTACTTGGATCATGAGAGTAAGAGCTTTTTGAATCGGTTTTATAGCGGTACTCTGAATTCCATGCTTGTATCCTTTTTGGAGCATAAAAAGCTCAGTGATGATGAAATTCATGAGCTGAAAGCCATACTCAATAAGGCTAACTCTGAAGAGGAATCCCAAACAGAATCCAACTTGCAGCCCCAATCTCAATCCAAGGCAGAATACAAAATTGAATCCAATATCGCATTGGAGGAATAAGCAGATGGCAGAATTATTTATGGCGCACTTTTTAACCCGAACCCTTGTCATATCAGGTCTGATCCTGATTGTTCTACTCTGCAAAAAAGTTCTGCGTAAGCACATTAGCGCCAGATGGCAGTATAATCTTGGCTTTCTAGTACTTGGACTGCTGCTGTTACCATTAATTCCAAATGAATGGATATGGAAAGCCTTTTCCTTCTTAAAGCCTTTCGATTTCAATTTCGGCTTGGGCTTCGGTTTGGCCCTGAGTAAAGGTGTCAACGCAAAGAGCTCCCAGGTGGATTTGATGGGAAATTGGATGACCAGCTATGGAGATTGGTTCCAAGATTTTACACTAACAGTCAATCGTTCCTCGCCTCTGCTTCTCAATCGGGTTTTGCTGCTTCTTTGGCTTGCAGGTGTGTTGATTTATTGGATGTTCTTTGTGACTGCGCTTTTGAATATCAGAAGGATCAAGCATTCCGTTGTTCCTTTTTCTCATGAAACTCTTCGCGCAGTCTGTAAACAGTGTTTAAAGGACTTGAAAATGAACAAGGACATTGTTTTTGGTGAATCGGAGCGGATCAAAACCCCCATGACTGTGGGATTGTTTAAGCCTTATGTGATTCTGCCAAGATCCAGTACAGAACAGCTGAGTCAAAAGGAAATCTATTACATAGTGCTGCACGAATTAATCCATTACCAACACAGAGATATTTTGATTAACTATATTCTAAGTTTTCTTCAAGCTTTCTATTGGTTTAACCCTGTTGTCTTTTGTGCGTTTCGTGAGATGCGAGGGGACAGAGAGTTGGCCTGTGATACAGAGGTGCTAAGCTTTATTTCAAAGGCCGCTTATAAGGACTATGGTTTGACTATAATTCGCTTTGCCGAAATGCTTTCGCCTACGGTTATGATACCCATAGGCGTTGGGATGGGTAGCGCCAAAAAGCAAATCCGAAAGCGGATTGAAAAAATTGCCGCCTTTCAAGGAGAATCAAGACGTTTAAAGGTGAAAAGCCTGTGCATTTTTATCCTGTTGGGTCTGCTCTTATGCAGTCAGTCCTTCGTCCTATGGGCTGGAACATCAGAAGGAGCGCTTTTTGACTTTTATGGTGTGAATAAGGATAAGGTGGAATTTGAGGATTTAAGCGAATATTTTGATGGGTATGACGGCAGCTTTGTTTTATATGATGTGGAGAAAGATCAATACCAGATTTACAACAAGGAGCAGAGCGTGACTCGGGTGTCACCCAACTCAACCTATAAAATCTACAGCGCATTAATTGCACTGGATCAGGCTGTAATCAGCCCAGAACAATCCCAGCAAAGCTGGGACGGAACCGAATATCCGTTTGTTCAATGGAACGCAGACCAAGACTTGGCTTCTGCCCTGCAATTTTCTGTAAACTGGTATTTTCAGAATCTAGATCAGGCAGTGGGGGTGCAGAAACTGAGAGATTACTTTAGGCGAATGAACTATGGAAACGCCAATCTCTCTGGGGGGCCATCTGATTTTTGGGCGGAGTCAAGCTTACGCATCTCACCGGTGGAACAAGTGCTTCTCTTAAAAAAATTGATTATGAATAACTCGCTTTTCAAAAAAGAGCATGTAGACCTCGTAAAAGGCGCAATCAAGCTATCGCAAAAAGACGGTACTGTTTTATATGGAAAGACAGGCTCTGGATCGGTAAACGGGTTGGGTATCAGCGGTTGGTTTATAGGTTGTGTGGAAAGGGAAGGGAACATAGTTCTATTTGCTACCAACCTTCAAGGGCAAAAAAACGTCAGTGGAAGTTTTGCAGCAGATATTACCCATTCAATTTTAAGGAGAAAGGAACTTATTAAATAGAGGGTTTTCGGAAAGACTCAATAGGATGATTGAAGAAAGAGGGGTTTTATGAAACCAAAGTCAAAGTTTAAATATCTGTTGATTACTTGTTTCAGTGTGCTTCTGCTTTTGATTTTCGGTGGATGGGTACAGAAGGAGTTGAGCGCCGGAAAAGAAGCTGTCAAAAGTCCTAAGCAAATACTGGAAGCGTATATGGCGTATATCAACGAGGGGAACTATGCGGAAATGTATCAGCTTCTAGACGAGAGCAGTCAGGCACAAATTTCACTGGAAGCATTTGTAGAGAAAAACCAAAAAATTTATGAGGGAATAGAAGCTGCTAATCTGAGCATCACTGTCACTGATCTGGGGGAAGATCAGACTGATAACAGTCAGCGTATTGTAAGCTTTGAGACTCGTATGGATACCTTGGCTGGGGAGTTGACCTGTTATAATCTCAAGTAGTGGTGTAAAAACATCGGAATAAAAAACCGGACAAAAA
>CAZSXS010000056.1:0-25310 GCA_964611385.1 uncultured Defluviitaleaceae bacterium
TTCTTACTCTACATCATGAAGGCGCTGTTCATTTTGAAACAGCCCCTTTTTTGTTCCAAGCAAAAGCCTAAGCCTAACGCTACCTCAGTTGTTATTCAAGCTCATCAACTTAACCTTGCTCCGATACTCCGTGGTCGTCAGGCCTTCGTGCTGGCGGAAGACACTGCGGAAGTAGCGCGCATCGTCGTAGCCGATTTTGACAGATATGAAATCATCATCGTAGTCCGTCTCTCGCATAAGGGTCTTTGCATTTTCCATGCGTACCATTACCACATAGTCAAAGAGGGTTTTCGACTCACGATCCAGAAAAAGCTTGTTTGCATATTCAGGGGTTGTGTTAACCTGCATGGCAATCTTGGTAATGGAAAAGGTCTCAAAATATCGCTCGCCTACGTAAGCCTTGATTCGCTCATAGAGTACTTTGTTCTTTTCATCATGTACCTCCACCATGTGCCTACAAAAGCCCTCCATAGCCGTTTCCAGAAAGCTGTACGCCTCCTCTAGGGATTTTAAATTAAACACATCCTTGGTGGGAAAATACGTGGTAAAAAGCTCTTGACCTGGTAGGTTTTGCTCACTCAAATAGCGGCTGATACTGATTAGGATGCTCATGATAATTTTGGGCAAGAGTTTATCAGGCAAAGGTTCTGCTCTTTGCATGGTGCCAAAGATGTCCTTCAACAGGCCTTGGCAGTACTCGTATTGCCCAATCACGGTAGCATAAATCAGCCTTTCTTCCTTGTCAAAGGGATAAATATAGCTGATGTTCTTCTGAGACTCTACGTACTGAATGGGTATGACCGTGTTGTAACCCATTCGAAAGCGGTAGCGCAAGGCGTTGTTGGCCTCCTTGTAGGAGGTGGCAAGCTCAGAAAGTTTTTCATAAGTACGTCCTATCCCAACCGTAACTTTAATCTTCGCTTTATCATTCAGCTCGGTTTTCAAGGATTCACTCAGTTCCACAATCGCATTTAGTTCAAGTCTATGCCCCGCAGCCTTGCCAGGGGCTTGGGCGCTGAGTATGATAATCACCGCGTTAAAGATATTAAAAAAGACAATGTTTTGCAAATGCCCAAATTTCCTTTTGGCCAGGGTAAAAACCTTCATGGTCAGCATGTGCTTTTCTTCATCATCCAAGGCTAGAATGAGCTTCTTAAAGTGGTCGATCCGAATCACAAGCACACAGTAAGGGGGCTTCAGCTCCAGTTGAAAATACGACATGGATTCTTTGATCTCTGCCTCGTTGCTGATGTTTCCCTCCAAGAGATTTGTCAGGAACAACTCCATAAAGAGCTTTCTTTTGGCTTTGTATACCTCAAAGATGGTGTTGTTTTCCTCTTTAAGGCGTTCTTCCATCTTAAAGTGCTCTACGGCTGTATTGAGGATACGATTTAACTCCGAAGGCTTTATAGGCTTGATACAGTAATCAAGCACCCCATGGTCCAGGGCTTTCCGCATATAGTCCTCGTCGTGATAAATTCCATAAAGTAAAATCTTGGGCCCCTTATTCTCCTCAAGGATTTTCAGCACACGCAGGCCGGAGACGCGAAAATAGCGGGCATCAGAAAGGAGCAAGTCCGGCATTTCCACGGCAAGCTCGCTTTCGATGTCCGCAAAGGGGTCTGATATTACTTTACAAATTTTAAAGTCAGGGAAATTATTTGCCATATAGTTTCTGAAGTTCTTACTATTTTCTGCATCCGTGTCTGCAATAACTACCCTGTACATAGAGACCTCCTAACAGCCCATGGCTGATTTCGCCGCCCACCCATCCATGAAAATTTAAAGCGAGCGTCCGACAGCCATGGCTACTGAATTTTCATATTCGTTTAAAGGTGAAGCCACTAAATTTATACTTCGCTAAAATCATCTTTCCCTACGCCGCATAAAGGACATACCCAGTCATCCGGTATATCGGCAAAGTCAGTGCCAGGATTAACATTGTTATCCGGATCGCCAACAGCTGGATCATAAACATAACCGCATACATCACAAACATACTTTTTCATAAACAAATCCTCCTATTATTTAGTTGTTGCACCATTGTAAACAAAGCCCTTGATACTGTCCACGGTGATGGCAAGGCTGTCTGGAATCAGGTTGACCACTCCACAGTCGCAGATAATCACCGGGATGTCCAAGGCCTTTGCAATCGTCTCTGTGTGGCTGTAGTCTGTCCCTGAATCCCAGGAGCCTACAACGATGGCCGAAGCTTTTTTAATATAAGGCATCATGTCGTTGGTCGTTTTGGCTACAACTAGAATATCGCCTTTTTTGAAATTCTTGTGGGCATGTTCAACGACCTTAATGACATTGGCCTTTCCTGTGACTATCTTGTCGCCCAGACCTCTGCCCTTACAGATTACATTGCCCACGATCTGTACCTTCATCGTGTTGGTGGTACCTACCAAGCCAACCGGTACACCCGCAGCGATTACCACAATGTCACCGCTTTTGACCACATTCTTCTCCAGAGCAAACTTGATGGCGTAGTCAAAATTATCCTCAGCCGGAAGCTTGGTCACAGCAGAAATGCAACCCCAGCTTAAGTTAAGCTGCCGGGCAATCACTTCGTCCTCTGTCACGGCAAAAATCGGACAAGAAGGCCGGAACTTTGACAGCATCCGTGCGGTAAAGCCAGAGCCCGTGACAGAGATAATGGCAGAAGCCTTTAAATCAGCAGCGGTGGTACAGGAAGCATAGCTGATGGCATTGGTCATATTGGTTTGGAACCCATGGTGTGTCAAAAGCTCTTCATCATAGTTCTTGCTACTTTCGGCCTTCAAGGCAATCCGCGCCATCATCTTAACCGCTTCTACAGGGTAGTTGCCTTGGGCAGTCTCCCCGGACAGCATAATCGCATCGGAACCATCGAAGATTGCGTTGGCCACGTCATTCGCCTCCGCTCGAGTGGGGCGGGGGTTTTTCACCATGGACTCCAGCATTTGTGTTGCGGTGATAACTGGCTTACACATCTCGTTGGCCTTTTTAATCAAGTACTTTTGAACTAAGGGTACTTCCTCTGGCGGAATCTCCACACCCAAGTCGCCTCGGGCAACCATGATGCCGTCAGCCACTTCCAAAATCGACTCCAGGTTGTTTACTCCGTCCCGGCTTTCAATTTTAGCAATAATTTTGAGCTTTTCGCCGCCGTTTTGCTCCAGCACGTCCCTGATTTTCAGGACGTCGTTTGCCGAGCGTATGAAGGAGGCCGCAACATAGTCAAAGCCCATTTGGATTCCAAAAAGAATGTCCCGAATATCAATCTCCGTTAAGGAAGGCAGATTAACATAGACATCAGGGACATTGACACCTTTTCTGGAGCTGAGGAAACCACTGTTAATCACCACACAGTCAATGTCCGTGTCCGTCAGCTTGACGACCTTTAATTCAATCAACCCATCGTCAATCAAAACTCGGCTGCCAACGGACAAATCCTTGGGCAAATCGGAATAAGTGACGGAAACCTGGGTTTCGTCCCCATCCACATCCACGGTGCTCAGCCTAAAGGAGGTGCCTTGCTCTAAAAAAACCTTGTCCTTGGAAAAGGTTTTAATCCGAATTTCAGGCCCCTTCGTATCCAGAATTAAAGGGATATATGCCTGTAATTCTTCTCTTGCTTGTTTCAGTTTATTAATGATTACGGTATGGGATTCATGCGTACCGTGAGAAAAGTTGATCCTCGCTGCATCCATCCCACTTTGAATCAAAGCTTTCATGATTCCTACATCGTCGCAAGCCGGTCCCAAGGTAGCCACAATTCTGGTTTTACGTTTTTCGAGCATGTTAAACCTCCATTACGTCAGATCCTTTTTTATACTCAGTACCGTTAAGCTTTGCAAAGCCGCAATAAAAAAAATTTGAATTTATCAAGGCTGAATGCAGACGGCTTAGAAAATGTTTTAGAGGCTGAGTATATTTGGTCACAATGAAACAAGTGACAATTATCCAGTGACTCTTATTCCATAAATATTATATTGATAAGATTTTAATAATTTCATACATCCGATTATCATAGGGCTTTTTATACGCAAGGGCCTCGTCCAAATCCATAGCAAAATGCTTGCCATCTCTATACACGATTACCTTGTTTCTTTCGCCCTGTTCAACCTGCTCTACGGCTACAAAACCCATGCAGGCTGCATGCATACGATCAACGGCTGTGGGGCTTCCGCCTCTTTGTAGATGGCCCAGGATGGTGGCACGGGTTTCAATGCCTGTTACCCTTTCGATTTCTTTGGCCAGCACGGTGCTCTTGCCTATGCCTTCCGCAACGATGATTAAGTTGTGGTTTTTGCCTTTGGAGCGATTTGCGATAATCTGTTGAATAATGCTGTCTGTATTAATGTCGGGCAGCTCGGGAATTAAAATTTCCTCAGCGCCGCCTGTCAGACCGCACCAAAGGGCAATGTACCCAGCGTTTCGACCCATAACCTCTACTACACTGCAACGTTCGTGGGAGGAAGAGGTGTCCCGAATTTTATTGATCGCCTTCATACCCGTATTCACAGCCGTATCAAACCCAACTGTGTAATCAGTGCAGGCCATATCCAAGTCAATGGTACCAGGAATCCCAATAATATTCACGCCTAGCTTCGCCAACTTGGAGCCGCCGGTCAGTGAGCCGTCACCACCGATTACGATCAAGGCATCCAGACCCAAAACCTTGCAAACCTGGGCTGCCTTGTCCTGGCCTTCTTCTGTCATCATCTGAGGGCAGCGAGCCGTCAAAAGAATGGTACCGCCTTTATTAATGGTGTCCGAAACGGAACGAGGATTCATTTCCTCTATATCAGCGCTTAACAGCCCTTCATACCCGTGACGGATCCCGATCACCTTCATCCCTTTATAAACCGCCGACCGGACAACCGCACGAATGACTGCGTTCATGCCCGGGGCATCACCTCCGCTGGTAAGTACTCCAATTTTTTTCTGTTTGATTGGCATATTCATAATCCTCCTAATAACTCATGGCTGCCTCAACACCCATCATTCAAAAATGAAAGTGAAGGCCCACGATCCATGGCTATTGCATTTTCAAATTAAATTACATATAACAAAATACAAAAATAATGGCAAACACTGCCGAACAGCACAAAAAAGTGCCAGATCATGTGCATAAATCTTGGTCTCTGAGCCTTATAGAACAAGACCCCTAGAGTGTATAGTATGCCTCCTCCTGCAAGTAGAATTAAGCCTGTAAGGGGTACTAACTCTATCAGGGGTTTGATGGCAAAGACAATAAACCAGCCCATGAACAGATAAAGTAATAGCGATAATCTATGCCACTTAACAAGACTTACGGAATTAAGAACGACACCCAGGATGGCAAAGACCATATTAAAACCGAACAGAAAGTAGCCAAGAGGACCTCGCAAGGAAACAAGGCAGAAGGGTGCATAGGTTCCCATGATCAGAAAGAAGATGGAACAATGATCAAAGATCTGAAGAATCTTTTTTGCTTTCAAGTTGGTAATAGAATGGTATAGGGTAGACATAAGATAAAGGAGGATCAAAGAACCTCCGTATACGGATCCGCTGACAAGCCCTAAAACATCATGAGCCTTTAAGATCAGAAAGACTAATCCTAAAATCGAAAGAAGTGCACCCAAACCATGTGTGATGGAATTTGCAATTTCCTCTGGAATGGATTGATTGTTAAATTTAGATACATTTGTCATTTTTACCTCTGGCGGCGATGACCGCGATAACGTTACAAACGGAAGGTTCGTTAAACCGTGAGTATAAAACCATTTACTGTAATTTTGGCAAATATTATGCTATATTTATTTTACGCTAATCTCAGAAAATATGCAAATTATTTTTTGATTTTTCACAAAAAATACTATGAGTACATATATTGGTATAAAATTCAAACTTTAATGGGAGGTTTGGGAAATGAAGGATAGCTTGACTGAATTAGAAGATATCATTATGGACTTCATCATCTACAGGAAAACCAAGAAACCACAAGCAGTAGGTATTCAAAATATACAAAGCGGTATCGGTGTAAACCATTTGTTAAAATCCGACAACGATTATGGCTTTGGTAAAGGCTGGCCCAGTTATCAAGGAAAAACCCAGGCAATGGCAGAAGGCTTAAGTAATTTTTTTGCGGAGATGGCTGATGGGCCTGGCAGCAATCGGCAGCCCTCTGTTCCCTCCAATGGGTCCGGTACAATGCCTATGACACCCGGTATGCCAAGTAGCCCGCAAATGCCGGAAAACAACAGGCCATCAAGCGCACCCGGCACTCCGAGCACAATGCCTATGACACCAAGCATGCCAAGTAACCCACAAATGCCGGTTAACAACAGGCCTTCAAGCACTCCTAGTGCTCCTGGAATGATGCCCTCCACACCAGGCATGCCAAGCAGTCCGCAAATGCCGGAAAACAATAGACCTTCAAGCATGCCTGCTACTCCAAGCACTATGCCGTTCACACCAGGACTGCCAGGTAGCCCCCAAATGCCAGTGAACAACAGGCCTTCAATCGCGCCCAGCACTCCGAGTATGCCATCCACGCCAGAGATGCCATCCATGCCCTCCGGCAATACGCAAACGATGCCTTCCAGAACGCCGGATCAAGAGATGACAGACCTGGAATTTATCTTGAAGCTCTATGGGGAAGTGAATCGCAAACTTGCACCCTATGTGCAGACAGTCTTGCAGGAATATGACTTCAACGAAGGGGAGTTGGCGGAGCAACTCGACCGCGAAACCATGGCTCAAATCGTAGACAAAGTGATAGACATGGCTAGAAACAGCATGGAAGAGGTTGAAGATATTTCCTTGGATGATGAACGTTCCACTTGGGGACGTTACCGCTTGTTAAGGGCCTTAATCGAAATTCAAGTGCTTTCTGATATTTTTAATTCCAGACAAATTAGAAATCATATGGATAACATGTATACCAACATGAATCAATATAATAACTACAATAATACCAATCACCACCAAGCAAGTCACTACAGCACAAACCATAATACGCTAAGCGGCACCCAAATGAACTCCTCTATAAACGCTACGAACCATGGCTACGGCTTTAACAATAAATTTGGTTCTATGAACCGCTACTATTGATGGGAATTTTTGCAAGGAATGTATAGGATTTTGAAAAAAGCAGATACTATAATCAAAACCCCACCAAGAAAAATTGTCTGAATACAAAACTAGGAGGTTAGATATGCATACGACAAAACGCATGAAAAGCTGTGCAAGCTTTAGAGCAATCGAACACGGAGGAAGCTCATTTCGGAAACAAACCACAAGCAACTGCAAGGAATGTGCTTATTTTTCCTCCCGAAATTGCGGTATGGATATAGCCGACAGCTTGGAGCCGGATATATTATATTATTAGCATTCAAAATCCTGAATCATACCCTTCGCAAAAACCATTAGCTTGGAAAAAATTACGGATTCAAATGCAGGGGCTTTCTTTCCTGTGGTTTCCGTTTTTTCGGGTTAATGGTTTTTGGGTTTGTAACTTTGTTTAACTGCTTTTGTGACTATACTCAGTACCATTAAGCTTTGCAAAGCCACCTCACAAAACGATAGAATTGATCAAGATTGAATGAAAGTGGCTTGGAGACTGAGTAATTGAAGCTTTAGAAGGTGATTATATATGAATGGAAAATTAGATACCTCGTTAAGCTTGGCTTTGGATTTGACCCCAAAGGAGCGGCAAGGCACTGAGTTGTCCGCCGGATACAATCCAGTAACCAATCAGCAAGAAATCATTGTCAAGTTTTCTGGAGACATCGCTCAGATTGCTAAAGAGTTTGATGCAAAGGTTGATCGTCTCAACGGAAATCTTGCAGTTTTAACCATCGACCAAAACAGAATCAATGCCCTGGCGGATCGGATTGAAATTGAATACATAGAAATGCCAAAGTTTCTGGGCTTAAACGTAAGCGCCGGAAAATCTGTCTCTTGTATCACAGTGACCGCACAGACAGAAAATCTGAGCGGTAAAGGTGTGATCGTTGGCATCATTGATTCAGGGATTGATTACAGGCATCCAGAATTTTTGACAAAGGAAGGGAAAACTAGAATCCTTTCTATTTGGGATCAGGCTCTGGATAAAATTTTTACTGAGCAGGATATTAACGCAGCGCTCAGCTTAAGTCGTGAGGAAAGTATAGATCTACTGCCTCATCAGGATTTGATTGGACATGGAACCCATGTTGCTGGTATCGCTGCGGGGAACGGAGGCGTAGCCCCAGGGTCATCCATTGTAGCGGTGAAACTTGCCGGAAGAGGCTCGGCTAGTTATGGGAACACGGTGGATATCATGTTGGCAGTAAAGTATGTCATTGACTTTGCACAAGAACGGAAAATGCCTATAGCCATCAATATCAGCTTTGGTACCAACAATGGTTCTCACGACAATCAATCCCTGTTTGAAGAATACCTGGATGACAGTGCCCTGCGCTGGAAAAACTCCATTGTTATTCCCACCGGGAACGAAGGCTCGGATAATCATCATTATTTTAACCAACTCATGCAAGATCAGATACTGGACATTGAATTTACTGTGGCTGCCGGACTTCCGTCTGTTTATTTAACCTTGTGGAAGGATTACATAGACATCTTTGATGTAGAACTCATTGCGCCAAACGGTAGCTCAACGGGAAGAGTTAAATATGTGCCCAATGGATCCCTCCCAAAGCGAGAGTTTATTTTAGACAATACGCAGGTATTTATTTATTTTGGCGAACCTACCCCCTATAACGCGAGTACGGAAATATACATAGAATTAAAACCCTTTACTATGACCACGGAGGGTGTATGGAAACTAAGGCTCTATGGAACAAGTATCGTACTGGGCTTTTTTGATATATGGCTTCCTATTACTGAGGCGGTAACCAAAAAGACGGCTTTCACTGAGCCAACCCCCGATGTAACCCTTACGGTTCCATCAACAGCCATGGGCGTCATTAGCGTGGGCGGTTATGACCCGGCCCGCAATTCTGCTGCCGATTTTTCAGGACGCGGCTTTTCTAGACGCTTCAATTATGTTAAGCCTGACCTGGTGGCCCCCGCCACAAATATTACCTCTGCCTCCGTAGGCGGGGGGTACACGCCTCAAAGCGGAACCAGCATGGCTGCTCCCTTCGTCACGGGTTCCTGTGCTTTGCTGATGGAATGGGGAATCACAAACGGCAACAATCCCTATCTATATGGTGAGTTAATGAAAGCTGTGCTTCATTATGGAGCCAAACGGGAGCCCAATATCACCTATCCCTCTACCATATGGGGCTACGGCAGGCTCTGCTTGAAAAATAGTCTCGACTTTTTGAAAAAAGGAGGCAGGATCAGCAGCATGCAAAATCAGATCAACTCTATGCAGGAAATAGAAACGCCACAAGAGTCACAGGCACCCCCTTCTCCAATTCCTCCGGCCATATCCGAAGATTATGACGATTACATAATAGCAACGGACCCTTTTACGGATGATTACTTGAGCCACCTGGATTATGTGGCAGTTTGCCCTACCGATGATCCGAACGTCAGCATCATTCATGTCAGAAAAGATAAGACCTTAAACTTTCTGACTAAGCAATTTATTTTTGAGCGGCCTATCTTGTTAGGACTGATGGATCCGCGAACAGCAGAGGCCTCCGGAATTAGCGCAGTGCAAAATTTTTCTATTTTGGGCTTAATGGGAGATAGAGTGGTTGTTGCCATTATTGATACCGGTATTGATTACACGATCCCTGACTTTGTATACCCCGATGGTACTTCAAAAATCATTTATATTTGGGATCAAACTGCTGATTATAACGGAGACGAAAATCTTTGTTACGGAAGGGAATATACCAGAGAAGAAATTAATCAAGCTCTAGCCAGTGAAGAGCCTCTCAGCATTGTACCTGAGACAGATGAAATTGGGCATGGAACTTTTTTAGCTGGGCTGGTTGCAGGCCTAGGAAGTGCAAATGATGATTACAAGGGGCTTGCGCCGCAAAGCGAATTAATCATTGTCAAACTGAAGCCAGCAAAACAAAATACAAAAGAATATTATCGGATGTATAAGGATGTTCCTTGTTACCAGTCAAATGACATTATTCAAGCCATAAAATATGTTGTTAAAAAAATAGGAACCTTATTTTTACCTGTCTCAATTTGCATTGGAATGGGCTCCAATTTCAGTCCCCATGATGGAAGTAGTCTCTTTTCCAATTATTTGGATCGAACAGCCTTTAAAAGGGGTTTTTGTATCTCCTGTTGCGCTGGCAACGAAGGGAGTGCCAAGCATCACTTTAAGGGAGTCCTTGCTTCAAGTATTACGCAAGGAATCATTGAATTTAAGAGTGGAGAAAAAGAAAAAGGCTTTACGCTTCTGATCTGGACTTCCATTGCAGAGGCTTTATCCTACAGCTTAACTTCACCCACTGGTGAACGGCTAGAAAAAATTTCCCCCAAGGTTTTTGATTTTCGGGAGCTCCGTTTAACCCTTGAATCCACTGTGGTCAGCTTTGTGAGTATTTTGGCTTATACCAGAAACGGAAGCCAGCTTACCTTTATTAAATTTAAGGATCCGACTCCAGGCATTTGGCAGCTGGAGATTAATGCAGAAAAAGTAGTTCGGGGGCAATATGATGCTTGGCTGCCGGTCTCAGCTTTTTTAGAGCCGGATACTTATTTTTTAGCTCCAACACCTGATGTCACCATTACGTCACCGGGAGATTCAGCCGGACTAATTGTTTACGGCGCCTATGACTCCACAACGAGCAGTATTTATATCCAATCCGGACGAGGCCCCACCCGAAATGGGTATACCTGTCCCACCCTGACCGCACCAGGTGTTAATGTGACCGGCCCATCCCGGGGCGGAGGGTATATCTCTATGACGGGAACCAGTGTATCGGCCGCAGTCGGAACCGCTGCTGGAGCGCTCATGCTGGAGTGGGGGGTCGTCAAGCAAAACGATTTTAATATGAACACGCTAAAAATCAAATCATACTTAATCCGCGGTGCCAGACGAAGGCCGGATGTAGAGTACCCCAGCGTACAATGGGGCTTCGGAGAGTTGGATTTGTTTGAGGCCTTTAGACAATTGAAGCTATAAGGTGAAAGGCTTTCGGTCAAAAACCTATGAAGCTAAGAGCTGATTTCTGTATTGAACAGGAGTCAGCTTTTTTAGTAACTTGACTGCGTATATACTCAGTCTCCAAAACATTTTCTAAGCCACCTACATTCAATCTTGATCAATGCTATTGTTTTGTGGGGTGACAACGGTATTGAGTGTAACAGGCCTTTACAGCAGCTTTAATCCCGTTATAATAAGCTAAGCTAAGCTAATCAAATACTCAACCTAAAACATTTCCTAAGCCACCTTCATTCAATCCTGATCCATTCTATTGTTTTGTGGAGCGGCTTACAAAGCTAATCGGTACTTAATATAACAGAAAGGTCGTGTTACTTTGAGCAAGATATTAATTGTTGAAGATGATAAGGAAATTTCAAACATGCTGCAGGATTTTTTATCGAAGAATCAATATGAGACAAGCTGTGCCTTAAACGGCTTGGATGGGATGAAGCTGGCTGTAGAAAAAGAATGGGATCTGATCATTCTTGACTTGATGATCCCTTACAAAAGTGGGGACGAGCTGTTACGAGAGCTGCGAGCAGTTTCCGATGTGCCTGTACTGGTGGTGTCAGCCAAGAGCCTTATCCAGACAAAGGTGGAGCTACTACGGCTGGGGGCAGACGACTACATGACAAAGCCCTTCGATCTGAACGAACTTCTTGCTCGAATCGAAGCCAATATCAAACGCTATCAAAAGAGTTCAGCCTGTGGCACAGAAGCCCAACTTATACAACATGGAGCGCTGAGCTTGAATCAAAGTACCAAGGAGATCCACGCCAATGATGTGCTGCTTACGCTGACGGCAAAGGAATACCACTTGCTTGCGCTTATGCTTTTGAACCCGCAGAAAGTTTTTTCAAAACAAAACTTATATGAATCCGTATGGAACGAAACCTATGCCTATGATGACAACACCATCAACACACATATCAGCAATCTTAGAAAAAAGATAAAGGAAGCGGTAGGAACAGAAGTGATTGAAACCGTCTGGGGAATGGGCTATAAATTATCTAAGGTTTAGAGAAAACTTTAGAAAAACTTTAGAAAAGAATTTAGAATTTCTTGAGGAGTATACTGTAAGATAGGGTTCAAAGGAGATGATTACATGTCGGAAATCATTTTTAAGACATCGAATCTGAGCAAAAAATATAAGAACGAATTTGCTCTTCATCAAGTGAATATGCAATTGAAACGCGGTGATATTTACGGGTTTATAGGCGAAAACGGTGCTGGAAAAACCACAATGATACGGATTTTATCAGGATTAGCCTTTAAAACCGATGGAGAGCTTTCTTTGTTTGGAGAGAACGATGAAAAACGTCTGGTGAAGCAGCGTATGAGAATCGGCAGCATCATCGAAGGGCCTGCCCTGTACCCTGAGATGACGGCCAGGGAAAATCTGGAACTGTACCGCATTCAAAAGGGAATCCCAGATAAGTCCTGCATTGATCGGGTACTTAAGATGGTTCATCTCAATGATACAGGCAAGAAAAAGTCAAAAAACTTTTCCCTGGGGATGAAACAACGGCTGGGTCTTGCCATAGCACTGTTGAACGAGCCAGAATTTTTGGTGCTGGATGAGCCCGTCAATGGCTTGGATCCAGTGGGCATCGTTGAACTCAGGGAACTCCTAAAGTCTCTGAACAAGGAAAGGAACATCAGTATCCTGATCTCAAGCCACATCTTATCAGAGCTTCACCAGTTGGCAAGTTGTTATGGCTTCATCCATAAAGGGAAGCTGATTGAGCAACTCTCTTCCAAAGAGTTGGACGAAAAATGCAAAAGACATATCTATATAAAGACCAACGACGCTACAAAGGCGGCCTCTGTCATTGAAACAAAGTTACAAAGCACAAACTATCAGGTTTATCCTAATCAAGCGGTCAAGCTCTACGACTTTTTGGATGACAGTGGAAGGGTGACAAGTACCTTAAGTGCAGCCGGTATTTTGTTGCAGGAAATTTCCGTGCAAGGCGATGATTTGGAAAGCTACTATATTCAAATGATTGGAGGGAAATCCCATGCTTAATCTGATTCAATCGGAAAGACTCAAGCTTCGTAAGTCCTTAAGCTTTAAAATTTTAAACTTGTCGGCGGTAGTATTGGCCCTGATCTTAACAGTCATGATAATTCTTGCTGCAAATATGTCCGGTGTAGAAGAGATTACAGTGACGGGAAACACCTTAATAAGCGGCCTGGATGCCTTTACCAATGCTCTGGAGGAGACGCAGCTTAACTCCTTGTTACTCAGTGTCTTTGCTGGTCTGTTCATCTGCGGCGACTTTTCAAACAGAACCATTTGCCTCAGCCTTTCTTCCGGTCATACCCGATTCCATGTTTCCATGAGCAAGCTGATTGTTTATTTTATGGGTTCCTTTGTATTGATTCTAATTTTCCCCATTGTTCTGACCACAACCGTCACCTTATTAAATGGGTTTGGTGCAGAGATTACAGCAGAGCTTTTTCGGTATATGCTTCGATCCCTGCTTTTATACCTTCTACTCAGTCTGGCCAATGCAAGCATTTATGCCATGGTGGCATTTCTTCTAAAGTCCGTAGGTCCTTCCATTGGTGCCGGATTAGGGTTCATGCTGATTTACAGCCTGGTGCTGCAAAGTTCCCAATTGGGCGGTAATTCATTAGGCTGGCTGGTTCGATACTCCAGTCTGGGGCAATTATACCAATGCGCCACGCTTAACATGAGTACAGGGGATATTTTTCTGGCTCTTGCCGTCGGGGCTGTAACCTTACTTATAACAGTAACCATTACTCACCTGCATTTCAAAAAGGCTGACTTAAAATAAGGATTTTTCAGAACCGTGGTGGGTGGTATCAATCTCACTACCCAGTCATAAAGGAGGTTGAAATGATCTGTATCTTGATCCTAGGAATAGCCATGATAGGAATGGTAGCTGCTTTTCTTTTGATCCGCCTTTATCTGACAGAAAGAGAAATCAAGCAGATTACTGAGCAAATCCGAGATCTAAGTGAAGGCAAAACCAGAAAAATCCTGACAGTCTCACTGTTCAGTAAGGAGATTAGAAATCTTTGCAGCGCCATCAACAGTTACAATGCTAAGCACAAACAAGACCGGATAAACAGTATAAACCATGAAGAGAACTTGAAGCAGTCCATTGCAAATCTATCTCATGATTTGCGAACACCTTTAACTTCTATTTTGGGATATATCCAGATGATGAAGGAGAGCGAAAATGCCAAGGACGATAAAGACTACCTTGAAGTGATTGAGCAAAGAGCCGGAGCCTTGAATGTGCTGATTCATGATTTTTATGAGCTGTCAGTGTTAGAAGATGACAATACAAATTTTGAGACGGAGCGGCTGGATCTTGTGGCTCTAGTCACCAACTGCTTGATGGGCAGCTATGCCCTATTTGAACAGAAGGGGATACAACCCACGATTCAATTTCCGGAGAAGGCCGTTTATATTCAAGGCAATACGATGGCCTGTGAAAGAATCATTCAAAATCTGCTGTCCAATGCCTTGAAGTTTTCCGCCGGAGAGATCGGCATTTCGCTGGAGGCACTTGAAACCCACTGTCTCCTACGTGTCTGGAACACGACCCAGCTACTTTCAGAAGCGGATATGGCGCACTTATTTGACCGTTTCTACACCGCCGACAAATCCCGAAGCCAAAAAAATACGGGCCTTGGACTACACATAGTCAAGGCCCTCCTTAGCAAAATGGATGGACAGGTGGAAGCCGCCTCATTAAACGGCTCAATATTTGAGCTTGTCATTCGGTTTCGGGCTTAGTCTCAATATCCTTTTTGTCTATCCACTACATGCTTCATGGGCTTTCCTTCTGCATACAACCTAAGGTTCTCCAAAAAGATCTCTACGATCAGGTTACAGGTATGTATGAGAGAGGTGTCGCCTGAAACATGGGGAGTTAAGATACAGTTTTTTGCCGTCCAAAGAGGATGCGTCTTGGGGAGTGGTTCTGGAACCATGACATCCAAGGCAGCTCCCCCGATCCGTCCTTCGTTTAGGGCTTCACATAAGGCTTCTTGGTCAAGAGCTGTTCCCCGGCCTACATTCAGAAGCAAGGTATCAGGTCGCAGCAGATCCAGTCTTCTTTTATCAATGATATGCTGTGTTTCTGCCGTGGAGGGTAGGCAAAGCGCTACCACCTCTGCCTCCTTAATGCCCTCGTCCAGCTCTGTCCACAAAAATTGTCTTTCGATATACTCCGGCTTCGGTTGCTCTGATCGTCTCACAGCGGTAATCCTTGCACCAAGTGCATGGGCCCGTTGTGCAAAATTACTTCCGATATCCCCCAGACCAACAACCGTAATTCGGCTGCCATAAATGGAACGAATTTTCACCAGTCTCTTCCATTCACTGTTTTGTTGAAACAGAATATATTGGGGCAGATTTCGCATTAACATCAGCAAAGTTGCGATCATATGCTCCGAAACGGTAATGCCAAAAGCCCCGGCAGCGTTTGTCAGGATTACATCTTCACTTGCATATAAAGATGGCTCCTTCACAGTTTCCACACCCGCAAAGGCACACTGGTACCAGCGAAGATTTTTCGCTTGCTTCAGCAGGCTACCCTCCGGTTTCCCGAAAAGCACCTCACAGTGTTCAAGTCCTTCATAGTCCTTAGTCAGCATTAAAATCTTAAAGCCTAGTTCTTTCCCCAGCTTTTCTATGCTGGCCATATGCTCGTCTGTCAGGTAATTGTTATCAATAATCCCTATGATTCTGTCCAAAAACATCCTCCTTACTTATGCCTTACAACTTCAAAGCGTTGCATTGTAAAGCCTGATTCGTCGGGCTTTTTTTCTATGCCCGCTTTTTGGAGAGCGATCTCTACCTGTTGCTGAACACTGGTAACATTTTCGAGGTTGGGAAGCAACAGACCGCCCTTGGTTCCTTCGGTGACAATGACACCGTACTTTTTCTCGTCCAGCTGCTCCATACTTTGAATGGTCTCTGGTTCCCCCAGCACATCAACGCTGATCAGCAACTCCGGAAGCTCCTCCACAGTTACAGGCTCAAAACGAAAATCGCTAAGCCCGGCGCTGACAGCGTTTTTGATGATTTCCGCTGCAATCGTATCTTGGGTTGGAAGGATGGTACCGATACAGCCCCGCAGACGACCTTGCTTTTTTAGAGACACGAATACTCCGGCTCTTTTTTCCAACAACTCCTTGGGCAAGCTTTCAAGCTCAGAGGGGGATAGTTCAAGCTCCTTCTTGTCCCGGATGATGCTTTCCAATGACTTTCGGGCCAGTCGGACATAAGCATCCTCATTTTCCTTTGCTTCTTTTAACTTTTTCTCTTCCCTTTCCTGAAACTGCTCCCCAAAATTTCTGCCCACATCTACGCCACTCTCTTCAAGCTTAGCCACAGCGTAGCCCACGCCAAAATTTCCTTGATAGGAATAAAGCTTACTGTTGACTGCCTTTTTATCCAAGGCTCCAGCCATGATGATAAAGGATCGCAAGCCACATTCGCCCGCCGCCTCACAAAATTCTACGTCAAACTCCAGAAGGCTTAAGAACTCTGCTTTGTCAATGGCTTCGGTGAGCTGCTGGTCAAATTCCGGCCCTTCCGGTGCAAACTGATAAGGCCCATCGTCCTTCAGTCGGTGGGACAGATCCCCGCTGGCAATAATTACGGCCTTTCTGCCTAGCTCCGAAAGTGCACTAGCCAAGCATTGCCCAAATTCATAATGCTCCTGAAAACTCAAATTAGAGATACCAATTCGCACAACCTTAAAGTCCTTATAAGCCTGCTGGATAAAATACAGAGGAACCATTGTTCCATGATCCAGGTGCCCTTCCTTCTCACCCAAGGTTCCGGCACTAATGTTATTCTCCCGCGCCTTTTGGGTAAGCAAGCTCACGAGCTCCGTATCATAATTCACATCAAAGCGAATCTGAGGGACACCAAACTTTGTAAAGCTACCATAGGCACTCTCTCCGGGCGAAATATGAATATAATCTGAATATACAACGGAGTGCGGGGAGATGATAACAATGGTATCGGGCTGAAAGGCAGCGATCTCCTGGGCTACAGATTCATAGGCCGAAATTGTGTCCTTGACTTCCATTTCTCTTCCCTGACCGATTTCTGGGATCAAAACCGGGGGATGGGGTACTACATAAGCTACAGTTGCCATATTTACCTCCTTAGGTATAGACATTCAAACGAATGCCCTAGTACATGTTTCCTGCAAACACATACTCCAACTTTTCCTTTGCGATCCGGAACAGCTCGTAAATCTTTTCCTTGGATGTTCCTTCCCTGTCATTCATCTTATAACGTGGGAAAAATCTTGTCAAATGCAAAGGGATATAAGGACTGACCGAGGCGAGCCAAGAAGCCAAGGCCTCCATCTCCTGATGCGTATCATTCTTACCGGGAATCACCAAGGTCGTTACCTCCACGTGACAGGTCTTGGAAGCAAGGGCGATGGTATTTTTCACCGTCTCCAGGTCCCCCTTCAGATCCTGATAAAAGGACTCCGTAAAGCCCTTCAAGTCAATATTCATGGCATGAATACTGGGCAGCAATTTTTTCAAGGGTTCCTCATTGATATAGCCATTGGTAACGCAGACGTTTTGCAACCCTTCTTTGGCGGCAAGCACAGAACAATTCAGCACATACTCAAAGCCCACCAAAGGCTCGTTATAGGTAAAGGCGAGGCCAATATTTCCCTCGCTCTGTAAAGACTTAGCCTTCTCCACCAGCTCTTCGGGTGACAGAAACAGGGCTTCACCTCTACCATCCCGCATAGAGATCTCATGGTTTTGACAAAAGGAGCAGCGCAAGTTACAGCCATAACTACCGACGGACAAGACATAACTTCCAGGGTAAAAGCGTTTCAGGGGCTTTTTTTCAATGGGATCAAGGGCAATGGAAGTAATCTTCCCATAATTATCGTCCACGATCCGCTGGCCATCATTTCTCCTCGCACGGCAAAAGCCCAGCTGCCCCTCACTGAGCGAGCAAAGATGAGGGCAGACATCACAAGTTATCATGTTAACACCTCCTAGGGCAAAAAATTAAGACCGTGGGGGGAACTTTTTTCAAACGGCGAAAAAAGTTTTTCTCTCCCTCCCCCCACACCCCCTTCCCTCTCTTTTCAAAAAAGCCGGACGTTGGGGATTTGGAAAGAGAGCGATGTGTTTCGGATTTCATTATTGTCTCCAAATTGGACCGAATCATTCGATGTACTTAATAGCATGCATAGCCATACAATCTTGAAACTAATCGCCAAAGCGTGCAATGATCCGTAAAACAACATTGCCTCAGTTACAACCATGTTGATCTGAAAATTCCCATATAACCTAGCCCCAACCCCTGTCCGGCTTTTTGAAAAGGGAAGGATGGGGGTGTGGTCTTATTTTCCCTTTATTCATAGGATTGACAAAAGACGTAAGACCAAAGTATAATCACCTTACCCAAAAAATGCGGTTGCTATTTGAGTAATGTGCATAAAGAAAAGGGGAAAATAATGGAAATTATTAAAACGGAGAACCTGGTTTTTGAATATAAAAGTTATAATGACGAAAATGGTTCCGGTCAAAGCCTTCGGGCGCTAAATGGCATTAATATTCAGATCCGTAAAGGAGAGTTTGTCGCTATCCTGGGACATAATGGCTCGGGGAAGTCCACCCTTGCTAAGCATATGAATGCCTTGCTGACCCCCACGGAAGGTACCATCTGGATCAAAGGTTATAATAGCCAGCATGAAGAAAATATCTGGAAGATCCGCCAATCAGCGGGAATGGTCTTTCAGAATCCTGATAACCAAATTATTGCAACCATCGTCGAGGAGGATGTGGCCTTTGGACTGGAAAATCTGGGCGTGGCCCCGGATCAAATCCGTGCAAGGGTCAATCAAGCCCTGGAGAGCGTCTCCATGCAGGATTATGCTGAGGTCTCCCCGCATTTTTTGTCTGGTGGTCAAAAGCAAAGAATCGCCATTGCCGGAGTCATTGCTATGAAGCCGGATTGTATCGTTCTGGATGAGGCCACAGCCATGCTGGACCCTTCAGGACGAAGGGATGTAATGCGAACCATCACCGACTTGAACCAAAGTGAGGGTATCACCATTGTTCATATCACGCATTTTATGGAAGAAGCAGTCTTGGCCAAACGCGTCATCGTTATGGAAGAGGGCAAGGTGGTTATGGATGGCAGCCCCAGAGAGGTGTTTACGCAAGTGGAGCTGCTCAAAAATATCGGCCTGGATGTGCCCCAGGTGACAGAACTTGCCCATCAGCTCCGGCAGCGGGGGCTTCCAATGGATTTGGCTTTGACCATCCCTGAATTTTTGGAGAACTTTTCCAAGCTGCAAGCAGCAAATAAACGGAACGTAAAGGACTGAAGGCCTTGAATCAAATAAAGTTAGAAGTCAAAAATCTTAGCTTCCAATATAATCCCAAAACCACTTTTGAGAAAACCGCCATCAAAGGCATTAGCTTTGCGCTGCCTCAAGGGGAGTTCACGGGGCTCATCGGGCATACCGGCTCCGGCAAAAGCACCCTCATTCAGCATTTGAACGCCCTGGTAAAGCCCACGAGTGGTCAGGTTCTTTTGGATGGGGTGGACATTCATACCGACAAATCAAAGCTGAAGGAAATCCGTCAGCGAGTCGGCTTGGTCTTCCAGTACCCGGAGCATCAGCTTTTTGAAATGACGGTTTTTAAAGATGTGGCCTACGGCCCAGAGAATCTTTCCCTGCCAAAGGATGAGGTGAAGAAAAGGGTTATGGATGCCCTTGCCATTGTCGGGCTTGGGCAAGAGCTTTTTGAGAAGTCCCCCTTCGAGCTGTCTGGCGGTCAAAAAAGAAGGGTAGCTATAGCCGGAGTCTTGGCCATGAAGCCGGAGGTACTTATTTTGGATGAACCCACGGCAGGCTTGGACCCTCGGGGTCGAGATGAAATTTTATCAAATATAAAAAAAATGCATAGCGAGCTGGGTATCAATGTGATTTTGGTTTCCCACAGTATGGAGGATGTTTCAAAGCTTGCGGATCGGCTTTTGGTCATGAATCGTGGGGAGCTTCTGTATTATGATAAGCCGTCAGAGATTTTTTCTCATGTCGAAAAGCTGGAGGAAATCGGCCTTGCCGTCCCACAAGTCACCTACCTCATGCGGGCCCTACACCAAAAGGGCTACGATGTGGCTCAAAACCTTCATGATGTGGAAGCAGCCTTGCTTGCCATAGAAAGGATACTGTAATGCTGTCTAATATAACCATTGGTCAATATTATCCTACTAACTCCTATATACATAGCCTAGACCCCCGCTTGAAGCTGATATCGGTTATGGTTTATATTGGCTGTTTGTTTTTTATCGACAAGCTTCTAGGCTATGTACTGGCCGCTGCCTGTCTTTTTCTGGTGATCTATGCCTCCAAAGTTCCTGTTTCTTATATTTTTAAAAGCTTGAAGGGTATCATTTTCATTATCGCTTTTACTACTTTTTTTAATATGTTCTTTACGGAAGGCAGCCATGTATTGTTTACGCTCTTTGGCCTTAGCCTGACCTTGGAAGGTATCTTGATTGCGATTAAAATGGCTGTACGCCTCAGCCTCATTGTGGCTGCCTCCTCCATCTTAACCCTTACTACCTCTCCCATTCAGCTGACCAACGCCATTGAGTCCTGCCTCCGACCCCTAAAGGTTTTCAAGGTTCCCTCCCACGAAATTGCAATGATGATGACCATCGCTCTGCGCTTCATCCCCACCCTTCTGGAGGAAACTGACAAGATCATGAAAGCCCAAATTGCTCGGGGAGCGGACTTTGACACTGGCGGCCTCATCAAGCGGGCAAAGGGCTTGATTCCCCTTCTGGTGCCTTTGTTTTTCTCGGCCTTTCGGCGGGCAGAGGAATTGGCTGTCGCTATGGAAGCTCGCTGCTATAGGGGTGATATTAACCGTACCCGAATGAAGGAATTGCGCTTTGACAAGACGGATTATATCAGCATTCTGTTGGTGTTCTTCTTTGTATTAATTGTTATTGCATTGAAGGTGTTTTAGGCCTGTTGAACTAATTTTGTTTAGAAAGCGCCCTATTATTCTACTATATTGAAGGTATTTAATCCATGAACATTTTATTAACCCTGTCTTATGACGGAAGTAACTATTGCGGCTGGCAACGACAAAAAAATGGCCTGTCTATTCAGGAGTGTCTAGAAACAGCGCTGTCAAAGCTATACCGAAAAGACCTGTCCGTCATCGGCGCAAGCCGGACGGATGCAGGGGTTCACGCCTACGGTCAACGGGCGCTCTTTTCCTTGCCGGACAACGAAGAAATCCATATCCCCATTCACAAGCTTCCGCTGGTCATAAACTCCGCCTTGCCGGAGGACATTATTGTGACGGAAGCTTTTTTTGTGCCCGAAGACTTTAATCCCCGCTTTGCTGCCAAGAACAAGACCTATGAGTACAATATTTATAATGCCACCTACAACCACCCCTTCTTAAAGCGACTAGCTTGGTTTGTACCTGGTCCCTTGCATCTTTCAGCCATGGAGGCAGCTTGTGCTTTGTTTGTAGGTACTCATGATTTTTCCGGCTTCTGCGCCGCGGGTGGATCGGCCAAGACCAGTGTCCGAACGATTTATTCCGCCTCCCTTCAACAATCCTCTTGTTTGGGCAGCCCTCTAATCAGCTTCACCGTGAACGGAAATGGCTTTCTATACAATATGGTTCGTATTATTGTTGGAACCCTGGTGTATGTGGGACAAGGCAAGCTTTCCTTGGATGAAGTTCGGGACGTCCTTGAACATGGCGACCGCAAAAAGGCCGGAAAAACTGCCCCACCTCAAGGCCTTACACTCATGAAGGTTTATTACGAACCTTTTTTAGAGATTTGAGTATACTGGTTTAAGAAAGTATATCCAAATCAAAAGGGGCGGGGGTTTATGTTTTTTCGTAAAAGAATTGTTGGTCTGTTTTTATTCTCTTTGGGAATGGGTATGCTCCTTGCCCTGATTTTGGGTGGGCTTGCTTACTTTTTTTCCATCTTCTTTCTGGCCATTGGATTTTGGAATCTGTTTTGTTGACTCAGCCACGTTCGGCTTTGCAAGCCACAACGCATGAAACTTCAAAAATTGTAAGCACGAAAAAAGACCTATGGGTTACACAATGTCATTAAGTTAACTTATTGACATTGTGTAACCCATAGGTCTTTTTTATATACCGCTCTTCATGAACCGGTTGACTTATAGCGACTCAAGCCAAAGCCAAAGAAGGCATGGCTTGGAATCAAAAAAAGCAAAGCAATTAAGGGCAGAAAGACAAAATGGGATTTTGCTTCCCCTCCGATTAAGTACAAAAGTGGATAATACTGAACCAAGGCTAAGGGAATGACAAAGGTTAAAAATTTCAAGACCCCATTTCCGTATACCGAGAACGGGTAACGACCAAACTGCCGGGCGCCGTAGGTAAGGATATTCATAAATTGGAAGTCCTCCACGGTAAAAAAAGCAAAAGAGGCATAGATGACGAACAAGCTATAAAACAAGATGCTACCGCAGAGGATCATCAAGCAGAGCGTCAGAATTTTGCCCCAGGTCCAGGTTATGCCGCTGTTGGGGATCGCATAGCCCAGAACAAGCATAGCCTGTGCCAATATGCCGAACCGGGACAGATCCATCTTAGGTGCCAAAACTTGCAAGATGACGCTTCTGGGGCGGAGCAAGACACGGTCAAACTCCCCGTTGCCCAGCATACCAGAGAATCGGCTAAACCCGCCTCCAAACATTTCTCCAAGCGAAAAGGACATCATCACTATTGCAAAGCATAGAAGCACTTGTTCATAGCTAAAGTTGTCCACAGCTTTCATTCGTGAAAAAATAAAATACAAGCCAAAGAAAGAGGTAAATGTCGTGATGAATTGTCCAAATGTGACTAAGAAAAAAGATAGCTTATACTGCATTTGGCTTTTTAGGTTCATGGAAAAATAGTTTAAGTATAGTTTCATACATACCTCCTAGCAAGTGCATACACTATTATTATACAGCGTTCTGTCGAATAAAAGCAATTATTTTTGCCTAATTTTACAGTATTCTAAACCCTCCCCTTGACAACACTTATCAATTTTTATTTCAAGAGCTTGGCCTTTTCCCTTCAACCAAGGTTGTTCAGAATTTCCAACTTAATGAGGAATTACCCGCCCTGCACGATAACCCTTTTCAACGTACGATGCATGAAAAGCTGTCCCATCAGTAGCAGTGCTGCAAGCCAAGCACATTGAAAAGCTATTCCTTTTAAGGCCTCTACATCAGTGAGATTTCCGCTGTAGATCAAGAGTGGCATGTTTTGCATAGCGGCAAAGGGAAGCAATCGAACCAGTGCTAAAACCGACCCTGGAAAAAAGGGCAAGGGGATTATGCCTCCAGATAAGAAGCTACTTAGCGCGGTTATGATGATTTTAATCCCTCTTGAAGATGTCGTATAAAACAAAGTAATGTACATCAGCATCGCAAAGGCCACCACTACACAAAGCGCAAGCACCAAAGATAACAAGAACAGGAGCAGCTGCCCGGCATCCAAGGGCAAGGACATTCTGTATGGCTCCGGCATTAGTAAGGCCACAAGCAGCACAGGCAGACAATTCAGAGTGGTAAACGCAATGCGAGTAGCAGCGGACTGGCAATACCAGCGGCCGTACAAATTCATCGGGCGTGCCAAATCGTAGGCTATAGAGCCGCTCTCAATGGCTGAATAAATTTCGCCGTCTGCAAACACCACCGAAAACAGCACAATCAGTGTCTGCTGCATCCAGATGTAAGAAACCGTCTGTGAAAATCCCATCGGAAAGGAAGCGTTGCCGCTGCGGTATAAGGCTGCAAAAGCCAGAACCTCCATAAAAGCCCATGCAAATCTTGAGATCACTGCGCCAAGGACAGCGACGCGGTATTGCAAACTATTGACAAAGCGAATACGAAACAAAGACAGGTACATTTTCATATTAACATACATTCCTTTCAAAAAGTCGGAAAGGCGGCTTTTTTCAGGCACAAAAGGGAATGAAATTAGAAGGCGAAATCCCGGATGTGCCTGTGATGGTTTATAAGTAAAAAATACAGTCAATAATTTCAAAGAGTATAACAACAACTACAAAGTACGATGGAGTAAGTAGAACTCCAGAGCCTGTATATTAACATGTATAGAATGTCTATCTTGAAGCACAAATGAGTATGCGGGGTGAAGAGCCTGAGCATGGATACTAAAAATTTAGAGAATCCTTTTTCTTGTGCCGGACATTCAGTTAAAGTTGTTATGCTCTTTTTTTTATTTCAATCATTTACTAGGAGGACGCTTATGTTAAAAATAGTCCATCCCGTCTGCTGCGGAATTGATGTTCACAAGAAGTTTTTGGTTGCAACGATTGCATCAACAAATCTTGACAATGTGACAACATATGAGAAGAGAAACTTTACAACCCATTATCACGATTTAGAAGCTCTAAAAAAGTGGCTTACTTACAGAAACTGCTCCGAAGTTTGCATGGAGTCTACAGGAAAATACTGGATCCCTGTTTATAATGCCCTTGAATCAGTTTGCAAAATCACGCTTGCCAATCCGAAATATGTCAGAGCGATACCTGGCAAAAAGACGGACGAAAAAGACTCTGTATGGATCTCTGATTTACACAAGCATGGTCTTGTTCCTGGAAGCTATATTCCTGATGTAAAAATTAGAAAATTAAGAGAGCTTACCCGGTACCAAACAAAATTAGTTGGGAATCGGACTGGCGAAAAAAACCGCATTAATAATTCTCTTACTGTGTCTAATGTTACTTTGGATAACGTGATTTCAGATGTCTTTGGTAAAACAGGTACCGATATTCGAAATTATATCTTGAACTGTGAAAAATTTGACGTGGAGGAATGTAAAAAGCTTATCGATCCTAGAATCAAGGCTTCCCCTGATGTTGTTATCCAATCGGTTATCGGGTATCAAAAATCCATTGAACAATCTACAAAATCCAACTTGGCCATGAAACACTTAGAGTCTATTGATTCGTGCCTAAGCCTCCTTACGCAAACCATTAACACGCTAGCACTTCCTTTTGAAAAGCAAATCAAGCTACTTGAAACTGTGCCGGGAATTAAAAGGCCTGCGGCCATAGCTATTATTTCAGAGATTAGTGCAGATATGTCCGCTTTTTCAACGGCTAAAAAGCTTTGCTCCTGGGCTGGTTTAACCCCTCAAAATAATG
>CAZSXS010000057.1:0-24120 GCA_964611385.1 uncultured Defluviitaleaceae bacterium
CCCCCAGACCCCCTCCCTCCACCTTTCAAAAAAGCCGGACGTTTGAGGGGGGACTTAGAACGCAAAAATAGTGTACAGTTATCTTTTAATTACTCCGAACTTACAGAGATTCACGCAATAGCCGCAGCCGATGCAGAGGGCTGGATTGATTTTGGCTTTTTTATCTTCGGACTTGGCGATGGCTGGGCAGCCGCCTTTTGTGCAAAGGCCACAGGCTTTACAGCTTTCTGCAATGACATAGGGGGCTTCACGCTTAACGGATTTTAACAAGGCGCAGGGGCGCTGAGTAATAATAACAGAAGGTTCTTTGGCAGCCAGCTCTTCTTTGATCACGCTCTTAAGCGAGTCAACCTGGAAGGGATCCACGATGCGGATTCTGTCCTTGCTGACGCCCACAGCCTCACACAAGAGGGCAAGATTAACTTGCTTGGTCGGTTCTCCTTTGATGGTGCGTCCAGTGGTGGGATTCTCCTGATGGCCGGTCATGCCAGTGATGGAGTTATCCAAAATAAGGACTGTGCCTGTGCCCTTATTGTACACCATGTCAATGAGGCCGGTAATTCCGCTGTGGATGAAGGTGGAGTCTCCGATGACGGCTACGGTATCGCTCAGACCCGCCTTTTCCATGCCGTGAGCCATGCTGATGCTGGCGCCCATACAAACACAGGCATCCATAGCTGTAAAGGGTGGCAATGCGCCCAAGGTGTAGCAGCCGATATCCCCTGAAACCCGGATATTCATTTGCTTCAAGGTGAAGAATACACCACGGTGTGGGCAGCCAGCGCACATTACAGGTGGCCGTCCGGGAAGGACAGGCTCGGCTTCGTCTGAAGAGGGTTGGACTGTGCTTTGGGTTGTGCTTTGTGCCTTATCGTTGCTGCCAAAGTAGCTCAGAATGGTTTCGCGGACAAGCTCTGTGCTGTATTCGCCCAAGAGGGTAAAGATTTCCTTGCCGATTACCTTTAGCCCAAGGGATTTACAGTGCTTTTCAATCACAGGATCCAATTCCTCTACCACAAAGCAGAGGTCTACACTTTGAACAAAGTCTTGCAGCATTTTGGTGGGCAATGGGTTAATCAGACCCAGCTTTAAATAAGAAGCTTGCTCTCTAAAAGCTTCCCGTGCATACTGATAGGCTATGCCGGAGGTGATGATACCAATTTTTTTGCCTTCGGTTGGATCAGAAGGGGTAGTTGTGTTGGTTTGATTGGTATTTTCAGCTGGAATAACGGTATTGATCTCAGTTTTTTCTGCAAAGTCCAGCAGCTTTTTCATACGCTCCTCGACAAAAATGTGCCGCCCTCTTGCCATAGCGGGCATCATTACATATTTACTCGGGTTTTTGACATAGTCTTTGGCACATGCCTTTTCCGGCTCTTGTAAAGTTACCAGACTTTGCGAATGGGAAACCCGAGTGGACAGGCGGAGAATAACCGGAGTATCGTATTCTTCGCTTATGGTATAGGCTAGTTTTAAAAACTCCTTACATTCATGACTGTCGGAAGGCTCCAATAAGGGTACCTTTGCTCCGATGGCGTAGTTTCTTGTGTCCTGCTCGTTTTGAGACGAGTGCATACCAGGATCATCAGCCACGCAAGCCACTAGACCAGCATTCACGCCGGTATAGGCAGCCGTAAACAGAGGATCTGCCGCGACGTTCAGCCCTACGTGCTTCATGGCACAAAGGGCTCTGGCCCCACCAATAGCGGCTCCGATGGCCACCTCCATGGCTACTTTTTCGTTGGGTGCCCACTCAGAATAAATCCCATCATACTTGGATATGTATTCAGTAATTTCGGTACTAGGGGTTCCCGGGTAGGAGGAAACAACCATTACGCCTGCTTCCAATGCTCCCCTAGCAACGGCCTCGTTACCAAGCATTAATTTCTTTTCCATAGAATAAACCTCCATATGTACTCAGTCACGTTTAGCTTTGCAAAGCCGCCTCCCAAAACAATAGATGATCCGGGTTGAATGATAGCGGCTTGGAAAATGTTTAAGAGACTGAGTATAGTAAAGAAAAAGCAAAAGGCGCTTTTTCCATTTCTGATTTGAGTGCGCCAGCGGCGCAAATGCCGGTTAGTATTAATCTTTAAAAATAACCCGCTTGGCCTTACCGGTTGTGCGTTCAATGGAGTTGGGCTCACGGAGTTTAACTTTACAATCCAGACCCAGCACCGAGCGCAGGCGTGCCTTTAAATTGTTTTCAAGCTTTTCCAATTCACTGTACTGCTCCAGCAAAGAGTCATCCACCAGTTCCACATGAACCTCCAAGCTGTTTCCGTAACCCTTTTTGGTCACAACTAACTGATAGTAGGGGCTGATGTGTTGAAGACCTACGATGATACTTTCCACCTGAGAAGGATACACATTAACGCCCTTGATAATCAGCATATCATCGCTTCTGCCCTTGACCTTGGTCATACGAGCGGAGGTACGTCCACAGACACAGGGCTCCATCACGAAGGAAGTAATATCCTTCGTCCGGTAACGCAGCAAGGGAAAACCTTCCTTCAAAATGGTGGTGATTACCAGCTCACCTTCCGAACCCTCGGGCAGCACTTCGCCGGTTTCTGGGTTAATAATTTCCGGCAGGAAGCAATCTTCATTAAAATGAAGGCCGGTTTTATGTACACATTCTCCTGAAACACCAGGGCCTACGATTTCGCTTAAGCCGTAGTTTTCGGTAGCAATGATACCAAGGCGGCTTTCGATTTCACGATTCATTTCGATTGTATGACCTTCACCGCCAAACATTCCTATTCGGAGAGAAAAATCCTTCGGATTCATGCCCAAATCCCGCATCACGTCCCCGATATGTAGCGCATAGGAGGGTGTACAAACGAGAAGCGTCGTATCAAAGTCTTTCATGACCATCAGCTGCTTTTCTGTATTCCCGGCGGAAATGGGAATCACGGCTGCGCCCACTTTTTCCAGGCCGTTATGAAGGCCCAAGGCACCTGTAAACAAGCCATAGCCAAAGGAAATTTGGGCCGTATCGTTTTCGGAGCCACCAGCCATACAGACCAATCTGGCAACACACTCACTCCACATTTCCAGGTCATTACGGGTATAACCCACCACCGTCGGTTTCCCGGTGGTACCACTGGAGGCATGAAGCCGGACAATCTCCCTCTTAGGGACAGCAAAAAGCTGATAAGGATAATTCAATCTCAAATCCTCTTTAGTCGTAAAAGGGATTCGTTCCAAGTCCTTCAGTGACCGAACATCTTCCGGTTTCAATTTAACCTCGTCAAGTCTTTGGCGATAAAAAGGAACCCGTTCATAGATCCAGCTGACAGTTTTTTTCAGCCGTTCGAGCTGGACACTTTGAATTTCCTTTCTTGAGGCGCACTCTATTTCTTTATTCCAGATCATAAAACCCTCCAATTTATTTCGCACTTATTATCTTAATCATACTCAATTGCTAGAACAGTAAATTCAATCTTAGCTTTAAATCCTAATCCTACAAGCCTTGACGCGAATCTTGATCCTACCAGATCTTGCCAAGCCCCCCCATGTCCGGCTTTTTTGAAAAGAGAGGAAAGGGGGTGTGGGGGAAGGGGGAGAAAGACTTTTTTCGCCGTTTGAAAAAAGTTTTTCTCCCCCTTCCCCCACGGTTTTGCTCTTTGTTTTTTTCTTTTTTATATCCCTTTAAAAGCCTTTCCTAAGAATTCTTTGTCGTACTTGTTTTTCGTCAGTAAACTAATAATAGGCGTTAGTGCTACAGACATTCCCATGGCTAGTACTCCTGTCGTGGGCGCACTCGCCATGGCCGCGGAGAAGTCTTTTGTCGTGGTCGTGTAGAGCGTGATGAAGGTGACCGTTAAAAAGCCGCCCAGCATGCCTGCCCACGCACCTGCTTTTGTGGTCCGCTTGGAGTACAGCCCCCATAAAGTCGGGCCAATGAAGGTGCCAGATACAATCCCCCAGGAAAAAGACATGATGGATACAATGATGGAAATCTGGAAGGACGCAAATATGTAGGAAAGTGCTACAAAAACTAAACAGAGTACCCGAGTGACTAGCATCTGGGACTTTTGGTTGAAGGAGGGAATCACAAAGGGTAGTAAGTCTACGGAAACCGCCGAAGCAGAGGTCAAAACCAATGCTGAAAGGGTTGACATTGAGGCCGAAAGTAAAAGGATCAAGATCATTGCCAATACGATGGTCGTAAATACGTTGTCGTCACCCATTGCCTTTAACAAAATTTGTGGTACAACCGCATCGTAGCCTTTGGCCGGTAGCGTGTTGTCCAGATAGATTCTGCCAAGACTGCCTACCAAATAAGCGCCGCAGCCGATCAGAGCCGCAAAAAGAGTGGTTATAATGGTAGCTTGCTTGATGGAGTTTTCCTTAACCGCGTAGTATTTGCGGATCATTTGCGGAAGTCCCCAGGTTCCAAAGCTGGTCAGGAGGATGTTGATCATTAGGAAGGATGGATTTTTGCCCACGGGGCTAACCAAACCGGGATCAATGGTTTTCAGTTTCTCTATTGCTTGCCCTACACCGCCTACATTGGCGTTGGTAAGTACAATGAAAATCATTAGGATTACGCCGAAGATCATAATAATTCCTTGGACAAAATCGGTGTAAACAGTAGCAACATACCCTCCCAGCACAAGGAAGATCGCTGTCACTATGGCCACTATCAGCATACAGACATTGACCGAAACCTTGGGAAAGATGGTGCTGAACAAGGAACCTAGACCCTTGTAAACCGCTGAAGAGTAGGGCACAAGGAAAATAAAAATAATTAATGCGGAGAAAAGCTTCATCTGCGGGCATTGATACCGTGCTTCAAAAAACTCGGGCATGGTTGATACCTGTAAATTGTGGGTCATAGTACGGGTGCGTCCCGCCAGTACGAGCCAGGCTAGAAAACAACCAAGCACAGCGTTTCCGATCCCGATCCAGATGGACGCCAGACCCAAATCCCATCCGTTCTTACCGGCATAGCCGATAAAAATAACAGCGGAAAAATAAGAGGTTCCGTAGGCAAAGGAGGACATCCAAGCCCCAATTTTTCGCCCGCCCAGTAAGAAGCCATCCATGGTGCTGGCTTTACGCTTGCTGTAAAAGCCAATGGCGATCAAAAGCCCAGCGAAGATCACCAAGGAAATGGCTGTTACAATTTGAACCTGTAAGCTTGCGTTTGAAGTTAGCTGCATAAATCTAGTCCCTTCGATAATTTTTTGCTTATAATTATACATACATTTTCATAAAAATCAACTGCATATCCAATGGGAATCAGCATAAGCCCTTCTGGTATTTTTTCGGTGACAATAAAAAACCACAGCTTTTTACCGCGCTTGGGAGCGTGATAGAAAGCTGTGGTTGCTGAGGGACCGTTCGTTCTATGATAGTCTGGACTTAAAATCCTCATAGGTAAATTCCTTAACCGTGCGGAGCCCCTGCTCCTCAGAAAATAGCAAAATAGACGGCAAGTTAATTCCGTTAAAGGTATTATTTTTAACCATGGAATAAATGGCCATGTCACAAAACACAAGCTTGTCACCTATGCATAAAGGCTCCCGAAAGTTGTAGTCACCAATAATGTCTCCTGCAAGGCAAGTATGAGCACCTAGGCGATAGCTGTGGGGTTTAGTTTGTCCTTGTGACGGTAAAGGCGGCAGCTCAGCCATATTCAGCGCCTGAGCCAGTGAGGCCTTTAAATTCTCTGAATCAAAAGCCTGAGCCCGAAAAATCTTCGGACGATAAGGCATTTCCAAAACATCGGGCATGTGGCAGGCAGCAGAAGCATCTAAGATCGCAATCTCGAGGCCGTTCTCAACGATATCCAAGACACTCGCTACCAAAAAGCCCGTATTCAAAGCAAAAGCTTCCCCGGGTTCAAGATAAATTTGGAGGTCATATTGATTCTTCATGTACTCTATGCACGAACAAAGGGTATCCAGGTCATAATCCGGACGGGTAATATGATGCCCGCCACCAAAATTAAGCCATTTCATCCTTTTCAAGTACTTTCCGAATTTTTGATCCACCACCTCAATGGTGCGCTTCAAGGTATCAGAATTTTGCTCGCATAGGGTATGAAAGTGCAGGCCGCTGATACCAGAAAGGGCTTGCTCATCCTTACAGGCTTCTTCAAAGGCTGAAAGGGGAACCCCCAGTCTGGATCCCCGGAAGCAAGGGTTATAAATGTCTGTCTCAATTTCCGAATACTCCGGATTAATCCGAATCCCGCAGTGGATCTTTTTGTTGCCTTCCTTACAAAAGCCTTGAACCCTATCACGATAACGATTCCACTGGTTGAAGGAGTTGAAAACAATATGGTCACTGTAGTTTAAAATGGCATCAAAGTCTTCCTCACGGTATGCGGGTGCGAAGATATGCACCTCTCCCCCCATCTCCTCATAACCCAGCCTGGCTTCAAACAAGGAACTGGCCGTAGTGCCGGAGCAAAACTGCCCGATCAAGGGATAGGTACTAAACATAGAGTAGGCCTTTTGAGCCAATAAAATTTTACATCCGCTTCTGTCCGAGACAGATTTTAGAATTTTTAAATTATCATAAAGTAACCCCTCGACTACTAAGTAGCAAGGGGTTTTTACGGCGTTAAAATCAAGTTTCAAATCCATTCCTCATTTCACGTTTTGTACTGCTTTACTCCACCATTTCTGGGTCAAAGCTTTCCTTCCAAGGAAGGCCGAACCGATTTAAAGCCTCCATAAAAGGATCGGGATCAAATTCTTCTATATTAAAGACGCCGGGTTTTTTCCAGAGGCCTTTCATCACCATCATAGCACCAATCATGGCAGGCACGCCGGTTGTATAAGAGATGGCCTGAGAACCCACTTCCTTGTAGCATTCCTGGTGGTCGCAGACATTATACACATAATATTTCTTTTCCTTACCATCCTTGATCCCTTGGAAGATGCAGCCGATATTGGTCTTACCCTTGGTTCTGGGGCCGAGGGAAGCCGGGTCTGGCAGGAGCGCTTTCAAAAACTGAAGCGGTACGATTTTTTTCCCTTCGTAGTCAATGGGTTCGATAGAAGTCATTCCCACATTCTCAAGCACCTTCAGATGGGTCAAATAATTCTGAGAAAAGGTCATAAAGAAGCGAATTCTCTTGACGCCCTTGATATTGATGGCCAAGGATTCAAGCTCTTCATGATGCAGTAAGTACATATCCTTATTGCCAATTTCGGGGAAATTATAAACCCGCTTAATGGAAAGGGGCTCTGTTTCAACAAAAGCGCCGTTTTCGAAGTAGCTGCCCTTTGCAGTAACCTCCCGAATATTGATTTCCGGATTAAAATTAGTCGCAAAAGGATAGCCGTGGTCACCGGCATTGGCATCCAGTATATCAATCGTATGGATTTCATCAAAATGGTGCTTCAAAGCATAGGCACAGAAGACACCCGTCACACCTGGGTCAAAGCCGCTACCCAAGAGGGCGGTGATCCCAGCTTTTTCAAAGCGTTCGCGATAATCCCACTGCCACTTATATTCAAATTTAGCTGTATCCAGGGGTTCATAGTTTGCAGTATCCACATAGTCCACCTTGGTTTGCAGGCAGGCCTCCATAATACTCAGGTCCTGGTAAGGCAGAGCCACGTTAATGACGATATTGGGCTGATAGCTTTCGATGAGGGCCACCAACTCCTCCACCTTATCAGCATCAACCTTCGCTGTTGTAACCTTAGTCGCATAGTTTTTAACCTGCTCCTTCAAGGCCTCGCACTTTGAAACAGTACGACTGGCAATACAGATTTCTTCAAATACTTCTGAATTCTGACAACATTTATGGACGACAACGGAGGCGACCCCTCCGGCTCCAATAATTAAAGCCTTCATTACACAAAACCTCCCAAAAAATTTATTGGTACCATTATACACAAGTCCATCAAAAAAACAAGCTCTTGGGATGGGGGAAGGAATTTGTTAGGTTTTTTGCCCCGATTGACTGTAACAATATTTTTTTATTTCAAAGCTGATTTTCAACAAATTTTTCTTGACTTACGGAAAAGAGTGTGGTATTATAATCCTCGCTTGGTTGGGAGCTACAATCCAGGATCAAGTTGGTATCTGGGTGTGGCGTAGCTTGGTAGCGCGCTAGAATGGGGTTCTAGAGGTCGCAAGTTCAAATCTTGTCACCCAGATCATGGGAGCATAGCTCAGTTGGGAGAGCGCCTGCCTTACAAGCAGGATGTCATAGGTTCGAGCCCTGTTGTTCCCATATGGCGGAATAGCTCAGTTGGCTAGAGCATTCGGTTCATACCCGAAGTGTCGGCGGTTCAAATCCGTCTTCCGCTATTATTAAAATACGCCCACATTGATGATTGATATCGTCAATGTGGGCGTATTTTTTGCTTTGATCCTATCAAAACTGCTTATACTTATAAAAAACATGCCGAGAGCATTTATACAATTAAAAGATAGAGGTTAGTTATGGAGAAAAAAACATTCAGATTTTTAATCGCTGCGGTGCTTGTTTTAACCTTTGCCTTACTTTCCTTCTCAATCGCATTTAGAAACGCCAATAAACAAGATCGCTTACCGTTGGAAAAGGTCGAGATTGTCGGTACATACCACTTTGGCCAAGAGGAAATCACCCTCGACCTTACTGATGGTATCTTTTTAGACGAAGAAAAACATGAATCAATCTACATTAGCGGTCGCTTTACTAAGCCCATACCCATCAATTATCTCGTAATGCTCCGCGTGGACAACATTACAGCGGAGATCTACTTAAATGAAGAACTTTTGTATGCTTATGGCGAATATAACGGCTTCAACCTTAATGATAAGGCTGGGGGTAATGTGTGGACCTACTTTGTATCCCCTGGTATCGAACCAGAGGATAAAGTCGAAATCCGTCTGCATAATCCCTATGGCCCCCAGGGTATCTATCCATTTACTAAGTTAATAAGCACACTATACATGGGTTATGACCTAGAATTGTTCCGTTTGCAGTTAAGCAATAACGCCCCACGTTTGTTTTTCGCTATGCTAATTGTCTGCTTAGGCCTGGTTCTGCTTGTTGCCTGCATAATATTGTTCTATATGAAAGCCAAAAACATCGGACGATATTTTTATCTCTCAGGCTTTACCATCGCTTCTGGCGTCTGGTTTTTTATCCGCTTTGATATTATGTCATTTTTTTCGCCCTACCCACTGGTCAATAATGATCTTGATGCGATAGCGCTATGGCTGACTGGGCTATTTGCCCTTACCTATCTGAGTTCCTTTGTTCATGGTAAATCCAGACGGCTGCTGGTTATAACAGAATATGCCTACTCTTCCCTCTGCCTGCTTGTCTTTGCAGGTACTTTGCTGAGAGTACATGATCCGTATACTCATCGTTCACAGCACATTATCGTTCTGGGGGGCATGTCCGCCTTAACTATAGCTTGTGTTATTTATGAAAGCGTCTGGAAGAAGAACAAAGAAATGCGTAGTATCTTGCTTTCTGTTCTGATGCTCTGTGGTGGCTGTATCACCGATGCGGTAAATTATTATCAATTTCATAATCCGACTAACATTATATTTAATATCTGTTTTCTTATTTTTATCACCATGGAATATATCAAAATGGTTCGATATTATATCGAAGCCTCTCGTCAGGCAGAAAGAGCGGCCGCACTGGAATCCCAACTGATACAAAATAATGTTTCACTCATGCTTTCCCAAATCCAGCCCCACTTCATTGCCAACAGTCTGACCACCATCTGTGCTATGTGCGACACCAATCCAGGTATCGTAAAGCCCTCCCTGGAACGGTTTACCGATTATTTGGGTGACAATATCGAAGCTATATGGAGCAATTCCCTCGTTCCCTTTTCCAGAGAATTAGAGCATATAGAGAATTATTTATACCTTGAAAAAATGCGCTTCGAGGAAAGGCTTACAATCCATATGGAAATTGCAGTAAAATCCTTTTTAATTCCAACCCTCACGCTCCAACCCATTGTAGAAAACGCTGTAAAACACGGCCTCTGTGAGCGCAAGGAAGGCGGAACCTTAAGAATTCGAACAGAGGAAAGCGATAACAGCATCATCATAATAGTGTCCGATGATGGCGTGGGTTTTGACGTGGATAAAGAACCTGCGGATAGGGACATTCATATTGGTATCCAAAACGTTCGAACACGCCTGCAAATGCTGTGCGGTGGAAGTCTAAGCCTTAATAGTAAAGTAGGCGTAGGAACATGCGTAACGATTGAAATTCCAAAATGAAGGTTGAAAAGCTACTCACTAATAAACTAAATCCGGCATACTATCCGAGCAGCGCTTGCACCAACCACCCTTTCGCACCGCCATGGCTTCTTCTAAACTTCCAGAAAAGACTTCATAAACAAAGGAATCACAGGCTTCGTCCATATGTATTTTCGTCCCTGTCGTCCCCCAGTAAACAAGCTCTCCTTCCTTAATAGTAGTATTTACCAACTTGCTGCCCGTTTCCTTGACAGACTTAGTTGTTTTGATTTCGATGACAGATTCTTTTTCCGACTCTTTCACTGCAATATCGCCGCCAAAGTACCCCACGAAAAGCCTTAAGGGCACATACAATTCCTCTTTTTTAAGGAACGCCGGAAAGAGAAGGAAAGATTCCTCTCCATTCATATCAATAGTGCTACTGTTCGGGAAAACAATCAAATAACGATCCTCCCGACTGCAAGAATAAAAACCGCTATCACTGACAGCCACATCCAGCTTCATATAATCTTTTAGAGTTGTTAGAGGAACCAGAAAATCATAAATCGTACCAACAGACACCATAATCACAGAGGAGAAGGCTTCAACTCTTATGTTGTCAATGACGGTTTCTGCTATGATCTCTGATCTCTTTTCTACCGACCTTTGCGCTGATGGAAGCTGAACCGCTGACAGAGCGTTTTGTTCTGACGGAAGCTGAGCGGGTGGAAGATTGTTCTGTTCTGACGGAAGCTGAGTCGCTGAAGAGTTCTTCTGTTCTGACGGAAGTTGAGCTGCTGAAGAGTTCTTCTGTTCTGACGGAAGCTGAGCTGCTGACAGAGTGTTCTGCTCTGACGGAGGCTGAGACTCAGAGGGATAAGCTTCCGCATAAGTATTGTACTCAATACTTCTATCTGTACTCCGATGGTAATGGTATGTACCGTCCGCTTTTTTATTGTGCCCTCCGTTTGCATCTAGGCGCCCAGGATGCGCATAAGCAGTTGTAGATAAAACAACAATGAGTGTTACGCTAGCAAGGACTGTTATTTTCTTCAATTTGTTTGCTCCTTTGTAAATCTTCGTTGCTTTATTTCTAACATACAAGCTACCATTAGTCAAGGAAATTTGCAGTATTAGTATTTATACTTTTCTTGCTTTTATCTAACAGTCACCCAATTTCCCGACGGTAATATTAAAAGAAAATCATACCAAAAGAAGCGCACACAAAAGGCCCATGAGCATATAAACTCATGGGCCTTTTAGCATTCTTCTCGTTCTTACTATTCCAAAACATAAACCTCAACTGTGCGTCTGCCAAACTTTTTAATTTCATTGGCATCCTCAATGTAGACATCAATTTTATTTCCCTTTATGGAGGAGCCGGTATCTGCTGCGAGTGCGAAACCATAACCTTCAATATATAGCCTGGTGCCCAGAGGGATTACCTTTGGATCAACAGCCACAATTCCTGGCCCGGCTGGTATGCCGGAGTAGGTTAGGCCATAGCCTTTTTGGCCAGGCTTTTTGCCTGTGGACTTCGGTCCACTATTGTAGGCGGTTGCCGTCATGCTCAGCTTCTTTAAATAGATATAATCAAAGCCGTGCGGATTATTTTTGGCTGCTGCTGCTTTCGCTGCCTGAGCTGCTGCAACCTGGGCTTCTACTGCTGCCTGCTCTGCCGCCACTTTAGCTGCTTGTTCCGCTGCTATTTGAGCTTCCACTGCTGCTTGTTCTGCTGCCGCTTTGGCTGCCTGCTCTGCTGCTATTTGCGCTTCCACTGCTGCTTGTTCTGCTGCCGCTTTAGCTGCTTGTTCAGCCGCTATTTGAGCTTCCACTGCTGCTTGGGCTGCCAGTGTAGCCTGATCTGCTTGCACAAGCGCTTGATCGACCACCTGACCCGCCGCAACCTGTGCATGTACTTGACTAGCCACAGCTTGTTCACTCGGAGTCATAGCTTGCTGTCCAAAAGCTGCTGCCGACTCATTAGCCGGAGCCTCAGCCGGATTTTGTGCAAGCGTTGGTACTGTCGATGGCTCCGCAGCCATAGGATGAATCGGTTCCGGTTCCTTTGTGCCGCTGAAAATGATGTGATGAACAGGTGCTTTCAGTATTTCTTCTTTAATCAATTCCTTATGTTCTTGACCGTCAATGGTATAGACCTTGAAGGTTTTCTCCTTAGTTCCGACTAACCCAACTTGCATGGTTTGCCCCTGACCTTTTAAAAGATCAGTTGTTGGAATCATCTGAGTTTGAAAAGGTATTTCTTCAAGTTCCTTGACCTCTGCTGCCTTTGAAAAGACGAATACCTGATCCGGAAAAACATTCTCGGTCAGCGTACCGGCATAAAAGAGGCTAATGCCCTTGGTCACTTGCAGCTCGTTTAAAATATCCCCAATGGTCTTTCCGGCTATAGCCTTCTTGAGCTCCAAATTTCCATCGATGTTTACTATAATAGTGAATTCATTTTTGTCGTCATCGATTTTCATCGTGTCCGTAGTCACATTTGCAGCCATTACATCCGTGCGAAATGTGTCTACGTTTGTAATGATAAGGCAAAGCGTAAGCGTCAAAGTGAGAAGAATGCTGTGTTTTGCTTTTATCATTGATATCCCCCTAAGAAAAAAGTATTTAGAAATTGTTATAGGTCTTAACAATTTCTGTTAAGTATAGTAACATATGCTTAACAATTTTGCAATATTTTTCTTATGGGTAAAATCAACAAAAATGATTCTATTTCGACGAGGATATGCTTTAAAGATTGTTTTTTATATCAAATACCCGTAAAGCATTATGCATTGTTTCTTCTTCTACCTGGTTATGGGTAACATTTTTAATAATTCCAATTTTTTCCGTAATATATTTTAAATTTCTCGAATCATTTCTTTCGCCACGATTTGGAACAGGAGAAAGGTACGGACAGTCTGTTTCGATTAGGATCTTATCCAAGGGCAGGGCTTCAACTGTTCCCACAATCTGTTTTGCATTTTTGAAAGTAATCATCCCCCCGATCCCGATCATAAACCCAAGCTTAGCGTAGGCCAAAGCCATCTCCTTGCTCCCAGTGTAACAATGGATAACGCCTTGGTTTATGCCGCTGTCTTTTATCATCTCAAAGGTCTCCATGGCCGCATCCCTAGAGTGGATAATCACAGGAAGCTCAAGCGCCTTTGCCAGAGCCAGTTGCTCCCGAAACCAAAGCCGTTGGTTTTCCCGCTTGGAGTTGTCATAGTAAAAATCAAGACCGATCTCACCGATTGCCACGACCTTTTTCGAAGCTGCCATAGCCTCTAAGCGCCTCAAGGCTTGATCATTACACTGATCCGTCTCATGGGGGTGAACGCCCACAGCCGCAAAAACATAAGAAAATTGCTCCGCCATCTCTACACTCTTTTGTGAAGAAGCAACATCTGCTCCTACATTAAGCACATATTTAACGCCAAAAGAAGGGAGTTCCTTTAAAAGAAACTCCCTGTCCTCGTCAAAGCGCTCGTCATCATAGTGTGCATGTGATTCAAAATACATATTCTCACCTAATTTAATTTTTATCGTACGATTGCCCCGTCTTCCATTTCCCGATGCACGGTGATCAAGGACAAATTTTCCTCGTCGCTGGCACAAAGTAGCATTCCTTCGGACAAGATTCCTTTCAGCTTCACGGGCTTCAGGTTTGTAACCACCACAACCTGCTTGCCCACCATTTCTTCCGGCGTATAGAACTTGGAGATTCCAGATACAATCTGGTGCGTTCTGTCGCCGATTTTGACCATGGATTTCAGCAGCTTGTCCGATCCCTTCACCACTTCACATTCCAGTACCTTTCCAAGCTTCAACTCCAGCTTTGCAAAATCATCAATGCTAATCTCAGGCTTCTGAGCCACTTCAGAGGATTCAGACTTTGCAGTTGCCGCTTCTTTTGCCGAAGTGTTTATCGAAGCGTCCTTTGCTTTTGATACTGCACCTTGACTTTCTTTTCCGTTCGAATCCGCTTTCAAGCTATCGCTGCCTTCCGCTTTTTCATAAGCCTCCAGCTCTTTCTTGATATCAATCCGTGGGAATACAATCCGTCCTTTGGTAATCTGCACTGCCCTGTCCAACTTTCCAAAGCATAAGCTGTCCCAGTTGTGCAAGGTACTGTCATTGATGTTCAACTGGGTATAGATTTCCTTGGGGGTATTGGGCATAAAGGGCGTAATCATAATCCCTATAAGTCGTAATCCCTCTGTCAACACATACATTACATTGGCTAGCTGAGCCTTCTTACTTTCATCCTTCACCAAGACCCAAGGCTGCGTTTCATCAGCGTACTTGTTCAAGCGGCGAATGAAGGTCCAAATCTCCGAAAGCGCCATATCAAAGGAAAGCTCTTCCATGTAATTCTCCATATTCGTCTTCACTTGCCCAAAAAGCCGGATGATATCCTCATCAAAGGCAGAAGCCTCCTGCTCCACTGGAACCTGGCCGCCAAAATACTTGTCAATCATCCCCACAGTTCTTGACAAAAGATTGCCTAAGTCGTTGGCTAGGTCGGAGTTGATTCGATTCAGCAAAGCTTCATTAGTAAAGTTGCCATCCTGACCGAAGGCAACCTCACGCAGCAGGAAATACCGAATCGCATCTACACCGTAGCGCTCTACCAGTACCTTGGGATCTACCACATTGCCCTTGGACTTGGACATTTTCCCACCGTCGATAATCAGCCAGCCGTGACCGAAAACCAGCTTGGGCAAAGGCAAATCAAGGGCCATCAGCATAATGGGCCAGATAATGGTATGAAAACGGACAATTTCCTTTCCTACCAGATGTACATCCGCAGGCCAGAACTTCTGAAAGCGGCTTTCGTCCTGGGTAAGATAGCCCAAGGCCGTAATATAATTGGAAAGGGCGTCAATCCAAACATACACCACATGCCCCGGATCAAAATCCACCGGCACACCCCAAGTAAAGGAAGTACGGGAAACACACAAGTCCTCCAACCCGGGTTTCAAGAAATTGTTAAGCATCTCGTTTTGTCTGGTTTTCGGACGAATGAAGTCGTTTTCTTCAATGTACTTGATCAGCCGATCTTGGTACTTAGATAGACGCAAAAAATAGGCTTCTTCCTTCACACGCTCCACCGGTCGGCCGCAGTCGGGACAAAGACCGTCCTTTAACTGGCGTTCCGTAAAAAAGGTTTCGCAAGGCGTGCAATAAAGCCCTTCATAATTACTCTTATAAATATCTCCCTGTTCGTACAGCTTCTTAAAAATCTTCTGAACGCTTTCTACATGAAAATCATCCGTAGTACGGATGAAAATGTCATAATTCACATCCATGGTCTTCCAAAGGTCTTTGATCCAGGTAACCACCCCGTCTACATATTCTTTGGGAGAAACATTCTTTTCCTTAGCAATGCGCTCAATCTTCTGCCCATGGTCATCTGTTCCCGTCAAAAAGGTAACGTCATAACCCCGCAGCTTTTTGTATCTAGCCATAGCGTCCGCCGCCACAGTCGTATACGAATGACCGATATGCAGCTTGTCGCTTGGATAATAAATAGGTGTCGTTATATAGAAATTCATTGATTTCCTCCAATTACTGGTTACTCAGTACCGATTTCTGATTATTTAAATTATTGAGCTGTTAATTTTTGAATTACCGATTACCGATTATTAGTTATTGATTAAGTTATTGATTGGCATCCCGCATAGACAAGGAAATTCTTTTTTTGCCTACGTCTACGGAAAGCACCTTCACCTTGACGATATCGCCTACGCTTACAGCCTCCAAGGGATGCTTGATAAAACGGTCACAAATCTGAGAAATATGCACCAAGCCGTCTTGGTGAACACCAATGTCCACAAAGACCCCGAAGTCAATGACATTTCTCACTGTCCCCTGCAAAATCATGCCCGGAGTCAACTGCTCCATAGAAAGCACATCCGTCCGTAAAATGGGTGCAGGCATATCACAACGAGGATCACGTCCCGGCTTTTCCAGCTCCTTAATAATATCGGTCAGCGTAGGTACACCAATATTCAGCTTTTGAGCCGCCAGTTCCAGAGCCTTGTTCTTGGTCGCCACACCCATCACCTTGGCAAGAGCATCCGTTAGCTTTTCAAGCCTTGCGTGCCTTACGCCCTCCAGATCATAACCCAACAAGCCCAGAAGGGCTTCCGCTGCTTCATAGGTTTCTGGGTGAACGCCTGTCCCATCCAGGGGGTACTTTGCACCAGGAATCCGCAAAAAGCCCGCACATTGCTCAAAAGCCTTGGGCCCCAGCTTTTTGACCTTCAACAGTTCCTTCCGAGTTTGAAAGCGCCCGTTCTGCTCCCGGTATTCGAGAATATTCTTTGCAATACTGCCGTTAATACCCGCAACATAAGAAAGCAAGGAGGGGGAAGCCGTATTCAAGTCAACGCCAACGCTGTTTACACAGCTTTCCACCACAAAGGAGAGGGCTTCGCCAAGATTCTTTTGATTCATATCGTGCTGATACTGGCCGACACCAATGCTCTTGGGGTCAATCTTAACCAGCTCTGCCATTGGGTCTTGAAGTCTACGACCAATGGAAACAGCACTCCGCAAAGCCACGTCAAAGTCTGGAAACTCCTCCGCACCCAGCTTTGAGGCCGAATACACCGAAGCCCCTGCCTCATTCACAATGACATAATAGATCTGCCCTTTGACTTTCCCGCTGTCAGCAAGCTCCTTCAACATATCCACCACAAAGCTTTCCGTTTCCCGGGAGGCTGTACCATTTCCAATCGCGATAATCTCCACCTTAAACTTCTCAATATAAGGAACCAGTTTTGCCTTGGACTCCTCAATCTTGCTCTGCGGCGGTGTACAGTAGACCACATTCGTAGCCAGCACTTTACCAGTACCATCAATCACGGCAACCTTACAGCCCGTCCGAAAGCCCGGATCCAGAGCCAATACGACTCTATCCTTAATAGGTGCCTGCAATAGAAGTTGCTTCAGATTCTCAGAAAAGACCTTAATCGCACCGTCCTCAGCCTTTTGGGTCAAATCATTCCGAATTTCCCGCTCAACGGAAGGCGCAATCAGCCGGTTATAGCTATCCTCAATTGTCTTCTTCATATAGGTCTCGGTAAAAGGATTTGGCTTGACCAAAAGCCCAATAAGGCTGCCCAGAATATTTTCCACGCTGACCGAAAGATCCACCTTCAAGAATTCTTCCTTTTCGCCCCGGTTCAGAGCCAAAATCCGATGCCCAGCAATTTTCTTCACCGGCTCGGAAAACTGGTAGTACATCTCATAAACGGAAGGCTCGTTCTTGGCTGCCTTTGAAACAATCAAGCCCTCATAGCTTTCTGCTCTGATCACACTTCTAATATGTGCATCATCCGAAATCATTTCCGCAATGATATCCAAGGCCCCATTCACCGCATCTTCTGCTGTGGGAACTTCCAGTTCCTCACTGACATAGGCTTTCGCCAGTTCCAGCACCGGCTCGGCAATCTGCTGACCCCAAACAGCCAAAGCCAGCGGTTCAAGGCCCCGTTCTTTGGCAATAGTGGCACGGGTACGACGTTTTGGACGGAAGGGTCTATAAATATCCTCAATGACGGAGAGGGTTTCAGCCTTATCCAGGGCCAGGGCAATCTCCTCAGTCATTTTCCCTTGCTCGGTAATCAAGGCTCTGGTTTGCTCTCTTTTCTCGGACAAATTACGCAAGTACAGCAGCCGTTCATACAACTCATGCAAGACCTGGTCATCCAGCGAGCCGGTCAACTCCTTACGGTAGCGGGCGATAAACGGAATGGTATTCCCCTCGTCAATCAAGTTTACCGTATTTTGGACCTGAAACTCCTTTAAGGAAAACTCCTTTTCAAGTATCTTAAGTATATCCATAACTACCTCCTTTTTAAAGAAAATAAAACCGTGGGGGAGGGAAGGGAAAAACTTTTTCAAACGGCGAAAAAGTTTTTCCCTTCCCTCCCCCACACCCCCTCCTATCTCTTTTCAAAAAGCCGGACATGGAGCTTGGGATATTAGCCATCGAATTCCGAAGAACTAAAAAATTAAGTTGAAAAAATCATAGTGTCAAAAACCATTCAAAAAAAGGGAAAACCCTAAGAGATTTTCCCAATTTGCTACTAAACTCGTTCTCAATGCCGCTATAAGATACCCAGCGGCATCCTGTCCCTCCAACGTCCGGTTTTTTTGAAAAGGGATAGAGGGGGGCTTGGGGGGAGGAAGGGAAAAACTTTTTTCGCCGTTTGAAAAAAGTTTTTCCCTTCCTCCCCCCAAGGTTTTTCTTTATCTTATTTACTTATCTTACTTAATAATATTAACAACAGATCCTGCGCCTACTGTTCTGCCGCCTTCACGGATAGCGAAACGAAGTCCGGGCTCCATAGCGATCGGAGTGATCAGTTCGATGGTCATTTCGATGTTATCGCCAGGCATACACATTTCAACGCCTTCGGGTAAGGAGATTACGCCGGTAACGTCAGTGGTTCTGAAGTAGAATTGAGGTCTGTAGTTGTTGAAGAAAGGTTTGTGACGTCCACCTTCTTCTTGTGAAAGAACGTAAACTTGTGCAGTAAACTTGGTGTGTGGTGTAATGGTGCCGGGCTTTGCAAGTACCTGACCTCTTTCGATATCAGTTCTTTGAACGCCACGAAGCAGAAGTCCTACGTTGTCGCCTGCTTGACCTTGGTCAAGAAGCTTGTGGAACATTTCTACGCCGGTAACAACCACTTTGCGCTTCTCATCGGTAAGACCAACGATTTCAACTTCTTCTTGAATCTTGATGGCTCCACGCTCAATTCTACCAGTTGCAACTGTACCACGACCTGTGATGGAGAATACGTCCTCAACAGGCATAAGGAAAGGCTTCTCAGTGTCACGTTGAGGAGTTGGGATGTACTCGTCGATCTCTTTGAAAAGATCAAGAATCTTGTCGCCCCATGGGCAGGTTGGGTCGTTTAATGCGTTGAAAGCGGAACCTCTGACGATAGGAGTGTCGTCGCCGGGGAATTCGTACTCGTTTAAGAGGTCACGAATTTCCATCTCAACCAAGTCAAGAAGCTCTTCGTCATCAACTGCGTCGCACTTGTTCATGAATACAACGATTTTGGGCACGCCTACCTGACGAGCAAGAAGGATGTGCTCACGGGTTTGAGCCATAACACCGTCTGTTGCAGCAACAACAAGGATGGCACCGTCCATTTGAGCAGCACCGGTGATCATGTTTTTAACATAGTCAGCATGTCCTGGGCAGTCAACGTGTGCATAGTGGCGGTTTGGTGTCTCGTATTCAACGTGTGTTGTAGAGATGGTGATACCGCGTTCTCTTTCTTCTGGAGCCTTGTCAATCTTGTCGAAGGGAACAAATTCACCTAAGTTGTAACGTTGATGAAGAGTCTTTGTGATTGCAGCGGTCAGGGTAGTTTTACCATGGTCAACGTGACCGATTGTACCAATGTTTACGTGTGGCTTTGTTCTTTCAAATTTTGCTTTTCCCATTATATAAATCCTCCTTAAAAATATATTATTGCTTAGTACCTACTACCTTATCTTGTACGGACTTGGGCACGGCCTGGTAGTGATGAACTTCCATAGCATATACGCCGCGTCCTTGGGTCTTAGAACGCAAGTCGGTGGAATATCCGAACATTTCCGCTAGGGGAACAAAGGAATGAACAACAGAAGCGCCATTTCTGGCCTCCATACCTTCAATTTGTCCGCGGCGGCTGTTGATATCGCCGATTACGTCGCCCATGTATTCTTCAGGCACGGTTACGTCTACCTTCATGATGGGCTCCAAAAGAACCGCATCACCCCGGCGCATTGCTTCCTTGAAAGCCATGGAACCGGCAATCTTAAAGGCCATTTCGGAAGAGTCCACTTCGTGGTAGCTGCCGTCATAAAGTACAGCACGCACACCCAAAACGGGGAATCCGCCCAAAATACCGCTTTGCATTGCTTCCTGAATTCCGTGATCGATGGCCGGAATGTATTCCTTCGGAACTACACCGCCCACAACCTCGTTGACAAACTCATAAGTTTTGTCGGAATCGTTGGCATCAATAGGCTCAAAGCGAACCTTACAGTGACCGTATTGACCACGACCGCCGGATTGACGGACGTACTTGCCTTCAACGTCGGCAGCCTTACGGAAGGTTTCACGGTAAGCAACCTGGGGTTTACCCACGTTGGCTTCCACTTTAAACTCTCTCAGAAGTCTGTCAACAATGATTTCCAGGTGAAGCTCACCCATACCGGAGATAATGGTCTGACCGGTTTCGGTGTCCGTATAGGTCTTGAAGGTTGGGTCTTCTTCGGCAAGCTTAGATAAGGCAATGCCCATTTTGTCCCGGCCTGCTTTGGTCTTTGGCTCAATGGCTACAGAAATAACTGGTTCGGGGAAATTCATAGATTCCAGAACGACCTCGTTATCCTCTAGGCAAAGGGTATCGCCTGTGGTGGTAAACTTTAAGCCAACAGCGGCAGCAATATCACCAGCATACACTTTGTCAACTTCCTCACGGTGGTTGGCGTGCATTTGCAGGATACGGCCGATGCGCTCGCGTTTGTCTTTGTTAGAATTATAAACGTAAGAACCGGAAGTTAAAACGCCGGAATACACCCGGAAGAAAGCAAGCTTTCCAACGAAGGGATCGTTCATAATCTTGAAAGCCAAGGCGGCAAAAGGCTCAGTATCAGAAGCATGTCTTTCGATCATTTCATCTGAATTTGGAAGGGTACCTTTGATGGCCTTGATGTCTGTAGGTGCAGGCAAGAAAGCAACAACGGCATCCAAAAGCTTTTGTACGCCCTTGTTCTTATAGGCAGAGCCGCAAAGAACGGGGGTAATCTTGGTTTGAATGCAGCCCTTACGGATCGCATTCATAAGTTCCTCTATGGACAATTCCTCTCCGGCGAAAAACTTCTCCATCAATTCATCGTCTGTTTCAACAATGGATTCCAGCATAGCCGCTCTTTGTTCTTGAGCCAGCTCGACTAAATCAGCAGGAATCTCTTCCTCCGAAACATCTACACCCAGGTCATCATGATAAACGAAAGCTCTCATCTTTAAGAGGTCAACGACGCCCTTAAAGGTATCTTCTTTACCAATAGGGATTTGAAGCGGCACGGGGTTGGCACCCAGGCGCTCCTTAATCATGCTTACAACATTGTAAAAATCAGCACCCATGATGTCCATCTTGTTTACAAAGGCAAGGCGGGGAACTTCATATCGGTCAGCTTGACGCCAGACGGTTTCCGACTGGGGCTCTACGCCGCCCTTGGCGCAGAATACGCCTACGGCTCCATCCAATACTCTCAATGAACGCTCTACCTCAACCGTAAAGTCAACGTGACCGGGTGTGTCAATGATGTTGATTCTATGGTTTTCCCACTGCGTTGTCGTGGCTGCCGATGTGATGGTAATACCTCTCTCCTGCTCCTGTGCCATCCAGTCCATGGTCGCAGTCCCTTCGTGGGTGTCGCCAATCTTGTACGTTCGACCGGTGTAATATAGAATTCGTTCGGTGAGAGTGGTTTTGCCTGCGTCGATGTGTGCCATTATCCCGATATTTCTAGTCTTTTCCAGCGGGAAAGCTCTATCACTCATCTATATCCTCCTAAATTACCATTTGTAATGGGAGAACGCCCTGTTGGCTTCCGCCATCTTATGGGTTTCTTCCTTCTTTTTCATTGCGCCGCCTGTATTGTTCAGCGCATCCAAAATCTCAGATGCAAGCCGATCTTCCATGGTCTTTTCGCTTCTTTTTCTGGAATACAGAACCAGCCAGCGAAGCCCAAGGGCCAGGCGTCTGTCAGGGCGGATTTCAATGGGTACCTGGTAGGTTGCGCCGCCCACACGACGAGCCTTGACTTCGAGCACAGGCATAATGTTTGCCAAGGCTTCTTCAAAGGCTTCCAAAGCGGAAACGCCTCGCTTTTCGGCAACTTTTTCAAAGGCACCGTACACGATGCTTTGGGCTACGCCCTTTTTGCCGTCCAGCATGATGGTGTTGATCAGCTTTGTTACGGTTTTGCTTTTGTATAAGGGGTCTGCCAGAACCTCTCTTTTTGGAACATGTCCCTTACGTGGCATGAATTTACTCCTTCCTTACAGGAATTTCAAGTTTGTCTTACTTCTTACCGCGCTTTGCACCGTATTTAGAACGGGCTTGCTTTCTCTTGGCTACACCTGCGGTATCAAGTGTTCCTCTGATTATATGATAACGTACACCGGGGACATCCTTTACTCTTCCGCCGCGGATCAAAACCACGCTATGCTCTTGCAGGTTGTGACCTTCACCGGGAATGTATGAGGTTACCTCCATGCCGTTGGACAAACGTACACGGGCAATTTTACGTAGAGCAGAGTTAGGCTTTTTAGGTGTAGCAGTCTTTACAGAGGTGCATACGCCTCTCTTTTGAGGGCTAGATATGTCTGTTTGCCTTCTTTTTAAGGAGTTAAGGCCCTTTTGCAGTGCAGGCGCTGTACTCTTTTTCTCGGCTGTCTTACGTCCCTTTCTTACCAATTGGTTAAATGTTGGCATTCCTTCACCTCCTTCATTTTCGGCTATGTTACTTTTTCATTACAATTTGACCTTCCTGAAAATAACACCTTGGGATTTTAGCACGCACTTTTTCTGTTGTCAAGGGTAATTTGGCGAATTGATCCTCCTTTTGCACGATTTTCATCCAAAAATTCTCTTGACAGACTGCCCGGAGGGGTCCGGGCGAAGTCCGGGCTTGGGTTTAATCGGCAAAACGAGTGGCAACTTTCTCCATGAGAGCTGAAATTTCCAACTGCTGCGGGCAGTTGGCTTCACAGGCTTTACACTGAGTACAGTTCTTGGCTATCTTCTTGCCGCCATCCTCATTTTTGAACCAATTATAGCTACCCTTTGCAAAGCTGCTGTCATCATATTTGAAGGATTCGTTATAGATATCGAAATTTCTGGGGATATCTAAGCCATTGGGGCAGGGCATACAATATCTGCACTTTGTGCAAGGAATGGACTGAATGCCATTAATGACATTCCGCACTTCATCCATGGTATTCAAATCTTCTTCGCTCAGCATCGTAGGGAAGGAGCGGGAAGCATAGATCAAGTTATCCTTAACTTGCTGCATGGTACTCATGCCGCTCAAGATGGTGGAAACCTCTGGAAAATTCCAAATCCAGTCTAAGGCCCATTCTACACTGTCTCTTGCTGGATTCTGCTTTGTTAGCAGCTCGTTGGCCTGCTTTACCAGCTTGGTCAGCTTGCCACCCAGCAGCGGTTCCATAATGATAATACCCAGGCCTTTTTCAGCAGCTTCCTTTAAACCTTTCAGTCCGGCTTGGTTGTTGATATCCATATAGTTAAACTGGATCTGGCAAAATTCCCAGCGATCATAGCCGTTTAAAATGGTGTGAAACCCTTCATAGTCATCATGGAAGGAAAAACCGATGTGGGATATTTTCCCATCCTTCTTTGCTTTTTCCATCTTATCCAAAAGATTGAATTTTAATACCTTATCGTTAAAAGATCCTTTATTTAGCGCATGAAGCAGATAAAAGTCTATATGGTCAACCCCAAGTTTACTCAACTGCTCGTTCAGAAGTCTGTCGAAATCGCTTTCTTCATGGACATGCCAAACGGGGAGCTTTGTGGCAAGTTTCACCTTTTGTCTATAGCCATCCCTTAAGGCCAGGCCGGTTACGACCTCACTTTTTCCATCATGGTAACCATAGGCAGTATCTACATAGTCCACGCCCTCGTCAATGGCTGTTCGAATCATGGAGATAGCCTCAGGCTCGTTTATGCTCCCGTCTGCATTCACGGGCAGACGCATACAGCCAAAGCCCAAGGCCGAGACCTCTCCGAGGCTTCCAAACTTTCTATAATTCATGAAATCACTCCTGACTTTTCTTTTTATTATGTATACACAGTCACATTGACCTTCAAAAGGTCCCCGTTGCTCTGAACCGGCACCTCCCGGACC
>CAZSXS010000058.1:0-23682 GCA_964611385.1 uncultured Defluviitaleaceae bacterium
AATTTTTAGCATTATATCATTTTGTTTTTATTTTGCCAAGAGTTTATTTTTTGTTAAGGTTTTACAGCGGTTAATGATAAAAGTATTACCAGCATTCAGATTCATCAAACCTTTCACTCATGAAAAAATTAAGCAAATAAACAAGCGACAAATGCCACAAATCCATGAAGAAAGTTGAATTATTTCCCGGGAAATAAATAAAGTAGTGAATGAAAAGGAAAAGAGAAAGACCTTGCCCCCTCCCTTCCTCTTCAAAAAAGCCGGACATGGGGGTAAACTGAGGTGTAGGGTGGGTAGCGAGGGCACAGGCCGAGGTTGAGACCTAACTTTGGCTTGAGATGATGCTCTCATTGGAGTCGTGGCTTAGGTTGCGTCTGAAGTCGGCGCTGGGTTGTGGCTTAGCCCCTAAGTCCGGCTTTTTTGAAAAGGGGAGGAAGGGGGTTTGGGGGAAGGAGGGGAAAAACTTTTTTCGCCGTTTGAAAAAAGTTTTTCTCCTCCTTCCCCAAAGGTCTTCCCTCTTCCCCCCTTAGACAAGGTACGGTTTGAGCTTGCGAATAATAGAATATATTGTTATACTGCCAAATAGAGGGATTTTGAAAATTGCTTGTGAAATTTTTGGTTTGATTTTTGAAAGACCCGTAAATTTGCCTTAGGAGGGTTTCATTTGGGAAAATATTTTGGAACGGACGGCGTTAGAGGCGAAGCCAATCATGGGCTTATGCCTGACTTTGCCTTTAAAATGGGATTGGCGGGTGCGCATGTCTTGACGGATGGCCACTCCCCGAAAATTATGATTGCCCGTGATACCAGAATTTCCGGCGATATGCTGGAAGCCGCACTGACTGCCGGTATGTGCTCTGCTGGTGCCCTTGTGTATTCTGCTGGGGTCATACCTACCCCCGCTGTGGCCTATCTGGTCAAAAAGTACCAACTGGATGCCGGGGTTGTTATTTCTGCTTCTCATAATCCGTTTTCCGATAATGGGATTAAGTTCTTTAATAAGGATGGATATAAACTTAGCGATGAACTGGAAAACGAAATCGAAGCCTTGATTGATCAAGACTTGGCGGGCGTCCCCTTGGCCTCTGGGGAAAAAGTTGGCTATAAGTGTGAGTGCCCTGATGCGTTAAACGATTATCTTGCCTTTTTAAAGTCTACCCTGCATGGTGACTTTAAGGGTTTGAAGATTGCCTTGGATTGTGCCAACGGTGCTACTAGCCAGGTGGCTCCTGCTGTGTTTTTTGAGCTGGGAGCGGAGCTTGTGACGATTCAAAATGAGCCGGACGGAATTAATATTAACAATAATTGTGGCTCAACGCATATGGATGGACTGGTTGAGCTTGTCAAAAACGGTGATTACGATGTTGCCTTTGCCTTTGATGGAGATGGAGATCGTGTCTTAGCCGTGGATGAAAACGGTGCGAAGGTCGAGGGCGACGAGATTATGGCCATCCTGGGTTATCACTTTAAGCAGAAGGGTTGCTTGAAGCAGGATACGATTGTGGCCACGGTCATGAGTAATTTGGGATTTTTTATTATGGGCAAGGAACAGGGGATCAACATCGTTCAGACGAAGGTCGGCGACCGCTATGTGATAGGAAATATGCTCCAAAATGGCTATAATCTGGGCGGCGAGCAGTCTGGTCATGTAATTCTTTTGGATTATAATACCACTGGCGACGGGCTTTTGACGGCCTTGCAGCTGACGAATGTGATTCGGGAAACAGGAAAAAAGCTTTCGGAGTTGAAGCAAATTGTGAAGATCTTGCCTCAGGTTCTGGTAAACGTGAAGGTCAAGCCGGAGACAAAAGAAGGCTATATTAATAATGAAGGATTTATGCAGGAGCTTCGAAAGTTGGAGGCAAGTATGCAAGGACGGGGCCGGGTTTTGATTCGTCCTTCAGGTACAGAACCGGTCATTCGGGTCATGCTGGAAGGCGAGGACAAAGACCAGATTCAAAAGGAAGCCGAACGCATGGCGCATCTTTTGAAGGAAATTTAAAATACCCCTTTTCAAAAAAGCAAATTATGGTATAATGTCGGAGCAAAAGTATTAAAAAATTTACACAGGAGGTAATTTAATGCCTAAGTACGTTTATATGTTTTCCGAAGGCGACGGTTCTATGAAGAGCTTGCTGGGCGGCAAGGGCTGCAACCTGGCTCAAATGACCATTCTTGGCCTGCCTATTCCTCAAGGCTTCACCGTAACCACAGAGGCCTGTACCCTTTATAATTCATCCGGAAAGGTGCTTTCCGATGAGATCAAGACTCAGGTCAACGATTGCATGGCTGAGCTGGAAAAAATCACTGGCAAGAAATTCGGTGACAATCAAAATCCACTCTTGGTTTCTGTGCGCTCTGGTGCTCGTGCTTCCATGCCGGGTATGATGGACACCGTTTTGAACCTTGGCTTGAATGATGTTGCTGTGGAGGCTCTTGCCAACAACACCGGCAATCCCCGCTTTGCTTATGACTGCTACAGACGCTTTATTATGATGTTCTCAGACGTGGTTATTGGCGTTTCCAAGCATAAATTCGACAAGGTACTTGACGAGTACAAAGAGAGCAAGCAGTACAAGAACGACCTTGACTTAACGGTAGAGGACTTGAAGCTGATCTGTAATAACTTCAAGAAAATCTACAAGGATGACCAAGGAAAGGATTTCCCCGCAGATGCAAAAGAACAGCTTTACGAAGCTATTTGCGCTGTATTCCGTTCTTGGGACAATCCCAGAGCCTTCGTTTACAGAAGAATGCATGACATTCCTTATGAATGGGGCACAGCCGTTAACGTTCAGTCAATGGTATTCGGAAACATGGGCGATGATTCAGGAACAGGCGTTGTGTTCTCCAGAAACGCTGCTACTGGCGAAAACGCTATTTATGGCGAGTACATGATGAATGCACAAGGCGAAGACGTAGTAGCTGGCGTTCGCACACCAAAGCCTTTTGCTGAACTTGAAAAGGAAAATCCTGCGATTTACAAAGAATTTGTAGACTTCTCCACGAAGCTGGAAAAATACTACAAAGACATGCAGGATATGGAAATCACCATTGAAAAAGGCAAGCTTTACTTCCTGCAAACTCGTAACGGTAAGCGTACAGCGCAAGCCGCTTTACAAATTGCTGTTGACATGGTAAATGAAGGTCTGATCACAGAAGAAGAGGCGATCATGAAAGTAGATGCCAAGCAACTTGACCAGCTCCTTCACCCACAATTTGACCCCACAGCGCTTAAGAATGCAAAGCCGATCGGCAAGGCTCTTCCAGCTTCTCCTGGTGCAGCTGCCGGTAAGATTTACTTCAACGCTGAGGATGCAGAAGCAGCCGCTGAAAAAGGCGAAAGAGTAATCTTGGTTCGTCTGGAGACCTCTCCTGAAGATATCGTAGGTATGGCTGTTTCTCAAGGCGTTCTGACTGTTCGTGGTGGTATGACCTCTCACGCTGCCGTTGTGGCTCGTGGTATGGGACGCTGCTGCGTATCCGGTTGTGAAGCGATTAAGATGTATGAAGAGGAAAAGTATTTCACCTTAGATGGTAAGAAGTACTGCGAAGGCGACTTCATTTCTCTGGATGGTACCACAGGTAACATTTATGGCGAAGACATCAAGACCGTTGAGGCTGAGATTTCTGGTAACTTTGCTACCTTCATGGCTTGGGCTGACAAGTTCAGAACCCTTAAAGTTAGAACCAACGCTGACACCCCTAAGGATGCCAAGATTGCTGTTGAGTTCGGCGCTGAGGGTATCGGCTTGACCCGTACTGAGCACATGTTCTTCGAAGAGGAAAGAATTCCTAAGATGCGTAAGATGATTCTTTCCGATACCGTGGAAGAAAGAATCGCTGCTCTGAACGAGCTTCTGCCCTTCCAAAAGGCTGACTTTGTCGGCATTTACGAGGCAATGCAAGACAGACCTGTTACCATCCGTCTCTTAGACCCTCCTCTGCATGAGTTCCTGCCCAAGACCGACGCAGACTTTGAAATTCTGGCTAAGTCCATGAACAAGCCTGTTGAGGAACTGAAAGTGAAGGCAGAAGCACTGCACGAGTTGAACCCCATGATGGGACACCGTGGCTGCCGTTTGGCTGTTTCCTACCCGGAGATTGCCGAAATGCAAACCCGCGCCATCATTGAAGCTGCTATCCAGGTGAAAAATGACAAGGGCTACAACATTGTACCTGAAATCATGATTCCGCTGGTAGGCGAAATTAAGGAATTAAGATATGTAAAGGATATCATCGACCGCACCGCCAAGGAACTGATCGACAAGGCTGGAATCAGTCTTGAGTACCATGTTGGTACCATGATCGAAATTCCAAGAGCGGCTTTGACAGCAGATGACATTGCCAAGGATGCTGAATTCTTCTCCTTCGGCACCAACGACTTAACCCAGATGACTTACGGTTTATCCAGAGATGATGCCGGTAAGATCTTGAAGGACTACATCGACAAGAACATCTACGAAGGCGACCCCACCTCCAAGCTTGACCAAGTTGGCGTTGGCGCTCTGATGAAGATTGCCGTTGAAAAGGGTAAACAAACCCGTCCGAACATCAAACTTGGTATCTGTGGCGAGCATGGCGGCGACCCATCCAGTATCGACTTCTGCCACAGAATCGGTCTGAACTATGTTTCTTGCTCACCTTTCCGTGTACCCATCGCAAGACTGGCAGCAGCTCAGGCGGCTGTTTCAAATAAGTAATGTAATTGGTAATTAGTAATTGGTGAAGTTTTAACTTCTGTTCGTAAAAAAGCCCTGTGGCTGCTTGATTTAAGCAGTCACAGGGCTTTTTTACCGCCAAGATTTAACGTGGCGGCTGTACCTAGAGAAAAAATGACTTATGAAAGCCGAGCAATGAACAGAATCAAAAGTATGCACACAAATCCAATTAAATAAATTTTAACCAAATTAGGTACTACACTTTTTTCCTTATACACTTTCAGGTTACTGAGATGCGAGCGGATGAGGTTGATTTTGTTATCATCATTTTCAATCGCTTTTTTGGGTATGTAATAAGCATGAATATTAGAAATGTAAATCAAAAAGCCTTGTGCATTTTCGCTATAAGCATAAATGTCTTTCCATGTTAATTGAGCGCTTTCTGTTTCCGAAAAGCGTTCTAGTCCGGTGGGTTTTATAATAAAAGTTTGTTCGCACTGTAAAAGCTTATTACTGTTATATTGCTGTGTCCATACTTTCTTCATTTTTATCGGAATAAGTACCCAGAGACCAATTAATACTAGAACAATAAAAAAAATAGACAGGCTTAAGCTGCTGCTTGTCCTATCAATGCTTCTAAATAAAGAAGCAAATACTATAAATAGTGCAAGTATCAAGGTTAATTTTGATTTCTTAATGAAGTTCTTTTGTAAAGAGATATAATCATCAACAGATAGAACCACTTTTATTGTTACACATTCCTCACTCATAAGTCACCTACTCCTCCAATAAATAAATAGTGCTAAAAAACATAATATTTTTTAAAATAATACTACAACATTTATAAACACGCAATTACTTTTTGAATAAAATAGTTAATATACGAAACGGGGTTGCTGTAAGCACCAGTAGTTTGAGATTATTAACCCTTACAGTTATACTCAGTCACGTTCAGCTTTGCAAAGCCGCCGCCCAAAACAATAGAATTGATCTGGGTTGAATGATGGCGGCTTGGTAAATGTTTAACAGACTGAGTATAGGTGCAAAAAACTGCAAGAAATGATAAGCTATATATATTCGGCAAAGAGTTTCATATATACTTGCCTTATACAAAAAGGAGGTGATACTTTGAACAACCTACAATTGATAGAGTCTGTTTTGAATTACATAGACGAGCATTTGACGGATGAACTCACATTTGAGACCTTGGCGTATAAATTTGGTTATTCGGCATTTCATTTTCATAGAATTTTTTCGTCTGTTACGGGGCAGACAATAACGGATTTTTGATTTGACAGAATAGGAATGGTTGCGTATAATATGAGCATAATAAAAAGAGGGTGCGTCAACACCCTCTTGCTAGCACAAGCGACTAGGCTTGCAGTTTTTCGAAAAATAACCGCTTACCTTGACAATAAAACAGGGCGGTTATTTTTTTGTGTTTTTGTCATTCATTATAGCAATGATAAGCAACCCGAAGGTCAGCATTAACATTAAAGCTTCAAATGTAGACATGGCATCACCGCCTTTCAGCTGGATTGATTGAATCAATCACCACCTTCCGGGGCTAAGCCTAACTGTCCTTATGCTTGTGCAGACGTATTATAACAGATGCTGTCAAAAAAGCAAAAGCATTTTTTGTTTGACAACACTTTTTTTGGATGGTATAATCCCAAAACAATTTGAGAGTGTGTATAAGGTTTAACCGAGCTGCACAGCCCTTCAAGGTACACTGACGAAATCCTCGTTAAGGAGTCTCATCGACTTCTTTTTGCGGGGATTTTTTTATGTTCTTTTAGGAAACTCTTAAAGAGTTACAATACAGAAAGGAGATTATCATGAACATTATCCAAGTAGAGGGAGTAAGCAAGATCTTTCAAGTCAAACAAAAGGAAAAAGGCCTAAAGGGGAGCCTGCAAGCCATTTTGAAACCCAACTTTGTACGGAAAACGGCAGTTGCCGACTTGAGTTTTTCGGTTGAAAAAGGGCAGATGCTGGCCTTCATCGGTCCCAATGGCGCCGGTAAGAGTACAACCATTAAGATGCTGAGCGGTATATTGTACCGGGATACGGGGCGTATTGAGGTCTTGAACATTGACCCTACCAAAAATCGCAAGGCCCTGGCTTACCGGATCGGTACGGTCTTTGGGCAAAAGGAGCAGCTGTGGATGCATTTGACGCCCTATGATAACTTTCGTTTCTTTGGGGCCATCTACGATCTTTCGGCGCAAAAGACAGAAGAAAGGATTCAGGAGCTTAGCAAGGTTTTTGAACTTTCTGAATTTATCAATACGTCGGTCAAAACGCTCTCTTTGGGCCAAAGAATCCGCTGTGAGATTGCGGCCTCTCTAATTCATAATCCGGAAATTCTGTTCTTGGATGAGCCCACCATTGGCTTGGATCCGGTGGTAAAGGAAAGCATACGGGAGCTAATTAAAAGGATGAATAGCCAGCTGCAAACCACGGTCTTTTTGACCAGTCACGACGTGGGAGATATCGAAAAGCTTTGCAAGCGGGTAATTATTATTAATAACGGACAAATGGTCATGGATTCTCATATTGATGCTTTGAGATACAACTATTTAAATAAGAAGATTATCGAAGTGAAGTTGAATGAAAAGGTAGACTTAAAAAATACAGAGGGCATTACCATTTTGAAGGATAAGGGCTATGCCTGTAAGCTGGAGTTGGACACCAAGAAGAAAAGTATTTCTGATGTATTTAAGCTTTTGGATATGGAAAAAGTGTTGGACATTACGATTTCCAATGTTCCTTTAGAAGAAATTATCTCAGGAATCTATAAGGAGGGCGGTAAGGAATGAGAAAGTACTTCGTCATTTTTCAAACCAGCCTCTTGACGAAACTTCAATACATGGGCAACCTCATGGGGCGAGTGATCCTATATGCTTTGATCGTTTTTATGCTTGCCCGTCTGTGGGTTTATATGTACGGCAGCGAAAACAGCCTCTCTGGTTACACCATTGAGCAAATGATCTGGTATGTGGTTGTGACGGAAATGATCTGGTTTAGTACCCGCTCGGGTTTTATCCGAACGGAGATCGCAAACGACATCAAAAGCGGAAAAATTGCTTATACTTTAAACAAGCCTTATAACTATATTTTTTATGTGCTGTCAAAATACCTTGGGGAAACAGTGGTGGGCTTTGGTTTTAATATCCTTGTGGCACTTCTGATCGGCCTTGCTGTCAGCGGTCCCTTGCAGAGCTTCTCCCTCCTCTATGCCCCCTTTATCCTACTTACCCTCATCCTGTCAACCATCGTCTCTGCGCTCATTTACTTGCTCATTGCCTTGGTTTCCTTCTGGTTTGAGGAAAACATGCCCTTTATCTGGATTTATGAAAAGTTTGTTTTGATTCTGGGCATTATTTTTCCCATAGAAATTTTTCCAAAAAGCATTCAACCCATCATCAAGATCAGTCCCATCTATACCTCTATTTATGCTCCGGCCAAGATGACAGTGGATTTTACCTTTCCGGCATGGGTACAAATTACCCTTATGCAAGGGGCTTATCTTCTGGTGGTGTTGCTTTTGGTGACTGTAGTTTTTAGCAAAGGAGTGAAAAGATTAAATGTCAACGGCGGTTAAGAAAGCATTTTATAAAACCTGGCTTGAAGACGTAAAGAAGCACTTGGCCTTTGTGGGCTTGTGTGTAAAGTACAATCTGACCAAGGAAATGGAAAATCGAGTGGCCTTTATCATGCAAGTGGTAGGGATGATGCTGAATAATGGGATTATGCTGTTTCAATGGGTGATTTTATTTTCCTTGAAGGAGTCCATCGGCGGCCTAGGCTTTAAGGAGATCATGCTGCTCTGGGGACTGGCCTCGTCTACCTTTGGATTTTCCCATGTTTTGTTTCTGAATACAACCTACATTTCCTCCTACATTACCGGCGGCAAACTGGACGCCTACCTGGTTCAGCCGAAAAACATTCTGGTAAATGTAGCCTGCTCCCGAATGAGTGTTTCCGCTCTAGGGGATATCCTGTACGGAATCTTGCTGGCCCTCTTTGCTTGGAAATCAGGGCTTACTTTTTTCTTGTTTTTTTTCTTCACGGTTACCGGAGGAATTATACTGGCTGCCTTCTATACGATTAGCGGTTCCCTTGCCTTCTTTATCCTAAACTCAGACGACCTGACTGCCTCCATGAATATGATTTCTGTTACCTTTTCCACTTACCCAGAGGGACTGTTCAGCGGTGTTGTAAGATGGCTTCTCTTCACCCTTATTCCCGTAGGCTTTTCTGTTTATATCCCCATACGGGTGCTTCAAAGCTTTGACTGGACTTTGTTTTTGGCTGTCATTGGTTTTATGCTTTTGCTTGTAGGTCTTGCGGCTCTGATCTTTCGCAAAGGGTTACAGCGCTATAGTTCCAGCAGTAGTATGAGTTCTAGGTTATAGAGCGATACTACAAACGGGCATTTATACATTGCATCATCCAAATAAAATGGATATCCACGCCAAACCTCAGAAGGGACACCACCCTACACTAGAATGGGTGTAAAGGGAGCCGCCTTGGCTACGATTTTATCTCAGGCTCTGTCAGCACTTTGAATCTTTCGCTTTCTTATTTCTGACAAAGCTCAAAAACACACTGCCAAGAAAGAACCAAATAAAATAACCGCCCGGCTCTCTCAGGAGAACAGGCGGTTATTTTTATTAAATCTAGATGCACGAAAATTTTTGAAAGAACTAAATTTTGAAGGATGTCAATTATGTCGTGAGCTGTGTTGAATTCAAAGCATAGTTAGGAATAGACAATTGTTTTTTACACCTTATTGTTCAGATATTTGTGAAATTCTCGAAGTATGAAAGATGACATGTCGTCCAAATGAGCTATGTGTAGATGCAGAAATTGGTTACGTAATTTTGGATCATACATAAGAACATGATTTCTAAGCCAAAGTCCAAGCCCAAAATGATACTTCTGTAAATCGGTTATTGGTGATTTTTTAAAGTATCAATGTCTACTGGTGAAAATGTCTGTTCCAGTATTGCATATACTCTTATTAGATCAAAGTTAAATAGTTTATCTTCTTTCACAGTAACACCTCTGCTCCACTATTAGAGCAATTATAACAGTAGTAAGCTATATAATCAATAAAAATTGCTCCGATATCGGAACTAAGAAGGTGGTCAGATGGAACAAGGTATCAAAGCGGATAAAAGTATTGGTGATCATATAAAATCCGCACGAATTGCAAAAAACATGACACAAGAACAACTATCCGCAAAATTACAAACAATTGGCTGTGACGTATCTAGAGGGACACTAGCAAAGATTGAAGCAGGAATCAGACATGTTTCAGTTGAGGAATTACGCTGTTTAAAAGTAGTATTGGATATTAAATATGATGAAGTTTTTGTATGAAATGGTAGCTTTGAGTGAGCTTTACATTTCTGTTGAACTCAATGAAAAATTAACTGAGTAACCATTCTATTTGCTGATACCGCATTTGATCAGGACATGTGGTCTATGTCAATTCAGCTGTCTGAATAAATTAAATTAATTCTAACAGAAAAGGCATCCAAACCATAATGCTACATTGGTTTGGATGCCTTTTTTCATTTTTCTTCTACGGGATCCTCAAGTCAAATCTTATGATACTGAAGCTACAATACCAAAACAAATCAAAGCGTTACTATTCCAAATCCAACCTAAATCTCCAACTCCCCAATCAATCGCTCAAATAGAGCCATGCTATCTCGGATAGGTTCGGGGCCGGACATGTCTACTCCGGCTTTTTTGAGGATATTGATCGAATAGTCGCTGCTGCCGCTCTTTAGAAATTCAATATAATCCTTGGCAGCATCAGGGCTTTTGAGAATTTTCTGAGATAAGGCCATGGAAGCCGCAAAGCCGGTTGCATATTGATAGACGTAGAAAGCGCTGTAGAAATGGGGGATCCTAGACCATTCCATGGCGATCTGCTCGTCAATGATGATGTTCTTTCCGAAATATTTTTCATTCAGACCCTTGTATAGTTCACATAAGGCGTTTACAGTCAAAGGTTCACCCTTCTCGGCCATTTCATGAGTCATAAGCTCAAACTCCGCAAACATGGTCTGACGGAACATGGTTCCCTTAAATTGCTCAAGAAACTGATTGATTAAGTATTCTTTTTTGGCTTTCTCTTTCGTGTCTTGAAGCAAGTGTTCCATCAAGAGCGCTTCGTTGACCGTAGAGGCGACCTCCGCCAAAAACATGGTGTAATCCGAATAAATAGGGGGCTGGTGTTTCCAGGTGTAGTAATTGTGCATGGCGTGTCCCATTTCATGCGCTAGGGTGAAGCAGTCATCCAGCTTGTTTTCGTAGTTCAAGAGGACAAAGGGGTGACTGCCATAAGCACCCCAGCAGTAAGCGCCGCTGTGCTTTCCTTCGTTCTCATAAACGTCTATCCAACCCTTCTCAAAGCCTTCCTTGATTCCGCTCAAATAGTCTTCTCCAAGTGGGGCAAGTCCTTTCAGCACCAGAGCCTTGGCTTCTTCATAATTCACCTTGGCATCCACTTCCTTGACTATGGGGGCGTAGATGTCATACATATGCAGTTCAGAAACGCCTAGTCGCTTCTTTCGTAGATCGACATAGCGGTGCATCAGGGGCAAGTACTCATGGATGGTATCTACTAGGTTTTTGTAAACTTCTAAGGGGATGTTGTTGCCAAACAAAGAAGCTTCCATGGAAGAATTGTACTTTCTGGTTTTGGCGAAGAAAATGTCCGCTTTTACTGAAGCATTGTAGGTGGCGGCCAGCGTGTTTTTCTGCTTGTAGTAAGCCTCATACAGCTTTTTGAAGGCTGCTTCTCGAACCGTACGGTTTTCGGACTCCATAAAGGCTCGATAACGTGCATGGGTAAGCTCTGTTTCAACACCGTTTTCATCCAAAACCGTACCAAATTTCATATCTGCGTCGTTGATCATGGAAAAGATGGTATCCGCTCCATTTCCAACCTCATGAGCATTGGCCAAAATCTCCTCCAGCTCTTGAGACAAGATATGGGCTTTCTGACGACATACATCCTCAATGTAGTGCTTATAGAGACTTAAGGCACTGTCCTTGGTAAGAGCTAAGAACGCCTCTTCTTCCATTTCAAGCATCTCCGGCTCAATAAAGGCGGTGGCAGCGCTTAGCTTTACGGAGAGTCCTTCAGATCGGTCTGCATAACCTTGATAGATAGACTCTCCCATGTCCTCATGAAGCTTCATGTGGGCATAGACATAGAGTCTATTCAGTTCTATGGACAGTTCTTCTCTTGCTTGCAGGCATTCCGCCAGCTTTCCCTTCCCCAAAAGCCCTTTAAAGTGGCTCAAGTCCGGAATTTTTTCTTTCAGGCTCTCAAAGCTCTTTTCCCAAAGCTCATTGGTTTCGTACAAGTCGTTCATTTTCCATTGGTAACAGCTTTCAATTTCATTTCGTTTTTTCATGACTACCTCCATTTACGCCTTCGGCGTCCTTCTTATTCATCAAAGACCAAACGTACACAATGAAAGTTTTTATCTGTTTTGATTACATTGCTGTTTACTTCAACAATCGGAAACTCCAAATCATTGGCTACAACAAATCGAGTGGTGCCAATAGAACCATCGGATAAGAGTACTGCTTTATTCAAAAGTTCATAGGGCATATTTCGGGTGAAAACATCCACCAAGAAAATATCCAGGTCAGAAAACTGCATCTTTGCTAGCTGAGACAGAATGAGGAAAGGATTGCTGGGATCCTTGTAACAACGCTTCGAAACCATCGCATCGTAAATATCCGAGATGGCTGTAATTCTTGCATAGAGGGAGAGTTGATTCACGTTGATCCCGTCAGGATAACCGGTGCCGTTCATACGTTCGTGGTGATGACGAGCAGCAAGCTTGACTTCCTCAGGGAAATTACCTTCATTGCTTAAAAGCTCGTAAGAGTAGATGGTGTGCTGTTTCATAATTTCAAATTCTTCGGCATTCAACTTTCTGGGGGCATCCAGTATTTCTTTGGGGATTTTTACTTTGCCGATGTCATGAACCAGACCCGACATGACTAAGAGGTCAATATCCTCTTGAGGTAGTTTTAACCATTTACCAAAAAGTCCATTGATAAACCCTACATTCACGCTATGTCTTTGCAAATACTCATTGATTAGATTGGGAGCATTAATGCATTGAAAAATAAGCCCCTGGTCTACAGAAGCCAATTTTTCCAACATATCGTTGGTGATCTGCTCAGTTTCGGACTTAGAAACACTTTTTCGCTCTTCGATTTCCCGCAAATAATCCTTGGTCTTTTCTGTGGTCTTCGCGTAACCGGTCTTTTCTTCTATAAATTTTTGACTGAACTCTTTGGGTGTAGCTTTATGTTCAATGAGCATCCCGTAGGTTTTTGAAGAAACTCGGATGTTTCGATTGTAGTTATTATATTTTTTGATGGAGTTAATTCGATCATTGGTTAAAACCACGCCCTTAGTTACTAGCTTAATTGTTCCGTCATAATTATAGATATCGTCGCTTACTTTCAAGCCTTCAAACAGAAATTCAATCGCTATTGGTTTTAAAGAATCTGAATTATTATTCATTTTGTTCCCCTTCCTTTTTTGCTAAGAACTTTTATGGCGTGCTGATTTCTACGTCCATATTCTACCATAAAAAAAAATAAATTCAAACAAATTTTATGAAGGCTTCACAAAATCTTTGTTGCTTTTTATGGTGAGAATTTTTTTACATTTAGATGAAAACTTTTCTTTCTTATTATATTACCAAGTTTTACAAAAATTAGTCATCAGATTTTCTTGACAGAATCTTTTCATTTGGTATGATACCTACCAAAAAAGACCACAAGGAGGGACTCATGATTCAAGGAATCAAAAAAATGTTAAAGCTTGCACTGCCCTTTAAAGGCTTGCTGACTGTTGCGACCCTTGCCATGCTGCTGATGACGACGCTGAATATTTTTACGCCGTGGATAGTAAGAAGCTTGACTGGAAGGCTGGAGCTAGGTCTTGTTCAAAACAAAGATCTGGTTTTTTACGCAGTCACGCTGGCTAGTATTTATTTTGTGCGGGCCTTTTGTCGTTTTCTGGCACAGCAGTTGGCTCATACGGCAGCCTGGCAGTTGGTACCCAACATTCGAGCCCAGCTGTATGATCATCTGCAGCATATGTCCGCTGCTTTTTTTCATGACAAGCAGACCGGCCAGTTGATGAGCCGCATTGTCAATGATACAGACAAGCTGGAAACCCTCATCGCTCACGCCATCCCCGACTTTGTTATCAGTATTCTAACCTTTATCGGTGTACTGTCAGCGCTTCTGTTTATTCAACCCACCATCACTTTGCTGACCTTTATTCCGGTACCCTTTCTCTTCGTGGCAGGGTTTATTTTCACCAAAAAAATCAACCCAGTATTTAAAAAGGCAACTGCTTACCTGGGAGAGTACAACGGCATCATCCAGGATAATCTCTCCGGCTTGAAGGAAATTCAAGCCTTTTGTCGGGAAGCCTCTGAGTATGAACGGGTCAAGTCCCGTTCCGACCGGTACAGTAAGGAAATCATCCGTGCCCTTAAGTTCAGTGCCATTTTTCATAGCACTACAGAGTTCTTTGTTTCCTTGGGGAGCATTGTGGTCATTGGCTTTGGGGGGTACTTGGCCTCTCAGGGCGACCTGAGAATCTCCGACATTATGGCCTTTATGATGTACCTTGGCCTTTTCTATCAGCCCATTCAAACCCTGGCCAGAGTGCTGGAAGATTTGCAGTCTGCCTGGGCCGGTGCCTCCAGGGTTTTTGAGATCTTGGACACCAAGAGTGATATCGTAGATGCCCCCAATGCAACGCCCTTGAGCAACGTGGTAGGTAAGGTCACCTTTGAAAACATCAGCTTTTCCTATTCCGACGAACGTAATGTGCTAAACGGGATTAACCTGGAGATTGCCCCCAAAGAAACCATTGCTATCGTGGGGCCAACAGGGGTCGGAAAAACGACCATCATCAATTTGCTTATGCGCTTCTATGATCCCCAGGGCGGGCGGGTTCTGATAGACGGCTGTGACTTAAAGGAAAGGAACCTCGAATCCATACGAAAAAATGTTTCCGTGGTGTTACAGGATATCTTTTTGTTTAACGGTTCGATTAAGGATAATATCCTTTATTCTCACCCTGAAGCAACAGAGGAAGAAATCATAGCAGCCTCCAAGGCCGCACAAATTCACGACTACATAAGCACCTTGCCCAATGGCTACGATACCCTGATCGGCGAAAGGGGTGTAAAGCTCTCCGGTGGTCAAAAACAACGCTTAAGCATCGCAAGAGCCATCTGCCGCAAAACCCCTATTTTAATTCTGGATGAAGCCACCTCAGCAGTCGATACAGAAACTGAAAGAGAAATCCAAAACGCCATCACCCAGCTTGGAGGAAGCTGTACCATGATCATCATCGCCCACCGGCTTTCTACTATTAAAAATGCCGATCGTATCGTTGTACTAAAAGAAGGCCAAATCGCAGAACTCGGAAACCATAGTGAATTGATGGCCCAAAACGGACTGTATAAGCGCCTGGTAGAAGCACAAACCGAACTGTAACAGCAACAAGCCCTTTGACATAAGCTACTATATGAACGCTCACGAATGCCATACATACTCAAAGGGGGTAAGCATATGCAAGGCCAACTGCAGATCAGCGTGTATGAACGAAATGAGGGCAAACCCTGCCCGAACGCAAGGATAAGAGTAATCGACAGAAAAAGTTCAAAAGTCATAGAAGAATTGATAACCAGTGATGTAGGACAGACGGAGATCATTAATGTAGATGCACCGCCAAAGGAATTAACCTTGGCACCAGAACAAGAGGAACAGCCTTACAGCGAGGTCAATATACAGGTAGAGGCTTTGGGCTTTGAACCCATGGTCATAGAGGGGGCACAGATCATAGCCGACTCCCTGGCGCTTCAAAACGTGGATTTACGAAGAACAGGAAACCCGGAAGTCATTTTGGTTCCGGCTCATACCCTTTGGGGCTTGTTTCCACCAAAAATCCCAGAAGAGCCCATAAAGCCCTTGCCACCTCCCAGTGGCTTCGTCGTGCTTGACAAACCTGTCATCCCGGAAACCATTGTTGTTCATGATGGCGTACCGGATAATACAAGCTCTAAAAATTACTATGTCCCCTTTAAGGACTATGTTAAAAATGTAGCCTCCTGTGAGATATACTCGACCTGGCCCGAGGCAACCATCCGCTCCAATGTTTTGGCCATCCTGTCCTTTACCTTAAATCGGGTTTTTACCGAGTGGTATCGGAATAAGGGGAAGAATTTTACCATTACCAACTCAACCGCCTACGACCACGCCTTCATCTATGGTCGCAATATTTTTGCCGAAATCTCAAGAATCGTGGATGATATCTTTAACACCTATATCACGAAGCCCGACATTCGGCAGCCTTTGTTTACCCAATACTGCGATGGAAAGCGAACCACCTGTCCCAACTGGCTGTCTCAGTGGGGTTCAAAGGACTTGGGGGATAAAGGTTTGTCCGATATAGATATATTGAAGACCTATTACGGGCCGGAGATTTACCTGAGCCAGGCCGAAAAGGTTATGGGTGTCCCTTCCTCCTTTCCTGGAACCCCCTTAACTGTAGGCTCCAGCGGCAAGGATGTTACTACTATTCAAAAGCAGTTGAATGTCATCGCTAAAAATTATCCGGCCATTCCAAAGTTGATAGAGGACGGACGCTTCGGTGACAGAACCTTGGAGGCGGTTAAAGTTTTTCAGGGCATATTCAAGATCCCTCAATCCGGCATTGTAGACTTTGCGACTTGGTATAAGATTTCCGATGTCTATGTCGCTGTAGCAAAATTAGCAACTTTATAAACACAACAAAACAGGCTAAGCGAATGAACGCTTGCCTGTTTTGTTTTTCAACGGCCTATTTTTTTCGTCAGACTATTTTCTCATCATTCTATGCTATACTCAGACTCTTAAACATTTACCACGCCGCCATCATTCAACCCGGATCAATTCTATTGTTTTGGGCGGCGGCTTTGCAAAGGTGAACGTGACTGAGTGTATAAGAACGAATGCCTAGCGTAAAATTGTGCTTCTTTCCCTTATTCAATTAAAAAAGGGGCTGTATCAATACAGCCCCTTCCTTTCTTGAACCAGTAGCCTTTATTTCATCGCTTAGATAGCGTTATGCGTAAAGCTTACAATCTTGCAAAGAGGAATTTCTGTTACGGAACCAAGCCAGTTAGAGCCAAAACCGAGGGTAGTGGTTTGATTAATCGTGTTAAATCCGCCACCTCCGCAGCAACAGCCACAGTTGGAACCTAAACCATAGCTATTAGAAAAGCCAGTGTTACCATAGCCAAACGGACTAAACACTTCGTTACAGCTGCTACCTACTGGGCAGCAAGGAGCTGCGCCGATGCAAGTAATAAGCTTAACGGTTCCGTTACAGATGCCGGCTAATACGCCTGAAAATCCACTGCCTGACAGGCCGCCGCTTTCGGTAAAAATCGTTACTGTTTGACCAATATATCTGTAAAGTTCTTCATAGTTGATGTTGAATTCTGCCATTTGATTTCTCTCCTTTCTTGTTTGCTCATTACTATACTATGATAGTCGTCCAAATTGGTTCCTAAAATAAAAATAAATTTTAGACGGGCTGCATATACATGAATACAGTATTGCGTTTGGAAAGAAATCAGCATGGTTATTCTAGAAGCTATTCTCAGTCACGTTCAGCTTTGTAAAGCCGCCGCCCAAAACAATAGAATTGATCCGGGTTGAATGATGGTGGCTTGGTAAATGTTTAAGAGACTGAGTATAGCCAGATGCAGTTAAAGCTTGCGATGGAGGTTACTATGAGAAAAAAGAATAATAAGTACATGAGCATATTGGGACTTGCAGCGGAAGGTATCCTACTGTCAGTTGTATTATTCATTTTCTTGTTGATTCGAAACGCGGATCTGAATCGGCTTTTGCTTTCAGAGGCTTTACCCGGATTCTCTGCAGAGCTTAGGATTTTTGAGCCCAATAGGCAAGCCACCATGAAAGTAGACAACCCAAACCAAACCAAGTCCAAGGACGGGGTTTCAGCCAGCCCAAATCCAAAAAACAGTTCAGATGCCGCCAGTGGCAATCAACAAGTCAACCCAGATCCAAGCTCCAAACAACAAGCCAACTCAAGCTCAATCCTTTCTGCGCAGCCAGGCGAAACAAACAATACAACAAATACAGGCAATACAAGCACACAACTCCCCAATAGCTCTAATGCCAGTGCAAGTGCACAGCAAGGGAATGCAGAGCTGGCAAAGACAAGCAATCTAATCGGAGTAAAAGATATTATTTTCCAACCAGAAACAGACAACAGTAATCTAAGTGAACATTTTAATGAGGAACCCTTCAATATTGAAAAGTATATGCAGGAAGGAGAGCGAGAAAAATTAAAGGACATGAAGTTCTTGAGGGATACGATCTATGTAGTCGATAAAAAAACAGCTATGACACCAGAAATGTTTAATATTGATGCGCTTCTTTCAGAGCAGGTAAGTATCAATAAAACTGGGAATCTACCAAAGGTACTAATTTTTCATACACATGGCTATGAAGGCTATGCGGATAGTACAGGAGATGCTGACGGGATTATGGGAATGGGAGAACTGCTTGCCCAAACCCTTACAAATAAGTATGGTCTGGTAACTCTACATGACTTGGGACGCTATGATCTGGTAGACGGGAAGGTCAATGTGAACGGAGCATATGAGCGAATGGAGCCTTCGGTTTTAAAAATCCTGGAAGCAAATCCAAGCATTGAATTTCTGATTGATCTACACAGGGACGGGGTAGCAGATAATACCCATCTGGTAACCAAACTGAACGGCATGAATACCGCACAGATTATGTTTGTCAATGGTTTAAGTCTTTTGAATGAAAATGGGGTACTAAGACCCATCAAAAGCCTAGAAAATCCCAATATTAACTCAAATCTTGCACTCAGCTTAAACATGAAAATGGTGGCCGATGGCCTTTACCCGGGTTTTAGCCGGAAAATTTACTTAAATGCCTATCGATATAGCCTTCATTTAATGCCAAAGTCCTTGCTTATTGAACTGGGTGCCCAAACCAATACGGTACAGGAAGCAAAAAATGCAGTCGAACCCTTGGCAAGGGTTATTGCTGAAGTTGTGCAGTAGAATTTACCATAATCCTTCATTCATCGTTGTAGGGCGAATCGTCCTCAAAGCTGACTTCATTTAACTCCGGAAAATCCAAAAATTCTGCCAAGGTCATATTCAGTCCTAAGGCAATATGATGCAGTGTTTTCACCCTTGGGTTCTTGGTTACCCCCCTTACGATGTTATCAATGGTTGATTGATTTAAACCACACATAAAGGCAAGCTTGTTAAAAGTAAGATTTCTTTTTTTGCAAAGTGTAGTAATACGGAATACTATGATGTCTGAATAAGCCATAAAAACCTCCTGTTTACAAGTTATGTCTACAATTTTAGTCTTTAGGTCCAGCTTAATGATTTCTTGTGCGAACGAATACTTGATCCCGTTAAACTTACATAGTCACCATGAAAATAGAACATTTGGGAGACTGCGTAAAAGAGGTCAGTTTTGTGAATAGTAGAGAGACTGAGTATGGTTTACACGAAAATAATATACATTTTGTAGACCTAAGCCTACTGGAGTATATCACTTTACAAGTAATATTTAACCCGAATGTGGGTTGACGAATGAAAACCTAGGTGGTATAGTAAAGACCTTACCCATATACAGGTTATCATGGAGGTACAATGATTACTTTTGATGAAATCGTTAAGAGGCTTGCAGAAAAAGAAGGGATTCAAAAAAACATAGTAATTGAAGAAATGATGCAAGCGATTCTAGCCGGTTTTCAGAATGAAGACCCGGCCGTGCAAGCACAATGGAAGAAGCTTTTTCCCGATGGGGACTGCCCTACTCCTGAGAAATTTATTGAAACCATGGCAAGGGAAGTCGTAAAAGAGGAAAAGATCATAAAGGAGGATCAGCTCAGGCAAAGAGGATAGGCTTGGGCAAGAGAATCTGAATAACCATGTTAAAATGAGTAAATAGAGTGTGACATAGTCACACTCTATTTTTGTTTTGAAACCTTTCAGCCTTTTCCTCACTAAAATCAGTATTGGTTCTATTATCTTGAAAACCCTTAGCGTTGTCAAGATTACAGATTGTATAGCCATATATCAAGTTGACCAATTTTAGTGCCGTTAAAGCGAAGTCGCTTCTTGCATTCTTAATTTTTTTGTTGTATGATGGGGCGAAGCTACGATTTTGAAAAATACTTAATGACAAACGGAGGATAGTATGAATTTTTTTGTCGCATGTTTTGTCAGCTTCCTAATCAGTCTGATCACGGTTCCTTTGATTGGCAAGTTTGCCCTCAAGATCGGATTTGTGGATCGCCCTACCAAAAGGAAATCCCATGACAGGCCCATCCCTATGCTGGTCAGTGTGGGTATTTTTGTTGCTTTTTTTATACCCTACTTCATTTTTAACAGCCACTTGAACCAGAAAGACTGGGTGGTCTTCTTTTCTGCTTTTGTTATTCTGATCATCGGGATTGTTGACGACTGGTTTAAAACAAAGTCCATAGAATTTTCTCCCTTACCACGGATTTTGTCTTATGTTATCTGTTCGGTGCTGGTATATCTCAGTGGGATTAAATTCGTCGGAATGAATCTTTTTTGGACGGATAGCTTTGTTGTCTTTCCAGTCGTTTTGCAATTTGCTTTGACCGTGCTTTGGATCACTGGTGTGACCATCATTATTAACTGGATGGACGGTTTGGACGGGCTTGCGGGTGGAATTTCTGTTATAGCTGCCACTACCTTTTTTATTGTTGCTGTTGTCAAGGATCAGTTGGACTCAGCTTATATGTCTATCATTTTAGTGGGAGCTATTTTAGGCTATCTGCGATACAACTACCCTCCTGCTAAGGTTTATATGGCAGATTCGGGAGCTACCTTTATTGGCTTTATGTTAGCTGTGATTTCCCTGGACGGCGCTTTTAAGCAGGCCACCGCTTTTTCCGTCTGCATTCCATTGCTGGCGCTTGGGGTTCCAATTTTTGATAATCTTCGGGTAGTTGTAAAGCGGATTCTGGACGGTAGAAAGATTTATGAAGCAGACAAGACGCAGATTCATCATCAGCTCATTAACGCTGGCCTTAATGTCAAACAGGCTACTACCTTCATTTTTTTGACCAGCTTATGTTTAAATTTGGTTTCAATTATTATTTTAATTTTAAAGATATAGGGGGAATTGTATGACAGCAAGAGAAAGAGTAATCCGAGTGTTAAAGCATGAGGCAGTGGATCGGTTTCCGAATGATTTGTGGGCCTTGCCCGGTATCCGACTCTTTCACGAGGACAAATATCAGCAGCTGCGGGCCTCGTTTGAATGGGACATGACTGGGGCTCCAGTTCAATATGGGGTCAGTCCCTATGCGAAGGGAACACCTGACCGTATAGGCTCTTATGTTGACGAATTTGGTAGTGTTCGGTACGTGGCTCAGGATGGGCTATTCGGAGAAATCAAAGAGCCCGTGATTTCCGACTGGAGCAAGTTGGACAAATATCAAATGCCTTGGAATATCATTCAAGATGCAGATTATTCCCAGGTAAACAAATTCTGTGAACAGACGGATCAATTTGTATTAAACGGTTCCATGGTCAATCCCTTTGAACGACTTCAATACATGCGGGGAACGGAAAACTTATTGATGGATTTGGCCTTGGGAGAAGAGAAACTATTCAAGCTGATTGATTTAATTCATGAGTTTAACTGTTTAAGCTTTCAAGCCCTTGCAAAAACAGATGTTGATGGCATATCTTTTATGGACGACTGGGGAACGCAAAAAGCCCTACTGATCTCCCCAGTCCTTTGGAGAAGCCTCTTTAAGCCCCTGTACAAGGAATATATTGACATAGCCCATGCCCAGGGAAAGTATGTTTTCTTTCATTCGGATGGGTTTATTGAGGCCATTTACGGCGACTTGGTTGAAATCGGAATTGATGCTATCAATTCCCAGCTTTTTTGCATGGATTACGTTAAGTTGATTGAGCTCTATGGCGACAAGATCACTTTCTGGGGTGAAATCGACCGACAGTACATATTACCCTTTGGCACCATGGAGGAGGTTTACAAGGCTATTGACCATGTCTCCGCTCTGATCATAAAGAAAAATGGAAAAAGAACCGGTGCCTTTGCCCAATGTGAATGGGGACTGGATGTAGGCATTGATAAAGTTAAGGCAGTATTCCAGCGCTGGGGTGAGAAATAGGGATCTTTCAAAAAAGCCGGTCATTGATGTCAGTATCAATCCCAGGGAAATTTTGAAAGACCCAGAAAAAGAAAGGGAGCGTAAGCATTTTTGCTTACGCTCCCTTTCTTTTTATTACAAAAAACCTTACAAGTGCAGGCTTTTCGGCAAATTATTTCCTGGGAAATATTTCTCAAGGAATATTCCCCAAGAAATAATTTGAAAGCTCCCGCATGTTCTCAAGCACACAAGCACAAGTTTCTGAGGAGCCAGTCCTAAAACTCGGCGTTTTTCACAGTCCGAGGGAAGGGTACCACGTCGCGGATGTTTCCGATTCCCGTCATGTACATGACGCAGCGTTCAAAGCCCAGGCCGTATCCGGCATGTTTGACACTACCGTATCTGCGAAGGTCAAGATACCACCAGTAGTCCTCTTCCTTTAGGCCGCATTCCTCAATGGCCTGTAAAAGCACGTCCAAGCGTTCCTCTCTTTGGCTGCCACCAATCAGCTCGCCGATCCCAGGCACTAATAAATCCATTGCAGCAACAGTCTTCCCGTCGTCGTTTCTTCTCATATAAAAGGCCTTGATTTCCTTGGGATAATCCGTTACAAAGACAGGGCTTTTGTATACCTGCTCTGTCAGATACCGTTCATGCTCGGTTTGTAGGTCTATGCCCCATTTCACTGGGTAGGTAAAATCCACGCTTGCCTTGGACAAGATTTCAACGGCCTCCGTGTAGGTCACACGGGCATATTCTGAGTTTACCAGAGCATTGAGCCTTCCCAAAAGTTCCTTGTCAACAAAGCTGTTTAAAAATTCAAGCTCTTCCTTGGCGTTTTCGAGCACATAGGAGACAATGTATTTTAACATGTCCCAGGCTAAACGCATGTCATCGTTCAGATCCGCAAAGGCGATTTCCGGCTCTATCATCCAAAATTCTGCTGCATGGCGGGTTGTGTTGGAGTTTTCAGCCCGGAAGGTAGGACCGAAGGTATAGACATCTCGGAAGGCCATGACAAAATTTTCAACGTTCAGCTGTCCGCTAACGGTAAGGTTTGCCATCTTTCCAAAAAAATCTTCCTTATAATTGACCTTTCCATCGGGGGTCTTGGGGATGTTCTCCAGGTCAAGGGTAGTCACTTGGAACATTTCCCCCGCTCCCTCACAGTCACTGCCCGTGATGAGTGGTGTATGGACATAGACAAAGTTTCTTTCGTTAAAGAACTTGTGGATGGCAAAGGCTATGAGAGAGCGAATCTTAAACACAGCAGAAAAGGTGTTGGTTCGAGGCCGCAGATGGGCGATGGTGCGCAGATACTCAAGGCTGTGCCTTTTCTTTTGTAAGGGGAAGGAGGCGTCGGCTAGACCTTCCACAAGGACTTCAGCTGCCTTGACCTCAAAGCTTTGCTTGGCACCGATGCTCTCTACAAGAGTACCCTTCACCGTTATGGCAGAGCCTACGCCCAACTTACTGATTTCATCAAAATTATTTATCTCCGTATCGAAAACGACTTGAACGGACTTAAAGAAGGTTCCGTCGTTTAATTCAATAAAGCCAAAATTTTTATTATCCCGCAGCGTCCGAACCCAACCGCCCAGTACGATCTCTTTCCCAATAAATTTTTGGTAGTCTGTAAAAATTTCCTTGATCTTCGTATACATTGTAATCCCACTTTCTAAAAATTTTTGAACATACTAATATAATAAACCTAGGCTG
>CAZSXS010000059.1:0-23327 GCA_964611385.1 uncultured Defluviitaleaceae bacterium
AAACTTTATTCAATTCGATTAATGCAAGAACAGAAGAATATTTGATAAAAATAGTTTAAATACATTAGGGGGAGGAACGGTAATGTCTGACGAGAATAAGGTAAAAAATTGCTATCTTGGTATCAATGGACTAAAGTATGGCCCTATATCCGAGCATGATATACAAGCTCAATTTGCTCAAGGGAAAATTACGGGTGATACTATGTTCATTCGGATAGGTATGAAGGAATGGATACCGCTGTCTAAATCAGGTGTTGTTGTGCCTGTTACAACTGATAGCTATTTACCACCATTGCCACAGGAGACCAAACCCATTACAAAATCAAAGCTTGGAGTAATGGCTGTCGTGGCAGGAGTAGCCATAGTTTTTTCAATATTTTTTATTTCTAACAGTAACATAAAAAAGCCTGTTAATAACAATTTAATACAAAATACCAATACAGAAAAACCGTTAGATGCAAACAAGGCTGAAATAGCAAATACTCAAGTACCTAACCCGGCGCCAATAGATAACCTTGCCGTAAGTCAAAATTCAAAAATGTCAGCTTTAGATAAGGTAGTAACAGATAACTATATTTCAATAAAAATACCTTCATCGTGGGATTATTATACTCTTGATTCTGGTGATGGTTTTGCTATTGAGTGTAATAACGACAATATCGCTATGTATGCATTTATAATAGCTACAGAGAATTTTGATGCTAGTACATATGACGTAAATGAGTTTACCTTTGCTGATGGGGAAAAGGGCTATGTTATTGAAGATTACGGAACACTTACTTTTTTTAGCAAAAGAGACAACATCATGCTTGTTTATAAAATTGAGAATTTTACTAACAGCGATTGGTACAATCAAAACAAAACGTTAATTTATGAAGTTGCTAAAACCTTATCATTTAATAATCTAAGTCTAAAGTCAGAAATTGATAGTAATCAAAGTTACAATATGCTTGATTATTTCCCTATTACCAAAAAAGGGGTTTTCAAATATATAAAATTTGAAAGCGGTAAGTCAATCAGCAGTGGATACAAAATTGAATTTTTGGGTTACGAGCTAGTTGAAGGAAAAGACCTGTATGTAACAAGAGATAATGGTTTTTATGATGTGTTTTGGAATATTGACGAAGGTTATATAGGGTACAGAGGACAACGTAATTATAACACTTTGATAGACCCGAACACTATAACATTCAGCGACTATGCAACTTCATATTCTGGTTATCCGTTTGGAGCTTCAATTGGCTTCCCTGTTGAAATAAAGCTTGGATTATCTAGTGACAATATTGAATATGAACATATCTCTCAATTTACTACTCCTAATGGCAAAGATTATAATGATATTATTATGTTTAAGAAATCTTATAGCTTTATGTATATGGAACATTATTTTGCTAAAGGCATAGGTTTAATATATTATAGAGAGGCACCCATTAAATCTGATGGTAGCGGTAACGCTATAAGGGGTAGTTTTGAAAAGGGAACGTATCTTAACTCTTATGAAATTTTTGAATAGCAATTGAGATTTATCTTTAGTTTCAAGCACTCTTTTGGACTTTGTTATAAATCTTTGGCTATTTACAGTTATCAAATTGTTGGTAACAATGGGAATCTTATTAAAGGTGCGGGTAAATAGTCCGCACCTTTGCTTTTTTTTAGTTTCAATGGAAAACCACTGACCCTGAAATGGGTCTTATTTTTTGCTTTCGTAATTCACTCCACGAAAGAATTCAGGGTGATTAGCTTGGAAGTTGAAAACATATATATTCATTACGTTTTATGTATGTTTCCTTGCTTATACCTAAAATGACAGGCACACCGAAGAATAATTGCCCCTTGAGATTTCTTTCGTAAAAGACTGAAAAGTTTAAGAGGGTGTCAATTATGATAGAGGTTAAAAATGCCAAGAAAGGTAAAGTTAAAGCAAGATATAATATAACAATAATATCTAATAAGCCAAGTCAACATGCGATAGAAAACTTCAATATCGCAATAGCACATCTATTACATGAGTATATTGACAGACATGACACAATCCCATATAATGGACGTAGTAATGAAACAATGTAACGGAGGTTTTATTGTATGAGCAAAGAATATGATATAAAGTTTGTTGCTAATTACCTTAGAAAATCTCGTGGGGAAAAAGACGAGGACTTAGAGAAGCACCGGACAATATTAGATGACTTATGCAAGAAACATAATTTTAAGTCTGTTGAATATTCAGAAATAGGAACTTCTGATTCAATAGATATGCGCCCAAAAATGTTACAACTATTGAAAGATATTGAGAACGGTACTTATGACGCAGTATGTATAGTTGATTATGATAGGCTTGGTCGTGGTGACTTAGGAGAACAGGACAGAATAAAAAAAGCTTTTCAAAAATCTAGTACACTTATTATCACACCAGATAAAGTCTACAATTTAAATAATGATTCAGATGATACATATGCTGATTTTAAAGGCTTTTTTGCAAGGCAAGAATACAAGATGATTAAGCAACGCCTACAGCGTGGTAAAAAAATAGGTGCAAGGCGGGGTGACTGGACAAATGGTACTCCGCCTTTTCCATACGAATACCAAAGATATAATGATAAGTATAATGAAAAAGGATTAGTTGTTAATGACGAACAATATAAGTTGTATAGAGAGATTATTCAAATGGCATTAAATGGGATGGCACCTCCTAAGATAGCACTTAATTTAAATGAAAGGGGGATATTAACGAAAAAGGGTCAATATTGGAGCGGTGTAGTAATGCAAAGGTTACTACTTGATGAAACACATTTAGGGAAAATCATAAGTAATAAAACACTTGGTGATGGACATAAAAATAAAAAACCCTACTCAAAACAAGCTATATCGTTACCAAGAAGCGAATGGATTATTGTAGATAATTGCCACGAAGCCGTGAAGACACAAGAAGAACATGATAAAATAGCTAATATGATTGCAAACAGAAATTTAGCTCCGCACAGAGCAAGGAAGCAAACCCACGCATTTTCAGGGCTTGTGATATGTGCCAAATGTGGTCATTGCCATACTTTTGGTATAAACACCTCAACAAAGAGCAAAAGTCTCATGCTAAAACCATGTTGGTACAAAGACCCCTTGGGGAATCCTTGTAGAAATGGCGGTATTATTTTTAGTGAATTCGAAGAACTGATTCTTAATGAGTTAAAGAAGTTCAAAGACGACTTCTTAATAAAAAACGCTGAAATTGGAAAAACAAATGTTGAGTCACTTCAAAATATGATTGACGAAAAAGAAGTCGCCTTAAAAAAATTTCAAAAGGCTCTAAATACATTAAATGACAGTTACGAGTTAGGTGATTATAGCAGAGACGTATGGCTTGAACGTAAAAAGCAATGGGACGACAAAATTCAATCCACGAATGATGAAATTTATGATTTGAAAAAGAAATTACATTCAGTTCCAGCCATATCCAGCGAAATCAGAAAAAAGAACATAGATGATTTTTTCAATAACATTACAGCCGCTACTTCCAACGAGGAAAGAAACAACCTTTTCAAGACTATTATTCAGAATATAATTTGGTTAAAGGATGGGAATGATATTACCATAACTATAAATTATAGATAGAATACAAAAAATTATTTTGTTATATTTACAAAAACATAAACAAGTGCTAAAATAAATCCAAACAGTATTATTTTCTGTACTGAAGGAATGTTATACTACAGTATTTAATTGATTGGAGTGAGGATATGTTTTATGGTAGTTATGAATTTGAGAATAAACTACAACGTGAAAATTTTGACGAGTTAGAAAGGCAATCACAAGAGACGAGAGCGTATTTTAGCAATTTAAAAGAAAAGTTCAAAGAGAGTGATGTTCAGTCGAAATTTCCTGCGTATTATAATATTTATAATAGATGTTTATATGTCAAATTTCCTACATATAAGATAAGAATTATTAATAATAGAAAAAGTCAGAATGAAATAAAATCAATGTTAAATATTTCTTCAATAGCAGTATATGATGAACCAAATGTAGTTCTATTGCCTTCTTTGAAACCTGTTCAATGCACAGCCGTACATTGTCTTGAAACAAGTTTAGAGAAGAATGAATCATTAGCAGATAGAATTGAAGAGATATTAAGTAAAAATGGCATATGTACTGAAAGAGGCGTAGCTTATGGGGTATACCCAATTCAAATAAATGTTGATGATGATGGTTACTTTTCGCCGATAGACCTATAGGCAAACACTCTATTTATCCGTTGAAAATTATTAATTTTGTAAGAGATATTCCCCCTGACGAAGGGGGTTATTTTTTTGTTGTGGTTACTATCATGATTAATATATAGGTGAATAATAATGTCTTAAAAAAACTATCTCACTGCATATTTTGTTGTTGAAAGAATAAACTATCTGCATTAATGAATGGTATGGCTGAATAAAGGAATACTATAAATAAAGTTTATTTATGAAAGGAAGGTGATGCCCATGCTTAATTCAACGAAAGTACCCAATAGATTGATTGATGAAACATCGCCTTATCTACTGCAACACGCATATAATCCAGTTAACTGGTTTCCGTGGTGTGATGAAGCTTTTGCACAAGCAAAAGCAGATGATAAGCCGATTTTCCTTTCTATTGGGTACTCGTGAATTACGTAATTATGCCGACATGTCATTGGTGCCATGTAATGGAGGAAGAAAGCTTTGAGGATCAAGAGGTTGCAGAACTTTTGAATCGATATTTTGTATCCATTAAGGTGGACAAGGAAGAAAGGCCGGACATCGACAGTATTTATATGAGTGTTTGTATGGCGGTAACGGGAAGCGGAGGCTGGCCCCTGACCATTATCATGACCCCAGAGCAAAAACCCTTCTTTGCGGGAACTTATATCCCAAAGAAGCCTCGTTACAACATGCATGGACTGATGGACTTGCTTTTTACCATCCATAAGCGTTGGGACAGCGATCAAGAGAGTCTTGAAAAGTCTGCACAGAAATTGGCAGATCTGATTAGCGGTAAGGACAAGGAAAAGGACAAAGCAGCCCATACGGATAAGCCAAAGCGTAAACTCTTTCAAAAAGCAAAAGCCCATCAGAATAGTGACTCACAAGAGGGGATTCTTTCCAAAAGAGCCTACCATATGTTTTGCAGATCCTTTGATAAAGCCTACGGAGGTTTTGGTGCTGCACCCAAATTTCCGACAGCCCATAATTTGCTTTTTCTACTGAATTATTATCAGCTTACCAAGGAACACGATGCCTTGGCCATGGCCGAAACAACCCTTCTGCAAATGTACAGGGGCGGGATCTACGATCATATCGGCTTTGGCTTTTCTCGGTACTCAACGGATGAATACTGGCTCATTCCGCACTTTGAAAAGATGCTCTACGACAATGCCCTTTTGATTTTGGCTTACACGGAAGCCTTTGCACTTACCGGAACCGAATTTTACGCAACGGTCGCAGCAAGAACCATGGCTTATGTAAAGCGAGAGCTGCAAAGCCAGGAAGGTGGTTTTTTCTGTGCGCAGGATGCAGACAGCGACGGAGTGGAAGGTAAGTACTACGCCTTTGTCCCAGATGAAATCCTACAAATATTAGGAGCCGAAAAAGGAAGCGAATTCAATGCTTACTTTAACATCAGCCCAAAAGGCAATTTTGAAGGCAAAAGCATAGCAAACTTGCTTCAAAATAAGGATCTAAGCCCCGAAAGATACAAAGAGCATTACTTGAACGACAGCATCAACCAAATGCTACCTGCGGTATTATCCTACCGTGACAATCGAACCAAGCTTCACAAGGACGACAAAATTTTAAGCTCCTGGAACGGAATGATGATTGCAGCCTTTGCTCGGGCCGGAAGGTTTTTGGACGTCCAGTATATGCAAACGGCCTTTGCAGCAATGGAATTCCTTGAAAAAAATCTGATGGACGAACAGGGTCTTTATGTCAGCTGGAGAGACGGGAAGCGAAAAAACAGGGGCTTTTTGGACGACTATGCCTTTGTAATCTGGGCTTATATTGAACTATACGAATCAACCTGGGACTGTTCCTTGTTAGATAAAGCACTGAACTTAGCACAAAAGGTCGTTGGGAATTTCTGGGATACCGATGAGGGCGGCTTCTTCTTGTATGGTAAGGACAATGAACAACTTTTGTTTAAGCCCAAGGAGGTTTATGATGGAGCCGTGCCATCAGGCAACTCAGTGATGGCCTACGCCTTATGCAAGCTATCCCATATTACACGCAGCCCTGAACTGGAGGAAATCTCCAAGGCACATCAACACTTTATGCAAAGAAAAATCGCAGAGTATCCTGCAGGGCACTGCTTTTATCTTTTGTCCTATCTACTCAATGAGTTCCCGCAGAAGGAAGTCGTGGTCGTACTGAAGGAAAAGGAAGCGTTCGGAAACAATCGCTCAATGCCCAAGGACGAGTGGGAGAACAACAGAAAGTTAGGAAGCCAGAGTATTATTCGGATTCTAGCTGAACCAACGAAGGAATACCCTCTAAAGGATAATAAAACAACCTACTATGTATGCGAAAATCTAAGCTGCAAACCACCCACAAATGATCTGTACTCAGTCACTTAAACATTTACCAAGCCGCCATTATTCAATCCAGATGAATTCTATTGTTTTGGGTGGCGGCTTTGCAAACCTGAACGTGACTGAATATAACGCTGCATCTTTTCTAACAATTGAGTATACATTTTTTACAACTGAGTATTGGAGGAAAACATGTTGTTCCAACATGTTTATTATGAAAAAGACAGCCTGAACTACCAGCTTGGTCAACTCTTGGAGCAAAAATACAAGGACTTACCTTGGACGGAAATCGAAAGCCACAACCGCATAGAGGAAATGCAAAAGAAACAAAATTCCGAGTTTGCAAAAATGAAACGAAATTTGATCATTGGCATAAGGAAGACCCATAAGTACAAGGAAAACAGCAAAGTGTCGGATTATTTAGTCCCCTATACTTCATCAGGATGTACCGCTATGTGTCTGTATTGTTACTTGGTCTGCAACTACAACAAGTGCTCCTACCTTCGGCTCTTTGTCAATCGGGAAGCCATGATGCAAAAGCTGCTTAAACATGCAAATGGCAGTGACGCGAAGGAGATGGTATACGAAATCGGTAGTAACAGTGACTTGATATTGGAAAACGGTATCACAGGAAATCTGGTTTGGACCATAGAGCAATTTTCTAAAAGCCCAAAAGGACAGATCACCTTTCCAACCAAGTTCGATCAAGTGGACGAGCTTCTTCCCTTAGACCATAAAAAGAAAGTGATTTTCAGAATGAGCGTGAATCCCCAGGAAATCATCAACAAAATTGAGTTTGGCACCTCTCCCTTAAATAAACGTATCTTAGCCGCAAACAAAATGCAAGAGGCAGGGTATCCTGTAGGGATGCTGATTGCCCCCATCGTTCGGGTAGACAATTGGCAGCCGCTTTACGAAAAGATGTTTGATGAGCTTTCGGATAGCTTGACAGAAAAGCTAAAGAAACAACTGGTACTGGAGATCATTTTTATGACTTATAGCTATATCCATCGTGCCATCAACAATGATGCTTTTCCCAATGCCATAGAGCTTTATGATAAGGGAGCGATGACCGGCCGAGGGCGAGGGAAGTATACGTATAAGAACCAAGTGCGCGTAGAAATGGAAGATTTCTTGAGAGAACAAATTGAAAAAAAGCTAGAGGGAGCAAAAATATTGTATTTTTGTTAAAACCACCCCACCTTTTACCTTCCACCTTCCAAAAAAGCTGGACTTGATACCCACATTGAGCACCCTTCAAATAAATAGCAAAGAATTAAAATAGAGCTACAGAGAGGCTAAATCCAAAATTAAGATTAGCCAAACACGAAACCGAATAACGGATCAATCCAATTGATCCAATTTTTCGGTTCGTGCTTGGCTATTTTTGTGTTTAAAAACAGACCGCAAACCCGGGCTTAAAAGTTTGCCGTTTTACCTCACACTGTCAACAATACCGACAACATAAAGGTGTCCGCGTTATGCTCCACCTGCATCTGTCCGTCATACTTTTTCACCACCGCTGCAATGGACGATAGCCCGATGCCCTTTTCCGTAGCGCCACGCTTACGGCTTAGATATTCCTCACCGTCCATTTGTACCACACCATCAAAACTGTTGTCACAGATAAATGAAATATTGCTTCCTATGACTTTGGCATACATATGGATAAACCGCTTACCCTCCACCATATGGGCACAGGCTTCAATGGCATTCTCCATCGTGTTGCCAATAATCACACAGAGGTCAATATCGGATACAGAAATGGTTTCTTTCACCGCAAATGCAAAGGACACGTCAATGCCTTTGGCTTTCGCAAGACGGATATAGTAACCTGCGATACTGTTCACGGCGTAGTTGTCGCATATGACAAGCTCGGTATCCTGTGTCAACGGTTCTATAAAGGACGAAACATATTCCGCTAATTTGTCATACTGTTTACTGTCAATAAACCTTGATGCCGCAGAGATGAAATGCCGCAGGTCATGCCGGGCTGTTCGCGCACTCTCAATATTGTCGGCAATCAGCTTGTACTGGTCTTGCTGCATGGAAAGCATTTGTCGGCTCTGTTTTTCATGTTCTGCAAGTTCTGTTTTTTCTTGCACTTGATGAAGCGCCTTGAGCAAAAAATAACAGGTAAAAATGCAACCAAAAAAGATAAACAGCATACCGAAAAGGGCTTTCGGCGAAACACCAATAAATTCATACTGTGGGTCTACAAAAAACAAGCATATCAGCGAGAACATCAAAGGCACAGGCAAGGCATACCGCCACATCTTCTCATCACCGATTTTCATAGCGGGGAGCAAGTATTTTTTCACCAAAAAATATATGATCGGAAAGCTTATCGAAATGAGTGCCATTCTGAAAAGCGAAGTCAGCATATATACCGGCGATTCGGGACTTCGAATTATGTACGAGAAATAGCTTGCCGTTGCTATCGTAGCCATAACATAGGGAGTCATCAGTCCAAATACAAAACAAACCCTTACGAAGTTGTCACGCACAAAAATCACATTCAGAATAAGCAAGATAATCAATGAGCTAATACGGTAAAGAAGCATGATGTCCTGTGTGTAGAACGGCTGTCCAGTCAGCCACACAAATCCAAAAAACTGTAATAGCATGACCACAGAGCAAATTGTCATTGTTTTGGCATAGCTTACTTTCAGCTTATCCCGAAACGGCAGATACTGCAAAAACATAAAGGGATACACATCAAGAGCGATGTTAAGAAAATACCATAGCTTATCCATGTGTGTCCCTCATTTCCCGCGTTTGCGCCCAATAATAATCCGCGATGATTTTACGAATCCGCTGTTTGTCTCGGACAGCAATTAAGAGCTTCTTGCCGCTTTTCAAGTAGATAAATTCATCGTCGCTCTTTTGCACACGATTTAAGTTGACAATACAGCTTTGATGACAACGCAGAAAGCACGGCTCTCCCGCAAGCTCTTCTTCAAACTGACGGATGACTTTCGGCGTTCGCACCGGCTCGCCTCCGGCATAAATATACGAGCAGTGATTGCCGCTTTCAATATAGTCTATGTCCCGCAAGAAAATCCGAAACTCCAATCGGTCGCTCTTGACTTCGATGCTCTTGAAGCTGCTTTGCCACTTTTTTGTCACCTTGTCTAAACGTCGTGAAAACGCCTCATAGGAAAACGGCTTGACAATATAACCGTCAGCGTCAATGTTATAGCTGTCCACGGCGTGGTCGCGGGAGGTGGTTGTAAAAATGATATGTCCGTTAAATCCTCCGTCAAGCAGCCTTTGGGCGGCTTCCATACCAGTCATACCGGTCATGTATATGTCAAGGAAGATTAAGTCAACAGGTTCTTTGGACAACCCAACAAGCAAGCTTTCGGCACTGGAATATTCGTATGGGATATAGTCAAAATTATGCTCACGGTCATACCTTGCGAGATATTCACCTATGGTTGTCCGCGCAAAGGATATGTCGTCGCATATCGCAATTTTCATGTTCTTCACCTCAATTCCTGTCACCTATTCATATAAACATATAAACAATTCAATTTGGATATCACAACTTATTTCAGTTATCAACACCTTTGGGAGAAATTTTTCTTGCTGATTTCGCAGGAAAGTCGCTGATTTTGTAGCTTGACGATTTTGAGTAAAAAAACCTGCTATAATTTATTCTGATATAGGGCGCTCCAAAAGCCGTGTATTAAAATTATTAGGAGGTTTTTTCAACATGAAAGAACGAATTTCATCTCTACTGTTGACACTTTGTATGGTTATTACATTGCTGTCAACAATCACCGTGCCGGCATCGGCGCAGACAGGAACACTCGTCATTCTCGGCGACAGCATTTCCACAGGCTACAAACTGGACGGGTACATATCTTCGCCGACACCGGAGGCAAAGGACAGCTTTGTCAATCTTCTCGCCGAACAAACAGGCCTTACCGCTGTCAATCTTGCTGTAGACGGACTAAAATCGGAAGCACTTTTAAACGCAGTAAAGACGATTTTGGAAGACAAAAACAGCGTACAGTACAAAGCTTTAGACAGTGCGAATGTCATTTCCGTTACAATCGGCGGCAACGATTTACTGGTCGAACTGTATGTAGAAGTAGGCACAGCACTTGGGCTTGATGTTACATCAGCTACCTTAAAGACGGATGTAATGAAAACAGTTGCCGCCGCCTTTACAACAAACGACCTCGTTACACTCATAAAAGTCAACTCTGCATTAACCGCATTAACAACGAAAGTCGAGCCCATTTCAAAGGCATATGCCGATAATCTGACACAGATTATCACGGCACTGAAAAGCGTAAACCCCACCGCAACCATTGTACTCCAAACCATTGCAAACCCATACAAGGGAATTATAGGTATTAGCGAGACGGTTGAAGCCGGTGCCGATGCGTTCAACAAAATTATCATGGACGGTGCGGCAAGCGGAGCTTATGTTGTTGCCGATGTGTATAAAGCGTTTAACGCTTCATCTGCAACGCTTACTAACGTAACAAATCCGGCAACATATCTTGACCCTCACCCAAACAAGGATGGGCATGCATTGATTGCACAAACAATCATGCAGCTTTTGAATCCTGCAACAGAAGAATCGAAGCCGGAAGCTCCAAAAGCTTACGCCGATCATTGATTGAACACAACCTGTGCAAGTTCCGCTTTGGTGGTAAGCCCTGTCGGGTGTAGCAGATAGTTCAAAATATCTCTGTATATAGGGCGCTTACCCGCTTGGAAAAGAGGCTGGAGGAAAAATGAATGTTGTATAACGTAGGACTGATCTTAGAGGGCGGCGGTATCCGTTGCCTTTATACTGCCGGTGTCTTGGACTTTCTACTGGGGCGCACCCTTCGCATCACACGGGATTACATACGCGACAGACGCTATTGCAGCCTGTTAAACCTACTTACAACCTATCGCACTGCCGGGGGCAGACGGTCTGCCTGTTGCCTACCGTATATCCGAGCTGAACCGCGGCTACCGGCTGACAATGCTCACCGACGACAAGGAAGCTCAGTGCGACAGCTACAAGGTGCCGGTAGCGCTTTGTCTTGAAAGCGCAGTAACCGAGCGGGGAGTGCGAACTGATTTACAAGAAAATGATTTTCACAAATGCTTAAAGCAACAAACATATCGGGTATAGGATACCCTTCATATCCTAAATACAGCTGTGTGTATTCTGATTAAAGAATTTTGAGGAGGAACCCCATATGCAAACGCATTTTAAAAAACGAATCCTATCCATTATCTTATCGGTGGCGATGCTCTTTTCCGTGACAGGCATGACCGTTTTTGCCGAGGACGGCGGCTTACCCTTTGGCACAAGCGGCATTTGCTAGCAACACAAATGTCGGAACAGCAACCATAGAAATCACTGGTAAGGGCAACTACTCCGGCACGGTAACAGGAACCTTTGCCATTACGCAAAAGAGCATTAGCGAAACGGCAACGCTTGTAGGTACACAAGGCGACAACGGCTGGTACACAAGCGATGTCAGCATTACGCAAAGGCTTACAACAAGCACAAGCTACACAGTAAACGTAGAAGTCGGAGCGTTTGTTGACCATGTTAATCTCTCGTCACCCGCTATAAGCGGCTCATTTACCACAGCGGACGTAGACTTGCTGCTTGTAGCATTTAACCATATCGGCAACGGCACCATAGCGGTTACAAACAACGGCAACCTGATAACAAGCGGCACAGGTGTAACGAGCGGCGCAGCTCTTGTACTGAGCATGACTCCCGACACAGGCTGGCAGTCGGGAACGCTTACAGTAAAAGGCATCAATCAGTATAAACCGATTGATGCCTTTTACCTTATTGCCTTATTAGTTTAGTCCCTTATTTCCCCAGTTCCCTTGCTTGCATTTCTCATTCACAAAATACGCCCTAGCGATCCTAAGATCCTCCTGAATCCTGCCCTTCAATTGATCCAGGCTTTCAAAATGAGTTTCATCCCGAACATAGCGGTAAAAGTAAACAACAATACGCTGCCCGTACAACTCACCAGAGAAATCAAAAACATAAGTCTCCATGTTTCTTGTTTTAAGGGAGTCGCTTTCTATGCTAGGCCTAATGCCAATGTTTGTTATGCTTTCATATAAAACTCCGTTGATGAGGGTCTTCGTGATGTAAACTCCGTTCTTAGGGGTGATTTTCTTCTCACAGATGCGCATGTTTGCAGTAGGGAAACCTAAAGACCGTCCGATTCGATTGCCCTTCACGACCTCTCCCATAATTAAAAAAGGACGACCCAGCAGTGCTTCTGCCTCTTCCATCTGCTGACGAGCAATGGCTTCACGGATCCTGGTTGAGCTTATTTTTTCTCCCTCATGATAAAGGGTATCTATTTGAAATACCTTAATTCCTTTCCGACCGCAAATCTCCTGTAAAAATTCAGCGTTACCTTCCCGATTTCGCCCAAAGCGGTAATCCTCGCCGATGATTAAGTTCTTGCAGTTCAGTTTGGACAAAATCTTTTCAACAAATTCCTGAGCGGAGGTGTTGGCAAAGGCTTTATCGAAGGGGTACTCCAAAAAGCAGTCGATGCCCATTCGCTCCAGCAAAAACAACTTTTCATTTGAGCTCAGGATTGAGGGGATCCGGCTACCCGTTATTACCGACAAGGGGTGAGGTTCAAATGAAAATACCACGGTTTCCCCTCCGGCTTCCTTGAGCTTGTCAACCAGGAGCATGTGCCCTCTGTGTAGACCGTCAAAGTTTCCCAAGGCAACGGATGATTCCTTATAATCGGGCTGATGATTTTCAAAAAAGTCTCTGTTAGTAATATGGTTCATGAAACCCCCCAGGCAAGTTTATCATTTAAAGTAGCATCAGTTCAGGCTCAAAGAACCTTTGGTTTGCCTTATATATTCCGACCAAGCGGTTTTCATAATCATAGATAAAGACCGGATTCTTTCCGATTTCATCTTTGACTGCAAAATCAGACTCATGCGCTAAACTTTCCTTCCACGGAGCACTGTCGAAGCTTTTCCTTCCTTCAAGCCCTGTTGGTTCATCCAATCCCTCAATCAGACCCAATCCGATCTTATTACCGTTTTCGAGAAACTTTTGGGCTGCTTGTTTGGCTTTCAGCCTAGGATAGTCCAAAACAGTATCCACTGGCAAGAGTAGTTCAGAAAGTCTACCTTTTTGCACCATAGCTTTAAACTGATCCAGCTTGCAAGCAGAGTCAAGGGTAAACCTACCAGTTGCCGTCCGCTCCAAGGCCTGCAAACAAGCCGGAAAGCCCAGCTTCTTCCCTATGTCCTCTGCAAGACTGCGAATGTAGGTACCCTTGGAGCAGTCTACAAGCATGGTAAACCCGTCTTCATACCCATCCGTGATTTTCAAATCAAAAATTTCAATCTCACGAGCTTGTCTCTCTACTTCCAGGCCTTCTCTTGCTAGCGCATAAAGCCTTTTCCCGTTCACCTTTAGAGCCGAGTACATCGGGGGAATCTGCAAACTTTTGCCCAAAAAAGAGCTGGCAACTCTATGGATTTCATCCATCAGTTCCGGCCCCATTTGAACAGAAGCTTCTTCAAGAACTGTCCCTGTAATATCCCCTGTATCAGTTGCAATCCCAAGACGAACTCTAGCCTTGTAAACTTTACGCTTGCTCATGATCAAATCAGCAAGCTTGGTGGCGCGGCCAACGCACACGGGCAAGACCCCAGTAGCCATAGGATCTAGGGTGCCCGTGTGTCCAACCTTTTCTTTATATCCGTAAGCAATTGCCAAAGTTTTTCTGACAATGTGAACCACATCAGCGGAGGTATATCCTTCCTCCTTATTAATATTCAATATGCCTAACATGGCTCCCTCCAAGGATCTTTCGTTGCTTCCTTCAAGGCTTCTAAAACATCCTTTAACACAAACTCCATCATGGCATGGAGATCCCCCTGCTGATTACAACCGGCAGCCAAGGCATGGCCTCCACCTCCGTATTTCTTGGCGATCTGAGCCACATTGATGCTTTTAGAACGAAGTGAGAATTTGATGTCTTTTTCCTTCTTCACATAACCCAGGATGGAAACCTCCATGCCTCGGATACCAAGTATATATTCTGCGATACCGTCCAAATCTTTGCTGTTGGCCTGACAGTCTTCATAATCCTTCTGGGTCAAAATAGCAGTAGCCACATTGCCATAGGTTTTTATTTTTTCGATGGAGCGGGCAAGAATCTTTGCCTCCGAAGGAGAACGGCGGAAACAAAGCTCATTGTAGATCTCAGTAAAACGAATCTTCTCCATCAAGACCCCAGCAATCTGCATGGTTTTTCTTGATGTACAAGAATGACGAAAGCCTCCGGTATCGTTTATCAAGGCTGCATAAATACAAGTGCAGATTTCCTCGTTCATCGACTCCTGACCCAATAAGCTGTCTATAATATCATACATCAACTCGCCCGTAGAGGAAGCGCCTTCAACGACCAAGTTCAAATCCCCATACAGTTTCTCTGCAATATGGTGATCAATGCAAATACGAAAAGGGGCATGCTTAAAAAGCTTTATGGGCTTGCCCATACGCTCTGGCGTTGCGCAGTCTACAGAAACAAACACATCACAGCAAGCCTCTTTTAGCTCACCCTTAAACAGGAACTCTTTACCCGGTATACAATTGAACTTTGGGCTGTATTCTTCCAGAAATACCATGGGCTCCTTGCCAAGGCACTTAAGCGCATAGGCAAGGGCAAAGCAGGAGCCGATGGAATCGCCGTCGGGGTTTAGATGCCCGGCAATGACAATTTTTTTGGAATCTTTCAGCTTTTGTGTAATCCGTTCAATCTCTGAAACACCCTTCATCATTGAGACAGTACCTCTTCGATCAGCTTGTTCATTCTCATACTGTACTCTAAGGATTCATCCAGGACAAACCTCAGCTCTGGTGTGTTCCGTAAATTGATCCTGGTGGCCAGTTCTTTACGGATAAAGCCAGTAGCATTTTTCAGTCCTTCCATGGCGGATTTTTTTTCTTCTTCGCTGCCAAGAACGCTGACAAAGATCTTGCAGTTTTTTAAGTCGTTGGTGGTTTCAACCTTGGTGACCACAGTCAGTACGTTTACCCGGGGATCTTTGCATTCAGAGCGAATAATATTGGCGGTTTCTTTCAGTATCTCATCGTTAATCCGGGTCAATCTGTTTTTATTCGGCATTATCTTTCGACCTCTTCCATCATGAAAGCCTCAACCTTGTCGCCTTCCTTAACATCGTTAAACTTGTTAAACAACAACCCGCACTCGTAACCAGAGTTTACTTCCTTCACGTCGTCCTTGAAGCGCTTCAGGGTGTCCAGGCTACCTTCGTAAACGACCTTAGAATCACGGATAATGCGCACGGAGGTATGACGTAAGAACTTACCGTCCGTGATATAGGCACCTGCAATGGTACCTATGCCGGAAGCTTTAAAGAGCTTACGGATTTCTGCATGACCGATAACCTTTTCTTTGTAAACTGGATCCAGCATACCCTTCATAGCGGCGCTGATGTCCTCAATGGCATTGTAAATGATACGATACAGGCGTATATCTACCTTTTCCAGCTCTGCAACATTTTTTGAGGCCGCTTCAGGGCGAACATTAAAGCCGATGATGATGGCATTAGATGCAGAAGCCAACATAACGTCAGTCTCCGTAATGGCACCTACACCGCTGTGAATAATGCGAATACGTACCTCTGCATTCGATAAACGCTCAAGACTGGTTTTCACTGCTTCGGCGGAGCCTTGAACGTCGGCTTTAACCACAATGTTCAAGTCTTTCACGTTTCCGGCCTGGATCTGGCTGAACAAATCATCCAAGGAAACCTTTTGCGGTGTACTCTTTAAGAGTTCCTCACGGCTCTTTGAAGCAAGGGAATCCGCAACAGAACGAGCCTGCTTGTCGCTTACAGCTACATTAAAGGCATCACCAGCCCTTGGTACTTCGGACAGTCCTAGGATTTCCACAGGCATAGACGGCCCGGCTTTTTTCACGCTGAGACCCTTGTCGTCCATCATAGCACGGATACGACCATGAGCGCCGCCTGCTACTACATAGTCGCCTACTTGAAGGGTACCATCCTGAACCAAGACAGTGGCAACAGGGCCACGACCCTTATCGAGTAAAGCTTCGATAACAGTACCTCTGGCTCGCTTGTTGGGATTGGCTTTCAGTTCCTTCATCTCTGCCACAAGGATAATCATTTCCAAAAGATGGTCTATTCCTGTTTTCTTGACTGCCGAAACGGGTGCGCTGATGATATCGCCGCCCCAGTCTTCTACCAAGATGCCATGCTCGGTCAGCTCTTGCTTGACTCGATCCGGATTGGCATTGGGCTTGTCGATTTTATTGATGGCTACGATGATATCCACATTTGCAGCCTTGGCATGGTTGATGGCCTCTATGGTTTGAGGCATAACACCATCGTCTGCCGCCACAACTAATACAGCGATATCCGTTACCTGGGCCCCTCTCATTCTCATTGCCGTAAATGCCTCATGGCCGGGCGTATCTAAGAAAGTAATCGGCTTGTCGTCAATTGATACCGTATAAGCACCAATATGCTGCGTGATACCGCCTGCTTCCGTAGTCGTAACGCTGGTTTGACGGATCGAATCCAATAGAGAGGTTTTTCCATGGTCAACGTGTCCCATGACCACCACAACAGGAGGTCTTTCCAGCTTCATTTCATCGGTTTCTTCCTCTTCCTTGAAGGCTTCTTCTAAAATATCAATTTCTTTGATTGGCTCGAAATCATACTCATAGTGCATACAAACGTTTGCTGCTGTTTCGTAGTCGATTTCCTGATTCAGGGTCAAAAGCTTTCCTTGGTTCATGAAAATTTTAATAATATCACTGCCGCTCTTTTTCAAGATTTCAGCAAGCTCTTTAACCGTCATGACAGGCGGAAGCTGAACTGGAAGGCTTGGATGGATAGGTTCTCTTTTTGGCGGTTCCGGTTTCTTGACTTCGGCTTTCTTGGGCACTTCGATCTTTCCGTTCTTAGCCTTACCCTGCTTTTCCGGCTGTTCCTTCATATCCTTGTGCTTTTCGTCCCGTTTTCTGCGGTTTAAATCAATTTCTTCTCGAACCGGTTGCAACACTTGGAGCTTGGAACCACCTGGGCGTTGACCATTGCGGGCACCTGGGCTACGGTTGCCTTGTGCAGGCTTCTGACCTGGCTTTGAACCGTAGTTATCGTCCTTGTCCTTTGCTCTGAAGCCATCATCTTTTCCTTTAAAGCCTTGACCCTCTGGTTTATTCTGTCTGTAGCCTTGACCCTCTGGTTTTTGGTCACGACTTCCTTGCCTGTACCCCTGTTGATCTTGAGAGCGTGGTCCACCTTCTCCCTGTGGACGTTGACCTTGATAGCCACCTTGTCTTTGACCTTGACCTTGCTGACCTTGACGCTGACCGCCGCCTTGACCCTGTCCATAGGATTGACCCTGTTGTCCGCTACCTTGAGGTCTTTGTTGCCGTCTGTCCGTCCCTTGGGAGCCATAGGATCTGTTTTCACGGTTACCTTCTTGACCTGCTTCCCTGAATTCACGGTGGTCAGTACGGTTCTGGTACGGTCTGTTTTGGCTTTGTGACTGACTTTGTCCATGGGACTGACCTTGTCCTTGCCCCTGTGTTTGACCTTGTTGACCTGGTTGGCCTTGACGACGCATATCGTTTTGACGCTGTCCTTGATTGGAATTTGTGTATCCGCCTTGCCCGCTGTTCTCATTTGGACGGCGTTGCCCTTGTTGCCTTTGACCTTGAGCGCTATACCCTTGCCCTTGATGCTGTCCTTGAGTCTGATGCTGTGTTGTCTGATGTTGAGCCTGATGTTGTCCTTGATTTTGTCCTTGATTACCTTGCATTTGGCCTCCTTGCCCGTGCTGTCCTTGTCTTTGTCCTTGTTGTTGATTTTGCCCTTGGCTATGGGTTTGCCCTACTGGCCGTTGTCCTTGCATTTGCCTTTGACCTTGCCCTTGAACTTGTTGTCCCTGTCTTTGGCCCTGTCCTTGGGTCTGACCCTGTCCATGAGGCTGTTGTCCCTGCATTTGCGAACCTTGCCGTCTCTGCCCTTGCTGTTGTCCTTGGCTTTGCCCTTGGCCCTGAGATTGATTTTGACGCTGAGGGTTTTGAGTCTGCGTCTTGGTTTGACGGTCCACAGGTACTGGAATAGGCTGGCTACTGCTCATTGCCTGGAGGTTTTGAGCGGGTTGTTGGGGTGCTGCAACGGGCTGATTCTGTTGGATCGGTTTAGCCGTCATATTCTGGGCGTTCTGATCCTGCTGGGCTTGTTGGGTTTGCTGATTTTTAATCTGCTGTTTTTTTATATTTTCTTGGTTTTCCTTGGCTTGCTGATTCATACCTTGCTGTCCTTGCCCCTCTTGGCTTATATTCTGTGTTCTTACTTTAGCTTTAAAGGCATCTGACAGCCTGTTAGCCAAATCGTCATCTATGCTGCTGGAGTGTACCTTGTCAGATATACCAAATTCCTTGAGCTTTGACAATAGTTCTTTGCTTTCGATATTTATTTTTTTAGCTAGATCATATATGCGAATTTTGGGCATCCGCCCACCTCCATCTCATTTATCCGCCTTTTGTTCCATTCCATATCATTCTTTTCATATTTTTTATAATTCAATCATTTCTATAATTTTATTTGCAAAGTTTTCGTCCGTAATGATGAGTGTAACTCGATTCATTTTTCCGATTGCCTTGCTTAATTCATCTCTAGTGCCAATATTCAGGGTTTTAACCTGATAATAAAATGCTTTGTTTGTAAATTTTTTCTTTGTATTTTCCGATGCGTCCTCAGCGATGATTACAAGACGCGCCTTGTTTTCTTTTAGTGCTTTTTCGCAGTTGGATTCTCCGGTACAAAGTTTGCCTGCTTTTTGGCAAAGGCTTAATAATGAAAGGACTCTTTTATTCATATTTTAAGAATCAGCCTCCAGTAATTGAAGCAATTCTTCGTAAACCTCCTTAGGTACGGGTGCTTTAAAAGAGCGTTCCAGCCCCCTTGATTTATGTGCTTTTTGCAGACATTCCTTGTTTTTGCAGACGTAGGCGCCCCGGCCTGATTTTTTCCCGCTTGCATCTAAAAAATAACCAGATTCATCGCTTTTCACAATCCGTACTAGTTCTTTCTTTTCCTTCATTTCATTGCATCCTGTGCATCGCCTTAAAGGTATTTTTTTAGTTTTCATAATTCTCATCCAAGTCAGAGACTCCTACTAGGTCCTCATCAACCTCTGAATCATCCTCAGCGCCCTCTTCATTGTCATCTTCATGCTCATAGTCTTCCTCATCCGACTGATCTGCCTCGTAGTCGCTCATATCGGAATACTCGGATTCATTAAGATCGCTGTATGCGCTTTCATCAAATTCAGCTTCCCCATTTTCATCTTCGTCGAAAACTTCCTCATATTCATCTTCATCAGCTTCATTGAACTTGTTAAAAGGAGTAGGTTCAGGCTTTTCATTAGTAAATAAATAGTCCTGCGGACTCATTAAGGAGGCACCATTGCTTTCGCTCTTGATATCAATTTTAAAGCCTGTCAGTCTGGCCGCTAAGCGAACGTTTTGACCTTCTTTTCCAATAACCAAGGAAAGCTGGTTGTCTGGAACCAAAACCCTTGCTGTCCTGGCCTCTGTGTTTACTGAGATGGCGAGTATTCTTGAAGGACTAAGAGCAGAAACAATGTATTTCCTAGGATCGCTGTCCCATAAAATTACATCAATTTTTTCGCCGTTCAGCTCAGATACAACCACATTTACTCGATATCCGTTGTGGCCAACGCAGGCTCCAATGGCGTCTACATCGGGGTTTTTACTGAAGACGGCAATCTTTGTACGGCTACCCGGCTCTCGGGCAACAGATTTGATTTCAACAATGCCATCGTGGATTTCCGGTGATTCCTGCTCAAAAAGCCTCTTGACAAGCTCAGGATGTGTTCGGGATAAATTAATAATCGGCCCCTTTGAGGAACGCTTCACCTCCAAAACGTAGAGCTTTTTGCGATCATTAAAGCGGTAGATTTCACCAGGCATTTGCTCATTAGTAGGTAAAAATGCGTCGATCTTTCCTAATGCCACGACGATATTTTTCTTTTCTGAATGCTGTATGATACCCGTTATCACTTCACGCTCTTTTGCAACATATTCGTTGAATAAAATATCACGTTCTGCTTCTCTAAATTTTTGTACAACCACCTGCTTGGCAGTCTGGGCAGAAATCCGACCAAAGTTCTTAGGTGTGACCTCAGTCTCGACGATATCCCCGATCTCATAATTAATGTCTTTCTTTCTGGCTTCCTGTACGGAAATATGCAGATTGGGGTCACTTACTTCCTCAGAAACTGTTCTTTGGGCGTACACCTTCACAACGCCCGTTTTTCTATCCATGTCAACTCGTACATTTTGTGATGTTCCGAAATTTTTCTTACAAGCCGAAATCAGCGAGGTTTCAATCGCTTCAAATATGACTTCTTTATCGATCCCCTTTTCTTTGGCCACTTGATTCAACGCTTCGATTAACTCACTCGAATTACTCATTTGCCTTTGAATACCTCCCCTTTCCAATTAAAGGCCAGCTTACAGGACGCAATGGCTGCCCTTTCGATTTCAATATCGTTGTTTTCCTGAATTTTACCTTTTTTGCCTGGATTTACGCGAATGGAAACGATTCCGTCCTTAAGCCCCAGGAGGGTACCAGAGTAGGTTTTTGATTTGTTCAGTGGCTTGTAAAGCTTGATTTCCACTTGTTCACCCTTATATTTTTCAAAGTCCGAATCCTTTTTAATGGGTCGTTCCACACCAGGGGAACTTACTTCCAATATATATTGCATCGGAATAGGGTCTGCCTCGTCTAAGCGGCTTTCAAGCCTTCTGCTAATAAACTCGCAATCGTCAATGGTCACGCCGCCCTCCTTATCAATAAAGACACGGAGATAATGATTCGGCCCCTCTTTCACAAATTCTAGGTCAAAAAGCTCACAGGAAGCTTCGTTTAAAATAGGCTCAAGATAACTATTCACTGTTGACAATAATTCGCTCGTAAAACCGGTCGTCAAAAAATCACTTCCTTAATATAAAGATAAGAGTGGGCGAACCCACTCTTAATGACTTGGCATAGTTTAACATAAAGTTTTTGTGAATGCAAGGGGTATTGGAGAACTGGGGTAAATAAAGCAACATTGGAAATTATTTCGCCCGTCTATACCGTAGCAGTACCACACTCAGAACAGAACTTGCCTGTCACCATTTTTCTACAGCTTGGGCAAAAGCGGTCTCCTGCCGACGCTGCTTGTTGAGGTTGCTGGTCAGGTGTTTGATATGGCTGCTGTGCTTGTCGTTGTTGTGCTTGTTGGTTTTGCATTGGTGTCTGATTGATGGCACCCATCATTTGTTGAGCCATTTGAACGCCCATGGCCATCTGCGCACCCATAGCCCCTGCATTGCTGCCATCCTTTCCAAAGCTGTCTGCCATGGACATCGCTGCATACTTGCCTACGTCACCAACAAAAGATTGAGCGGCTACCTTTTCGGCCATGGCCTGTACTTCCTTGGGATAGTTAATAGAAATAATATTCAGATCCCGAACGCCAAGACCGAAGTCGAAAAGCTCCTTGTCTAGCTCCTCAGCAATCTTCTTCCCTAAAGATCGACTGTTAGCTTGCAGGCTAAACAAAACATTTAAACCAACAGCATTTTGGTTCCCAAGAATAGATTCAGAAATGATAGGTCCAAGCTCGCCTATGATGCGCTCTGAAATATCAGAAAGAGAAAAGGTAGCCTTGACCCCTGCAACCTTCGTAATGAATTTCAGGTAATCTCTAAACTCTACAATTAAGTTTCCGTTGCAGCCCACAGGCACCCCAGATGGAACCTCCGGCGATGGAATCATGATCCGTTGTCTCGTTCCCCAAGGTAAGAGTAGCTCCTTGGCATTGACGAAATAAACCTCTGCACGCATACCCGTATCCCCCCGTAACGAAAGGAACCCCTTCAATGTGGAAAGAAACGGAATAATCTGCGTTGCAACATCGAAGCTGCCGGGATCTTCAAAAATACCTTCAACTGAACCGTTGGCGAAGAAGATTGCTTTCTGCCCCGGTCGGATTATCAGCTTAGCACCCTTCTTTATTTCAGTAGCAGGCCATTTATAAAATAGAACATCATCTCTGAATTCATCCCATTCAATTGTATCTTTGCCCTGTCCAAACCAAGCCATATTCATACACTCCTTGTATTCAAGATTATTTTCTTCAAAAAGCTCAACTTCATTGCTATTGTTTTTCTCAATCTAAAGATAATTTTTTTAGCTCTGAAGAATGACTTTCCATCAATAACATAGTGAAGTTATAAATTAATATGATGAAATAGTCAATCTAATTTTTCGCGGGGAGACTATATCACCCTGTGAAACCCCAAGAAAACCCCGGAAAATCAAGCATTCAAATATAATGGGGAAAAAGGGAAGCCCTTACGGAAAAATTTCTGCAGAATTTTTCAAAAAACCTGTTGACAGATTTGAATTCGTGTGGTAGAATCTCTTTCGTTGTCACGGAACATTGAAAACTGAATTAACCAACCACTTATTGAAACAAATCCTTTCTAGTAGGAAATTAAAAACCTCTAGCGTAGTTGAAAATGACCACGAAATAGAAATTTTAAAACCCTATAATATAAGGAAGAAACACAAACGAATCAACAAGCCAGTTTTTTAAAACCGAGCAATTCTACTGCTTAACAAAGCAGGACAAGTTTTAAAAGAGAGTTTGATCCTGGCTCAGGATGAACGCTGGCGGCGTGCC